>JBOFCR010000154.1:0-20105 GCA_051646165.1 Pseudomonas sp. | reverse complement strand
AGCAGCAGGCAGAGGATCGACAGGGCACGCACGGCGGTTCTCCTTGGCGGTTCATGCCAAGCCTAGATCGCCTGTGCGTGCCTTGCCGCTCGAACATTGGGCTCGCTGGATTGTGCAATGCACGCGCTTGCCCGGGCTGGCTTCGCTCGCTGGCAAAGGCGCAAGATAGGCCGGTAATCCCAGCCAGGAAGCTGCCCGTGTCTGCCATGCCCATCAGTGAGTTCGCCGTTGCCGCCACCGCCGAGGAGGCCGTCGAGCGCCTCGCGGCTTTGCACCAGCAGGCTGTCAATGCCTTGAGTCAGGCGCTCAAGCTGTACCTCAAGGAGCGCACCCAGCCGAGCGAGAGCCAGCGCGCCCAGTTTCGCTATCCCGAGCTGCGCCTGACCTACCTGTGCCAGGGTGAAGTGCCGAGCACCGTGCGCGCCTACGCCAAGGTGCAGGTGCCGGGCACCTACCGAGTCACCGTGACCCAGCCGGATGCCTTCCGCGGCTACCTGCTCGACCAGCTGCGGCCGCTGATGGAAGACTTCACCCTGACCGTGGAAGTCGGCTTCAGCCAGCAGAACATCCCCTATCCCTACGTGGTCGACCAGGGTGACGAGCTGGCCGGCTCCGGGGTGACTGCCGCCGAGCTGGCGCGGGTGTTCCCCAGCACCGACCTGTCCGCCGCCACCGACTCGGTGGCCGATGGCCTGTACGGCTGGGGCGACAGCAACGACCTGCCGCTGGCGCTGTTCGATGCGGCGCGCACCGATTTCTCGCTCAAGCGCATCCAGCACTACACCGGTAGCGACTGGCGCCATGTGCAGCCGTGGATCCTGCTGACCAACTACCATCGCTATGTCGACCAGTTCATCCGTCATGGCCTGGAGCGCCTGCGCGAAGACCCGCGTTTCGTGCGCATGGTGCTGCCGGGCAACGTGATCATCGAACGCGGCACATCCGAAGAGGATGCCCAGGCGGTGGCCGACGCGGTGGTCTGGCACCGCTACCAGATGCCGGCCTACCACCTGATCGCCAATGACGGCCACGGCATTACCCTGGTCAATATCGGCGTCGGCCCGTCCAACGCCAAGAACATCACCGACCACCTGGCCGTGCTGCGCCCGCACTGCTGGCTGATGATCGGCCACTGCGGCGGCCTACGGCAGTCGCAGACCATTGGCGACTACGTGCTGGCCCACGCCTATATGCGCAGGGACGGGATACTGGATCGCGTGCTGCCGCCGCATATCCCCATCCCGGCCCTGGCCGAAGTGCAGCAGGCGCTGCAGGAGGCGGCTGCCAGCGTCACCGGCGAGCGTGGCGAGACCCTCAAGAAGCGCCTGCGCACTGGCACCGTGCTGACCTACGACGACCGCAACTGGGAGCTGCACTGGGCCCACGAACGGCCGTTGATCAACCTGTCCCGCGCGGTGGCAGTGGACATGGAAAGCGGCACCATCGCCGCCCAGGGTTACCGCCTGCGCGTGCCCTACGGCACCCTGCTGTGCGTATCGGACAAGCCGCTACACAGCGAGATCAAGCTGCCCGGCTCGGCCAGCGGCTTCTACCAGCGCGCGGTCAGCCAGCACCTGTCGATTGGCATCGCCGCCCTCGACCTGCTGCGCTGCCAGCTCGACTCGCTGCACTCGCGCAAGCTGCGCAGCTTCGACGAGCCGCCGTTCCGCTAAGAACCTGTTCACGACCTTTCCAGGTCTGGCTCTGGGGGCGTGCGGGAGTGGCTTTAGCCACGAATGGGCGCGGTGCTGAGCCTGTTTCGCGGCTAAAGCCACTCCCACAGAGACCCAGCTTACGGCTGCGCACGAGCAGGACAGTTGCTCCCGTAGCCCGGACTTCAGTCCGGGGTTGGCGGAAGTGTCCCGGACTGAAGTCCGGGCTACCTGGCTGTAACCGGGATTTACCAAGGGGCGCTTAACGGCTGGCGTCGAGCACCACGCGGTAGCGCGCCTTGCCGGCACGCAGGTGGTCGATGGCCTGGTTGACCTGGCTCATCGGGAAGATCTCCACCTGCGGCAGGATCTGGTGACGGGCGCAGAATTCCAGCATGGTCGCCATATGGGCCGGCGAGCCCACCGGCGAGCCGGACAGGCTCTTCTGCTGTGGGATCAGGCTGAACACATGCACCGGAATGGCACTCGGCGCGATGCCGACGAAGTGCAGGCGGCCCTTGCCGCGCAGGGTGCCGAGCAGGGCGTTCCAGTCCAGGTCGGCGCTGGCGGTGATCAGCAGGAAGTCCAGGGTGCCGGCAATCGCCTTCAGTGCGGCGCTGTCGGTGGATGCCACCACCTTATGTGCGCCGAGGCGCTGGGCTTCTTCCTGCTTGCTCAGTGAGGAGGTGAAGGCGGTGACTTCGCAGCCCCAGGCATTGAGGAAGCGCAGGGCCAGGTGGCCGAGGCCGCCAATGCCGACCACGCCGACCCGGTCGGTGGGCTTGATGTCGTGTTCCAGCAGCGGTGCGAACACCGTGGAGCCGCCGCAGAACAGCGGGCCGGCGGCGCTCGGCTCGAGGTTGTCCGGCAGGGCGATGGCCCAGGCCCAGTGCGCGCGCAGGCGGTTGGCGAAACCGCCGTTGCTGCCGACTATGGTCGGTTTCACCGTGCGGCACAGCTGGTGGGTGCCTTCCATGCAGGAGTGGCAGTGCATGCAGCTGCCCTTGTACCAGCCGATGCCGACCCGCTGGCCGAGCTTGAGGCCGCGCACCTGGTCGCCCACGCGCACCACCTTGCCGACCACTTCATGGCCGGGGATGAAGGGGAAGCGCGCATTGCCCCATTCGTTGTCGATCATCGACTGGTCGGAGTGGCAGATGCCGCAGAACTCCACGGCCACTTCGACTTCCTCGGCGCCCAGCGCGCCAGGGCTGAACTCGTAGGGTTGCAGGGCGGTGCCGGCGGCCATCGCGGCCCAGCCGGTAAAGGTATCGAGGACGGACTCGCTGCTCATCTGTGGCTCCTTGATCGGGCGATAAAACGACCCCGGCAGCATAGCCGTCCCGACGCCGCAGCGGGGCACGATCAGCGGCGCTGATAAGTCAGCCACGGCCTCGGTTACACTGCACCGCCCTGTTACCTGCCGAACCTGCCATGCCGCGTCCGCCTCGTCCTTCCGCACCCCGCCGCCCCACCGGCAAACCGGCCCCGCGCCGGGAGGCCACGGCGCCGCCGAGCGAGCCGCGGCTGATCGTGCTGAACAAGCCGTTCGACGTGCTCACCCAGTTCCAGGACGAGCAGGGCCGCGCCACTCTCAAGGACTTCGTCAGCGTGCCCGGTGTCTATCCGGCCGGACGTCTGGACCGTGACAGCGAAGGCCTGTTGCTGCTGACTAACGATGGCCGCCTGCAGGCGCGCATCGCCGATCCTAAGCACAAACTGGCCAAGACCTACTGGGTACAGGTGGAGGGCGAACCGAGCGAGGAGCAGCTGCGTCAGCTACGCGAGGGCGTGCAGCTCAACGATGGCCCGACTCTGCCGGCCGGGGCGCGTCGGCTGGACGAGCCGCAACTGTGGGAGCGCAACCCGCCGGTGCGTTTTCGCAAGAGCGTGCCAACCGCCTGGCTGGAGCTGGTGATTCGCGAGGGGCGCAACCGTCAGGTACGCCGCATGACCGCCGCCGTGGGCCTGCCGACGCTGCGCCTGGTGCGGGTGCGGATCGGCCCGTGGAGCCTGGATGGCCTGCAGCCTGGCGAGTGGAAGGATCTGCCGCCGCAGTTGTAGCGCGCAATCGTAGGTTGGCGTTGAGCGCAGCGAAGCCCAACGCAGGCGCTATCGGGGCTGCCTGTTGGGCTTCGTCGCTGCGCTCCTCAACCCAACCTACCCGTGAATGCCACGCGTCACTTCAATGATGTAGGTGATCAGCGGCTTGGCCAGGAAGGCGAACAGGCACAGACCCAGACCGAGGAACAGGATCGCCGTGCCCAGGCGGCCGGCTTTGGACTTCTTGGCCAGGTCCCAGATGATGAAGAACATGAACACCATCAGGCCGCCGACCAGCACGTACATCATCAGGTTTTCGAACTGTTCGGTTTCCATCGGGGGCCTCTTGCGACGCTAGCGGACAACGGGGCGGCGATTATACGCGTCCCGGCCGGTGAAGCAGCACGCGTCGGTCGCCCCTGCGGCGATCAGCCGCGCAGGTGCTCCAGCGGCAGCTCGGTGCTGGCGATCACCGAATCGAGCACGAAACTGGAGCGCACGCTGGTCACACCCTCGATACGGGTCAGCTGGCCGAGCAGGAATTTCTGGTAGTGGTCCATGTCCGGCACCACCACCTTGAGCTGGTAGTCGGCGTCCATCCCGGTCACCAGGCTGCACTCCAGCACCTCCGGGCACTGGCGGATCACTGACTGGAAGTGCTCGAAGCGCTCCGGGGTGTGGCGGTCCATGCCGATCA
This sequence comes from Pseudomonas sp., assembly GCA_051646165.1. Lineage (GTDB taxonomy): Bacteria > Pseudomonadota > Gammaproteobacteria > Pseudomonadales > Pseudomonadaceae > Aquipseudomonas. The sequence goes on along the minus strand of JBOFCR010000154.1, from coordinate 15,713 downwards.
GGACGAAGGCGGTCAGGCTCAGGCCGAGTTTCTTGCGATCCAGCAGCGCCACCTGGCGGGCGATATAGCCGTCGTCTTCCAGCTGCTTGACCCGCCGCGAGCAGGGTGAGGGCGACAGGCCGATACGCTCGGCCAGCTCCTGGTTGGAGATGCGCGCGTCGCGCTGCAGTTCGGCAAGAATGCGCAGGTCGTAGCGATCAAGCTTGTTCATTGGCGGCTCTTTTTCTGTATGGATTGCGCTGCTGACTTTATCAGGGGTGAAAAATTGCGCAAGCGGCTGTCGATTGAGCAATATTAGCAATCCTGTGCCGGCACTGGCTGGTTAAGCTTTCCCTCAGTTTCATGGCCCGGACGTATGTCCACCCGCAGCGCCCAATCAGGTGCCGCGGCGCCGGCGGTCCTACCGGATCGTGCAGGCTCCCGGGTCCGCACTGCCCAACCAGGCGGGCGAGGAAAGCGGCGACACGAACGTCAGTGCCGGACAAGAAAAAGGGGAGGCCAGGTGCCTCCCCTTTTTCTTGCCTGCGATTTGTCTTTGCAGCGTTTCTCAGAGCAGTGCCGCCAGCTTCAGCAGCCACCAGGTGAGGATCAGCAGTTGCGCCAGGAAGCCGGCGAAGCGCAGCCAGACGAATAGGGTGCTGGTGCTGATCAGGTGCATCGCCGCCTGGAACAGCCGCGCGCCGAGCAGCACGCAGGCCAGTGGGTCGGTGATCGCGGTCTGCCCGCTGGCGATGGCGTAGAGCAGCACGGCGGCCTGCATCGGCAGGTTTTCCAGGCAGTTGGCGTGGGCGCGGATCAGGCGCTGGCCGAATGCGCTGGGGGTGTTGCTGCCGTCCGGGGCGAAGGCGTTGACCTTCATCCGCCCGCCGAGTACCAGCAGGCCGCGCTGGTTGACCATCAGCAGGACGAAAAACAGAGGCAGGGCGACCAGGCCCAGCAGGGCGATGGCGCTAGGGGAGAGTGGCATGCGCAGATCCTCGATCTTGTTGTTGTGGGGGGGAAGCGCTGCCAGTCTAGGGTTTTTAGAGTAATTGCTCTAGTCGAATCCATACGCTGCGTATCAGCGTCTTTACCCAGGCTTTACCCCCGCTTGACGCGCGCTCTGGGAGACTGCCGGCCGGCAGAGTCGGAGCGTTTCGCATGAGCAAGTCACTGGGTTTGATCGATGTGTTGTTTCTCGTGCTGTTGATCCTGGCGTCGACGGTGCCGATGCCGTCGGCCCATCACTCAGACGGTGCGACGCTCGACCGGGTCGGCGTGCACCAGCACCTCGGCGCGCGGAAACTCGCCGTGAATGGCGCGCTCGACCCGCTCGCAGAGACGATGAGCCTCTGACAGCGGCAGCTCGCCCGGCAGTTCCAGGTGCAGCTGGACGAACCAGCGCGTGCCGGAAATCCGCGTGCGCAGGTCATGGGCGCCGAGCACGCCCGGCACCGCGCAGGCCAGGGCGTGCATGCGCTCGCTGACATCCGCCGCCAGCTCCTGGTCCATCAGCACCGCCACCGCCTCGCGCACTATGGTCAGCGCACTCCACAGGATGTAGGCGGCGATCCCCAGGCCGAACAGGGCGTCCAGGTGCTGCCAGCCGAAGCCGGCCAGCACCAGGGCGAACAGGATGCTGGCGTTGAGCAGCAGGTCGGAGCGGTAGTGCAGCGAGTCGGCGCGTACCGCCGTGGAGCCGGTGACCCGCACCACGTGGCGCTGGAACAGCAGCAGGGCGCAGGTCAGCAGCAGCGACAGGATCATCACCGCGATGCCCAGCCCAGGGGCGCCCAGGGGTTGCGGGTGCTGCAGGCGCTCGGCTGCCTGCACTGCGATCAGCACCGCGCTGGCGCTGATGAACAACGCCTGGGCCAGGCCGGCCAGGGCCTCGGCCTTGCCATGCCCGTAGCGGTGGTCCTCGTCGGCCGGGCGCAGGGCATAGTGCACGGCGATCAGGTTGAGCAGCGAGGCGGCGCCATCCAGCAGCGAGTCAGTGAGGCCGGCGAGCAGGCTGACCGAGCCGCTCAGCCACCAGGCCACGGCCTTGGCCGCCGCCAGGGTCAGCGCGGTGGCGAGGGCCGCGCCGGTGGCCAGGCGCAGCAGGCGGGCATGCCCGGGGGCGATGCTCATGGCCGCCCGGGCAGGCTATGGCCGCCGTCGTGCATCAGGCCGCCGGACGTAGGCCGTAGGCGGCCAGTTGCTGCAGGTTGCCGCTGTGCTGGATCAGGCGCGGGTCGTCGAGCGGCAGTTGCAGGCCGGTCTCGCGGGCGATGATGGCTTTCAGCTTGGCCTGGTCGACCCGGCCGTCGGCGCCGATGGCGTCCTGCAGTTTTTCCGGAGCCAGCGAGTACTGGTCGCTCTCCAGGTAGATGGCGCCGGTGGCGAAGTCGATGCCGAAGGCGATCAGCCCGGGGATCACGTAGAACAGGATGCCGATGGCATCCAGGCCGGCCACCAGGGGGTCGATCCGCCCTTCGATCTGGCCGCGACGGTCAGGGAAGAACAGCGTGCCGCAGGCGGTCAGCTGGGTGAACAGGGTAAGGGCGAGAACGCCGCCGATAACACGGGACTTCATGTGCATGGGCACCTCCTGAAAATGATGCGGCACTATACCAAGGCCGCTGTTGCAGTTGGATGGCCCGGCACTGCTTTGCTGCGGGCAAACTGCACAGCGTTTTTCAGACCGCGGCGCAGCATGCCCGGTTCGCCTGCCCGGCGCTCTATAATCGCCGCCTCGTTTGCGGAGCCGCCATGAATCCCCTGCCCATAGATGCCGTTATCCCCGCCCTGCGTGCTGCCCTTGGCGAGCGCCACGAAGCCGTGCTGGAAGCGCCGCCCGGCGCCGGCAAGACTACCCGCGTGCCGCTGGCGCTGCTGGACGAGCCGTGGCTGGCCGGGCAGACCATTCTCATGCTCGAACCGCGCCGGCTGGCCGCCCGCGCCGCCGCCGAACGGCTGGCCAGCGAGCTGGGTGAGGCGGTTGGCGAGACCGTCGGCTACCGCATCCGCCTGGAGAGCAAGGTCGGCCCGCGCACGCGCATCGAGGTGGTCACCGAGGGCATCCTCGCCCGTCGCCTGCAGGACGACCCGGCGCTGGATGGCGTTGGCCTGGTGATCTTCGACGAGTTCCACGAGAGGAGTCTGGATGCCGACCTGGCCCTGGCCCTGACCCTCAACGGCCGCGAGCTGCTGCGCGACGAGCCGCCGCTGAAGGTGCTGCTGATGTCCGCCACCCTGGAAGGCGAACGCCTCTCGGCGCTGCTCGGCGATGCGCCGGTGGTGCGCAGCGAGGGGCGCATGCACCCGGTGGCGATCCGCTGGGGCAGTCCGTTCCAGCCCGGCGAATGGATGGAGCCACAGGTGCTGCAGACCGTGCTGCAGGCCCTGGCCGACGAGCCGGGCAGCCTGCTGCTGTTCCTCCCCGGCCAGGCCGAGATCCGCCGCGTTCACGAACAACTGGCCGAGGCCCTGGCCGGGCGGAGCGACATCCTGCTCTGCCCGCTGCATGGCGAGCTTGACCTGGCGGCCCAGCGCGCGGCCATCGAACCGGCGCCGGCGGGCCAGCGCAAGGTGGTGCTGGCGACCAATATCGCCGAGACCAGCCTGACCATCGACGGCGTGCGCGTGGTGGTCGACGCCGGCCTGGCCCGCGTGCCGCGCTTCGATCCGGCCAGCGGCATGACCCGTCTGGATACCCAGCGCATCTCCCGCGCCAGCGCCACCCAGCGCGCCGGCCGCGCCGGGCGCTTGCAGCCGGGCGTGTGCTACCGCTTGTGGTCGGAGGCCCAGCACGAACAGCTGGCCGCCTATGGCGGCGCGGAAATCCTCCAGGCCGACCTGGCCGGGCTGGCCCTGCAACTGGCGCGCTGGGGTGTGACGCCGGCGGAGCTGGCCTTTCTCGATGCGCCGCCGGGCGCCGCCTTTGCCCAGGGCCGCGACCTGCTGCAGCGCCTCGGTGCGCTGGACGAGCGCGGCGGCCTCAACCATCACGGCCAGGCCATGGCCGAGCTGCCGGCGCATCCGCGCATTGCTCACCTGCTGTTGCGCGGTCAGGCCCTGGGCCTGAGCAGTCTGGCCTGCGACTTGGCGGCGCTGCTCGGCGAACGCGACATCCTGCGCGGCGGCGGTGCCGACCTGCACAGCCGCATCGCCCTGCTCAGTGGCGAGGATCGGGCCCGGCGCGGCAGCCAGGGCGGCGTGCAGCGGGCGCGCCAGCTGGCCCGGCAGTTCCGTTCCTACCTGCGTGGTAAGCCGCAGCGCCCGGTGGCCGACCCCGAGCACCCGCGCTGGCTCGGCTGCCTGCTGGCGTTCGCCTACCCCGACCGGGTCGCCTGCCAGCGCCGCGCCGGCGGTGGCGAGTACCGTCTGGCCAACGGCCGCGCGGCGCTGTTCGGCGAGCCGGATGCGCTGATGAAACACGAATGGCTGGTGATTGCCGACCTCGGCAGTCGCCAGGGCCAGCGCGAGGAGCGCATCTACCTGGCCGCCGACCTCGACCCGGCGCTGTTCGAAGGCGAGCTGGCCGAGCAGGTCGGCGTGCGTGAAGAGCTGGAGTGGGATGAGCGCGAAGGCGTGCTGCGCGCCGAGCGCCAGCGCCGGGTCGGCGAACTGGTGCTCGGCCGCGAGGCGCTCAGCGGTCTGGACGAGGCGGCGCGGGCCCGTGCCCTGCTCGGCCTGGTGCGGCGCAAGGGCCTGGAACTGCTGGCGTGGACGCCCGAGCTGCGCCAGTGGCAGGCACGGGTGGCTCTGCTGCGGCGTCTCGATCTGGCGGACAAGGACCGCAGCGAGTGGCCGGACCTGAGCGACGCGGCCTTGCTGGCCAGCCTGGAAACCTGGCTGCAGCCATTCTTAAGCAAGGTCAGCCGGCTCAGCCACTTCGCCAACCTGGACCTGCCCGGCATGCTCGCCAGCCTGCTGCCCTGGCCGTTGCCGCAGCGTCTCGACGAGTTGGCGCCGCGCAGCCTGGCGGTGCCGTCGGGGTCGCGCATCGCCATCGACTACGCCGAGGAGCCGCCGGTGCTGGCGGTACGTCTGCAGGAACTGTTCGGCCTGGCGGCCACCCCGCGTATCGCCGGTGGCCGGCTGGGGCTCAAGCTGCACCTGCTGTCGCCGGCGCGCCGCCCGGTGCAAGTGACCCAGGATCTGGCCAGCTTCTGGGCCAACACTTACCTGGAAGTGAAGAAGGACCTCAAGGGCCGTTACCCCAAGCACTACTGGCCGGATGACCCGCTGGTGGCCGAACCCACCGCGCGGGCCAAGCCGCGCAAGTGAGGGTCGGTTACCTATGGCATGGCGATCCCCGGCGCGGGATTGCCCGAGCCGGTTGGTGTTGAGCGCAGCTAAGCCCGACGAGGTGGCGGCAGGCAACCGGGAAGCCGGGCAGGCCAGCGCTCGTTGGGCTTCGTCGCGTTGCTCCTCAACCCAACCTACGGTTCTCGCCATCGCCCCAAAGGGCTACTTCAGTTCGAGGTCGGCACCGCTGGCGCGCAGCTCGTCATAGGCCGCATCGAGCTGTTGCAGCAGGTGCTGGCTGCCGGCGGCATGCCGCGAGGCGATCAGGCGCAGCGGCATGCGCTGCAGTACGGTGGCCGGCAGTGGCGGCAGGCCGAGGGACTTGCGCGTCTGTTCCACCGGCGCCTGGTAGTCGAGCAGGTAGTCGCCGCGCTTGCGCAGGAGCATCTCCAGGGCCGAGGCATGGGTGCTGGTGCGGTGGGTGGTGATGGCCAGGGCCGGGTCGGTCAGCAGGTCGTTGACCGACTTCCAGTAGCTGTAGCCGCTGATCACGATGACCGCACGGCCGCGCAGGTCGGCCGGGATATCCGGGGCTGGCGTGCCGGGGCGGCGGTACAGCGCCAGGCTGATCTCGCCCATGCTGTTGCGCGCCTCGAAGGTGTGCCCCTCCAGCTCGCTCTTGCCGCCGGCGCCGGGCCACAGCTGCACGCTGCCATCGCGCACGGCCGCATACAGGCGTGCGCCCGGCAGCGAACGGTATTCGCCGCGATAGCCGGCCTGGCGCAGCAGGCGCTCGGTCAGGGCGAGGATGGAGCCGCGTGGCTGGCCGTCGAGATCGGTCCAGGAATAGGGCGGAAATTCGTAATAGCCGACACGCACCACGTTGGGTGTCGAGCGGTCTTGCGCATGGGCAGTGGCGCAGCACAGCAGCGCCAGCAGGGTAGCGAGCAGGATTCTGGGCATTTCTACTTCGCGGCTCTTGGCCGTCTTGTTGTTTTAGCGAAGTGACTCGGGCCTGAGCATGGCGAGCGTCGGCGGCTTTGTCCAGCCCGCCGCGCAATGCTCAGTTGAGCGGCAGCAGCAGGCGTGCGGTCAGCGGCAGGTGGTCGGAAATATCCCGGGTGTCGCGGTTGCGCACCTGGGCATCCAGGCGGCTCAGGCGCGGGCTGTGCAGCAGATGGTCGAGGCTGCGATCCGGCTCCGTGCCCCTGGGCCCGTAGGTGTACCAGTCCTGGCGTTGTGCGCCGCTGGCTTCACTGGCGGCGGGGATGCTCGGGAAGCGCTGGCTGAGGCTGGCCAGCTCGCTGCGCTCGGCATAGCCGCTGCGCTGGCTGGCGGCGAGCAGCGGGTACTGGCCGGGCGGCAGCAGGTTGAGGTCGCCACCGAAGACCCAGGACGTGTGGCCCTGCTGCAGGTGGTCGAGCAGGCCGCGGGTCATCTCCGCCTGGCGATAGAGGGTGTCGTCGCCAGGAGTGGCGGTGGCGAACTGGCTGTTGATGGCGAGCAGCTCGCCGCCGCCATGCAGCGGCAGGTGGCTGACCAGCAGGGCAGGCTTGAGGGCGAAGGGGCGAGCCAGCAGGTTGCCGCCAGACTTGGGTAATTGCAGGCGCTCGGCGCTGCTCATCTGGAAGCGGCTGAGGGTGGCCAGCTTCATGCCCACGCTACCGATCACCCGTGGGTGCGGCACGAACGAGGCGCGCCAGTAGAAGGCTTCGCTGCGGCACGGGTAGATATCGGACAGGCGCGCCATCAACAGGCCCAACTGATCCTCGTAGTCGCTGGCGCGGGCGCCATCCTGCAGCTCTTGCAACAGCAGCACGTCCGGCTGCTCCTCGCGCAGCACGCGCACCACCTGGTCGAGGGTGGCGGCGCGAACGGTGGCGCTGGGCTGGCGGGTGGGCGGGGCGGTGGCATCGAGCTGGTACTGCGGGACACGGCCCTTGCCGCCCAGCGACTGCAGGTTCCAGGTCATCACCTTGAGCGTCTGCCCGGGACGCAGCATGGGCGCGGCGATATGGCAGGAAACCGGCGCGACTTCCCGTGCATCGGGATGCCAGGTCAGGCTGTAGACCAGTGCGGCGAGGATGGCGATAACGCTCGCCAGGGCGATCAGGCAGAAACGCAGGGAGCGGGGCAGGGTCATGGGCCGGCGGGGACTAGGCTGCAAAGGTGTGCAGCATACCGGAGATGGCCGCGCCGGGCATGTCTGGCGCAGGCTGCGGCGCGTTACCGAGGGCGCTATGCGGGATCTGCCTTGAGCCGAGGGCTGAGAACCTGTTTACGATCTCCTGACTCGCGGCCATACCGCGTTAAAAATGGCTTCGGAAAGTCGCTTGCGGCTAACGCGCTTCAGCGCGACCCGAAGGGCGAGTGAAACGAGTCATGCTCATTTACAGCTCGTAAACTGCGCTTCCTCAGCCGTTTGATTCGCTGGCGCTCACCCTTCGGGCCAGCCTGCGGCTGTTACTCCCGCTGGTCGTTGTGCCTTGTCTGGCTCTACTTCAGAAGATCGTAAAACAGGTTCTGAGGCCTAGCCCGCGTGGCTGTCCTCTGTCGGTTGCGCACAGCACAGCATGTAGCAGCGGAACAGCACCACGCTGGAGAACAGCTGCAGGAAACCGTTGAACACATCCAGCAGCAGGCTGCCGAGGGCATCCTGCTGTTCGCCGAGCAGTTGCAGGGTCCAGTCGTCGAGCAGCCACAGCGGCACGATCACCAGCAGTACGCAGACCAGCAGCGACCAGAAATGCCCGAGCGTGAGCAGGAAGCTTTCGCGCATCGCCTGCATGGGTGTCAGGCCGCGCAGTACCAGCAGGTATTCGGCGAAGGCTAGCTTGACCATCAGCCACAGTGCCGGCAGCACGAAGGCGCTGGCGGCCAGCATGATCAGCAGCGTGCTCAGCCCGGCGAGCACGGCCAGGCGCGGCCACAGCGGCAGGCTGGCGGCCAGCAGGTTGCGGGTCGAGGGGCGCTTGCCCTGGCTGCGGGCATCGAGAAAGAGGATCAGCGCGGCGCTGTACAGCGGGTAGAAGAACAGGCCGATCAGCACTTCGTAGGCGGGCGCGTGGGCGCCGTCGAACTGCCCGGCGACCAGGGTGCGGGTCAGGCATTCGAGGGCAATCAGCGGCAGGCACAACGGGGCGATGCTGCCCAGGTTGCGGCTGAAGAAGAACAACGAGTCACGCAGAACACTGAGAGGATTCATCGGCAGAAGTCGCGGCAGTACTACAGAGCTTAACTTTAGCCGATGGTCGGGGCCGGCGAACATGGGGCAAGCCGGGCATAATGGCCGCCACTTCCCCTGCAGGTCACCCCGTGAAGAAGATCGCCCTGTTCGTCGATGTGCAGAACCTCTACTACACCGTGCGCCAGGCCCACGCTTGCCACTTCAACTACGCCGCGCTGTGGGCCCAGGTCGGCGCCGCTGGCGAGATTGTCGAGGCTTACGCCTACGCCATCGACCGTGGCGATCCCAGGCAGATGCAGTTCCAGCAGATCCTGCGCAACCTGGGCTTCACCGTGAAGCTCAAGCCCTATATCCAGCGCGCTGACGGCTCGGCCAAGGGCGACTGGGATGTCGGCATCTGCATTGACGTGCTGGATGCCGCGCCGCGGGTAGACGAAGTGGTGCTGGCCTCCGGCGACGGCGACTTCGACCTGCTGCTGGACAAGCTGCGCAGCGCCCATGGCGTGGCCAGCAGCGTCTACGGCGTGCCCGGGCTGACCGCCAATTCGCTGATTCGCGCCGCCGACCGCTATGTGCCGGTCGAAGGCAACCTGCTGTTGAAGAACTGAGGAGTACCGATGCTGCAACGCATCGCCGTTATCGACTTTGAAACCACCGGCATGTCGCCGGCGCAGAATGCCCGGCCGACCGAGATCGGTGTGGCCATCATAGAGGGCGACCGGATCGTCGAGCGCTACCAAAGCCTGATGAATGCCGGGGCGTGGATTCCGCCTTTTATCGAGCAGCTCACCGGCATCAGCAACGCCATGGTGCGCAGCGCGCCGCCGGTGGCGCGGGTGATGGGCGAGGTGGCCGATTTCGTCGGCGACACCCCGCTGCTGGCGCACAACGCCGCCTTCGACGCGAAGTTCTGGGATGCCGAGCTGGGCCTGCTGCGCCGCAGCCGCCAGCAGGAGTTCGCCTGTTCGCTGCTGCTGGCCCGCCGCCTGCTGCCGGAGGCGCCGAGCCACAAGCTGGGCAACCTCAATCGCTGGGCCTGCCTGCCCGACACCGGCCAGGCGCACCGCGCCCTGGCCGATGCGGAAATGGCCGCCAACCTGACCCTGCACATGGCCGGCCAGCTGCGCCAGCGCCTGGGGCTGGGCGAGGTTAGCCATGCCTACCTGTGCGGTTTGCAGAAACTCTCGGCGGCCAAGGTGCGTGCCCTGCTCAAGGCCTGAGGCTGGCGCACACGGGGTAGGTTGGCGTTGAGCGCAGCGAAGCCCAACAACCGGGGCCGGGTTCGTTGGGCTGCGTCGCAGGCTCCCCAACCCAACCTACGGCTGCTGCGGGCGCTGGAGCGGCGCAGCAGGTAAACTGCGCGCCTGTTCTTCTCTTTTCGGTTCCTGCGCCATGAGCTTCGCTTCCCTCGGTCTGATCGATCCCCTGCTGCGTACCCTCGACGCGCTCGACTACCGCACGCCGACACCGGTGCAGAAAGAGGCGATCCCGGCCGTGCTCAAGGGGCGCGACCTGCTCGCCGCGGCGCAGACCGGCACCGGCAAGACCGCCGGTTTCGCCCTGCCGCTGCTGCAGAAGCTGACCATGGAAGGCGCTCAGGTAGCGAGCAACTCGGTGCGTGCGCTGGTGCTGGTGCCGACCCGCGAGCTGGCCGAGCAGGTGCAGCAGAGCATCCAGCAGTACGGGCAGAACCTGCCGCTGCGTAGCTACGCGGTGTATGGCGGGGTCAGCATCAACCCGCAGATGCTCAAGCTGCGCAAGGGCATCGACCTGCTGGTGGCGACGCCGGGGCGTTTGCTCGATCTGTACCGGCAGAACGCCGTGCGCTTCGACCAGCTGCAGGCGCTGGTGCTGGACGAAGCCGACCGCATGCTCGACCTGGGCTTCGCCAAGGAGCTGGACGAGCTGTTCTGCGCCCTGCCGAAGAAGCGCCAGACCCTGTTGTTCTCCGCCACCTTCTCCGAATCGGTACGGCAGATGGCCGGCGAGCTGCTGCGCAACCCGCTGTCGATCGAGGTTAGCCCGCGCAACGCGGCGGCCAAGAGCGTCAAGCAATGGCTGGTGACGGTAGACAAGAAGCGCAAGAGCGAGCTGTTTCTGCACCTGTACCGGAGCAAGGGCTGGGACCAGGTGCTGGTGTTCGGCAAGACCCGCAAGGGCGTCGACGAGCTGGAGCAGCTGCTGCTCAGCGAAGGCATCGCCGCCGACTCGATCCACGGCGACAAGCCGCAACCCTCGCGCCTGCGCGCCCTGCAGCGCTTCAAGGCTGGCGAGGTGCGGGTGCTGGTGGCCACCGACGTGGCCGCGCGCGGCCTGGATATCAACGATCTGCCGCTGGTGCTCAACCTCGACCTGCCGATCGTCGCCGAAGACTATGTGCACCGCATCGGCCGCACCGGGCGTGCCGGCGCCACGGGTGAAGCCGTGTCGCTGGTGTGTGCCGACGAGGTGCAACTGCTGGCGGCCATCGAAGTGCTGATCCGCCAGACCCTGCAGCGCATTGACGAGCCGGGTTTCGAACCGGATCACCGGGTGCCGCAGACCGACGCCAGCGGCCAGGTGCTGAAGAAGCCGAAGAAGCCCAAGCAGAAGCTTGTTCCCGGCGCCGGCGGCAAGGGCAAGATCCACCTCGGCAACTGGTTCGAGGACGACGAAAAGCCCCAGGCCAAAGCGGTGCGCAAGGTGCCGAGCTTTGGCGGGCCCAAGCCCAAGCCGCGCAAAAAACCCTGAGAACCTGTCTACGAGCCGTAGGTTGGGTTGAGGAGCAACGCGCCGAAGCCCAACGCGGTGTCTGGCCCGTTGGGCTTCGCTGCGCTCAACCGCAACCTACGGCTTAACCCGGCTCTGCTGCAGCACCGCCGCATCGGTCATGTCGTAGAGAGTCAGGCACACATGCTCGACCTCGCCCTGGGCGGCGGCCAGCGGCAGCAGGGTGAGGTTCTGGTACATGAAGTCGGCCTGGCCGGTGATCGGCCGGTAGCTCTTGAAACGCATCAGGTAGGGGCGTTGCTGCCACAGGCTGAAGGCGCGGGTGCCGAGCTGTACCACCGTCTCGACCTTGCGCCGCAGCCACTGTTCGTCGATCTCCGGAAACAGCTCGAACAGGCTGCGCCCCTGTACCTGGTCCGGGCACAGGCCGGAGTGGTTCTCCATAAAGCCGTTCCATACCTCGACGCGGTACTGACGGTCGAGCACCACCACGCCCACGTCCAGGCATTGCACGATGTCGAGCAGCCAGTGCACCTCTTTGATATCGATCTGCGCGGGCATCGTGGCTACTCCATCAGGTACTGGATTTTCTTGGTCAGGCGCGGCACCGAGTCTTCGGTGAACAGCAACAGCAGGTCGAAGTGAATGGCATGGCCCTCCAGGCTGTAGCTGATCTCTACCGCCAGGGTCTGGCGCCAGCGCTGCTGGTTGAGATGGATCAGTTGCTCGATGGCTGCGTGCTGGCCGAGCAGTTGCGGGTGGCCGAGGGAGAAACGCACGTCGATCTGTTCGGCGATGCCGGACAGGCAGGCGCCGGTGATGACGCTGCCCAGGTCGAGGAGCATCTCCGAGGTTTCGTTGTCGTTGCGTGGCTGCCAGCCGAGCAGGCGCGCCACGTCGGCGATTTCCGAGTCGTGGAACAGCAGCAGTGCCTCGCCGGCGATGGCCTCGCCGATAAAGCCCTGGCACAACGCGCTGAGGCGCTGGCCGCGCTGGGCGTCCTGCAGGGCCATATGCAGCTCGCTGACTTCGAACAGGTTGACGTTGGGGATCGGCAGTTGCACGAATACCCCGAGCACCCGCGCCAGCAAGGCGGCGGCGCGACCCATGGCGACGTTGCTGACCTCGCGCAGGGCATCGCGGAAGTTGACCTTGAGCGCCAGCTCGGTGCGCGGCGCGATGGCCTCGGTGCCGGGCTTGAACAGGCCGAGGCGTTCGAGGGTGGCGCGCAGTTCGGCAGCATCCGCCGGCTTGCGGATAAAGGCCAGGGCGCCGAGTTCCTCGACCCGGCGGCGGGCTTCGTCCTGCACGTCGCCGGAGACCACCAGCACCTGGCAATGCAGGCCTTCCTCGCGCAGCCTGGCAAGCACCTGGTAGCCGTCCATCACCGGCATGGTCAAGTCGAGCAGCACCACCTGGCCGAGGCCCTGGCGAATCGCTGCCAGCGCCTCTTCACCCTGGGTCGCCTGAGTAATGGTCACCGGCCAGTCGGCCGGCAGGGCGCGGATCAGTTGTTTGCGCGCCATGGCGGAGTCGTCGCAGACCAGAAGCGGGATCAACAGGGGTTACCACGCGGCGAAAGTGAAACGGGATATTGGCCAAGCATAGTCGCTGCCTGGCGGATTCAGTTGAACAGGCTTGGCGCCTCGAAGGCGTAAGTGTTGCGTCCAGAGTTCTTGGCCTTGTACATGGCCCGGTCGGCCTGCTGCACCAGCGACTCTATGTCATCGCCGTCGCGCGGGAACAGGCTGACGCCCATGCTCGCCTGCACCTGCACTTCGTGGCCGTCGAGCAACATCGGCAGCTGGAAGCGCTCGTGCAGTTTCTGCAGGATGCCGATCACCTGCTGGGCATCTTCCACCACCTCGAACAGGATAACGAACTCGTCGCCGCCCAAGCGCGCCACCGTGTCGCTCTCGCGGGTGGCCGAGCGCAGCAGGGTGGCCACGGCCTGCAGCACGTGGTCGCCAAGGCTGTGGCCGAGGCTGTCGTTGAGTTCCTTGAAGTGATCGAGGTCGATGAACAGCACCGCCAGCTGCTTGCCGCTGCGCCGCGAGTGGGCCAGGGCGTGCTCCAGGCGCTCGAAGAACACCCGGCGGTTGGGCAGGCCGGTCAGTGGGTCGTGGCGGGCCAGGTGCTCGAGGGCGTTGCGGCTCTGGTTGAGCTCTTCCAGGTGGCTGAGCACTTCCTCCTGCATCTGCCGGAAGCTGCGCGCCAGCAGCCCCAGCTCGTCGCGGCGCTGCTCCGGCAGCGCACTGACGCGGTGTTCGCGGGAGAAGTTCTGTACGGCCTGGGTCATGCTCTTCAGCGGGCGGGTCAGGGCGCGCGAGGCGACGATGGCGATCCCCAGGGCGAGCAGGCTGAACAGCAGGACGACCTGCGCGATGCGCTGGCCAAGGTGGGCGGCGGCGGCCAGCACCTTGGCCTCCGGCATGGCCAGGCCGAGGATGACGAAGCGCTGCTCGCTGCGGCCTAGGCGGGTGAAGGCGGCCACCAGCGGCTCGTCGCCATCGCTGTCGGCGCGGCTGACCAGGCCGTCGCGGCTGCCGTCGTCGAGCAACTGGCGCACTTCGGGGAATTCGTCCTGGAGGAACATACGCCGGCCCTGTTCGAAACCGAAGGTGCGCTGTGGGTCGGGATGCACCAGCAGGTCGCCCCAGTTGTTGCTCAGGTAGACCCGGTAATAATCCGGCAGGTCGCTTTTCAGCTGGAGGAACAGTTGGTCGAGGTCGACGTTGACCACGACCAGGGCGAACACCTGACCCTGCTCGTCGGCGAGTGGTGTGGATACGTGCAGGGTTGGCCGCCCCAGGGCGGAATGGGCACCCAGCTCGTGGTTGATCACGATCGGCGACAGGCGCACCTGACGGGGTTTGAGCAGCAGGGTCTCGAAGACATAAGGGTAGTGCGCTTTTTCCTGCAGGTCGGCGCCCTCCACACGCAGCAGGCGGTCGCCGTCGCGATCCACCCGCACCTGCTCGAGGCCATGGCCGCCGGCGCTGATCAGGCGGATCTGCAGGAACTCCGGGTGTACCTGCATCTGCGCGCGAAACAGCTCGGCCAGGTCGTCCTCGGCGCGCGCGTGTTCGCTGCCGCCATCGCGTAGCTGTGTGCTGCGGGCTGTGGCCACGCTGGCCAGCACGCGCACATCGCGGGAAACCCCTTCGACACTGCCACGCAGGTTTTGACCGAGTACCTGGGTGGCGGTCTGCAGGTCGCGCTCGGCGGCCGTGAGCAGCATGATGCGACTGCTGTTGTAGGAGTAGTAGCCGGTCAGCCCGGTGACCAGTACGCCGAACAGGGCGAGCAGGCAGCCGAGTTTGAAGGCGATACCGAACTTCATGGCGCGGCCTCCAGCGGTGGGCGCTGGCCCGAGAGGATGAGCTGCCACAGGCGGGCGCGACGTGCGGCATCCTCCACCGGGCGCAGCCAGATGATGCGTGCTGAGCGATCAACTTCGGCGGGTTCTTCCAGGGTGTTGGACAGGCCCTGGCGCTCGGTCAGGGCATGGCTGACCTGCGGTTCCAGGCTGTAGTCGATCCACGCTTCGGCCAGGCGCGGGTCGCGGGCGCCACGGCTGATGGCCCAGCAGTCGAGCCAGGCCAGAGCGCCTTCGCGGGGGACTACGTAGCCGACATCGGCGCCTTCGTCCTGCAACTGCTTGAGCTGCTGGCGGCCGTAGTTGGCGAACAGCAGGGCCACTCGGTGCTCGCGGAACAGCCGCGCGGCCTCTTCCGGCAGGGCATAGAAGGTCAGCACATTGCGGCGCAGGGCGATCAGCTGCTCGGTGATCTGCGGGAAGTCTTCGGCGGAGATATGGAACGGGTCGCGCCCGCGCGCCTGGCTGGCGATGGCGAAATTGTGGCTGCTGGTGTTGAAGGCCAGCACGCGCCCGCGCAGTTGCGGGTCCCACAGGCTGGTGATGGAGCTGGGTGGCTGCTTGAACTGCTGGCGGTCGTAGATCAGGCCCATTTCCGAGTAGGTGTAGGGAATGGCGTAGACCATGCCGGCATGGGTGATGCCGGGAATTTTCGGGTAGTCGCGAAAGCGCCACAGCTGGTGCGTGGTGTTGGCGATGCGCGGCGGTTGTAGCGGCTGCAGCAGCTGCTGCCCGACGTAATGCTCGATCTCTGCGGTATTGGCGGCGATCACGTCGAAATCGCCGCCGTTGTTCGCGGCCAGCTTGCTGCGCATGACATCGTCGCTGCCCACCAGGGTGACTTCCACCTTGACCTGCTGGCGCCGCTCGAATTCGGCCACCAGATCGCTGTCGGCGTAACCGGGCCAGGCCAGGATGCGCAGCGGCAACTTGTCGGCCAGGACATGGGTCGACAGCAGGTGAAGGAGAAGGAGCAGCAACGGGCGGAGGTACGGCATCGGCGGAGTCGCGGCAGAGGGGCTTTTGCAGTGTATACGATGGCAATCTGCCTTGCCCTAGGGAGAATTACCGAACAGTTGGCCGGGTGCCTGGCGCCAGGCGTGCTAGCGTTTCCGGGACATTCACAACTGCGCAGGTAACCCGTCATGGAAGAAAACGCACTGATCAACGCCGGCACCGAGAAGGCCAACCAGTTGCTGGAGCTGGTGACCACCTACGGCGCTG
>JBOFCR010000138.1:0-41004 GCA_051646165.1 Pseudomonas sp. | reverse complement strand
GGCAGCATTGCCCGCGCCACCAGCGAACTGATCCAACACTGGCAGAACGGCCAGGCCGGCCCCTGGGGTACCTACCACCTGAGCGGCTTGGGGGAAACGTCCTGGTTCGGCTTCGCCAGCGCAATTGCCGCGCAATTGCGCGCACAGGGCAAGCCCTGCGCGCGCCTCGAGCCGATCCCAACCAGCGCCTACCCGACCCCGGCGCAGCGTCCGCTCAACTCGCGCCTGGACTGCTCGCGCCTGCAGCAGGCCTGGAACATCCGCCTGACCGACTGGCACGACGCCCTGCTGGAATGCCTGGCCAGCCCGCGCTGAGCGGAACAGGCAAGTACCTCAGCCGGCCATCAGGCCGGTTTGCGCGCCACGATGAAGAACTGCTTGCCCAGCAACCGCCAGGCCAGGGGCACTTTCAGGTAGGCACGCACCAGCAGCGGATGGGTCGGCAATGCCCCCTGGGTGGTGTAGGGCAGGAAGCGATCGATACACAGCTCCACCTCGAAACCGCGCAGCTGCAGGGCCTCGCTGAGCGACAGATGGGTCAGACCCAGGTGGTGGTCGTAGAAGTCCCAGTACTCACCGGGCAAATAGCGCAGGTTGGGCCCCAGGATCAGGTAGCGACCACCGGGCTTCAGCGCCTGCAGGACCTGGTCGAGAAACACGTCCAGGGTCGGCTTGTCCGGCAGGTGCTCGAGGAAGTTCGAGGTGAATACCGCATCGGCGCGCCCCTGTACCACACCGCCCAAGGCGGTCGCCGCGCAGTGGTGGAACTCGACATCGCCCTGGAGGAACTTGCGCGCGTCGGGGTTCAGATCGACGGCGATTTTCTCCCGCGCCTGGATATTGTTGAGGAACTCGCCGTAGCCGCAGGCCACGTCCACCACCGTGTCGCTGGGCTTGACGAAGCGCTGCAGAAAACCGCCGCAGATCTCCTGCCAGATCGCATTCTTGCGCGGCAACTCCTCCTGCGCGAAACGGATCTGATACAGCTCGGACAGCTCGTCGCCGTTCATGTGCGGGTCTCCCTGAAAGCAAAGAATTTATAGATGAGAAAGGTAGCCAGCATTGGCAACGGAATAGCCAACGCATGGGCCACGGCCTCGTGCTGCCAGGCAAGTCCCAGCAGCAATAGCAGTTCGTTGATCTTTACTGCAGCCAGCCAGACCACCGGGAAGAAGGCCAGGTTGACCAGGACGAAATCGCGCACCTGCAGGTGCCTGGGCCGCTGCGAGTTGGGGAAGACGAACAGGCTGTTGAGCACAAAGGCCACCGCCATGCCGACGCCATAGGCGCAAGCCACCGCCAGGGCAAAAGGCAGCCACTGGCTGAATCCTATCCGTGCCAGCCAGTGCAACAGCGCCGCCAGTCCGCCAACGGCGAGAAAGCCGACGAATTGCCAAGTGAAGAAGTGACGGATCATTGCACCGCCTGCCGGGCCATGCGCCGACCGAAGTCGATGCTTTCGGAGATTCCCCGATCCTCGGGATAGTAGTAGGAGGTATCCGCCACCCACAGGCCCTCGACCGGCAACTGCACAGGCGGCAGCTGCTCAAGGAAGCGCGGCCCACAGATCGGCTGTGCGTGCCGGTAGCGGCTCGCGCGCATGGCCAGGAAATCGTCATCCTGAAGCTCAGGATTGATGGTCTTCAGGTAACTTCTGGCCTTGTCCAGGAACACCTGGTCGGGCTCCTGGAACTTGGCGTGCTCACCCGGCATGTAATAGGGGATGTAGACGATATGCTCATCCAGCGGACGCAGGTTGCTGTACTCGACCAGGCCTGGAATATCCATCTGCGGGTCGTTGACGTTGAGCCAGAAATTCTCGCTCAGCGCCTGGCGCAGCTTGACGATGATGCACACCACAGCGATGTTCTGCAGGCGCGCGAAACGCTCCAGCACCTCGTTGGGCAATTCCGGAATCAGGCGCGGCACATAGGGCAGCGGCACGGTACTGATGACCTTGTCGAAGTGCTGCAGGGCGCCGCCCTGCTCGACGCCAACGACCCGTCCCTGCTCGAGCACCACCCGGGCAACCGGCGCACTCAGCCTGACTTCACCGCCATGGGCCTCGATGTCGGCATGCATGGCCTGCAGCAAAGTACGTGAGCCCCCTTCCAGATAGCCGAGCTTCTCGCGCATCAGGCTGTAGCGCGAACGGCCGATGCGACGAATGCGACTCCAGATCCAGGCGGCGGAAAGATTGCTGCCAAGCTCGTAGAACTTGAAGGCGAACAACTTCTCCCACAGCACCCGATAGGCCTCATCGCCCACCCAACGCCTGATCCAGCCAGTCGCTTCGATGCCATCCAGCGGGCGCCAGTCATTGCGCTTGGTCGACAGGAAAGCATGCAGGCCATAGCGGAACTTGGCGATCAGGCTCAACCCGGGGAAGCGCAACAGCGCCACGGGATTGCCCCAGGCATGCACGCGCTTCTCGAAGTAGAAGCCCATGCGCGTCTCACGCCAGCGCATTTGCCCGGCGATACCCAACTCGTCCAGCACCTGCAGGAAGGCGTGATCCGAAGTGCAATGAAAGTGGTAATAGCGCTCGATTTCCAAACCATCGAAATCGAAGGTCGCAGTCATGCCGCCCACCCGGTCATCGGCCTCGAACAGCACCGGCTGGTGACCATCGCGAGCTAGCTGATAGGCCACCGCCAGGCCCATGGGGCCAGCTCCGAGCACGGCAATCCGTTGTTTCTGCATACTCTCAGAACTCCAGGCTGACCTTGCTGTAGGTCGGGTGGTTGAAGGTCTGCTCGATCGCCTCGGCGAAGGGGGTAGCGCGCACGCCGAAGATCGCCGGCCAGTCGATCACCTCGAACTCGTCGCCAGCCGTCAGCGCCTTGAGCTGATCCGCAGTGAACGGCGGGTTACGGTCGAACAACGCCCAAACTTTCAGCAGCGCCCAAAACAGTGCGTAGGGGATTTTCAGCACCATGCAGCGCGCCGCCGTGGCCTGGCGAATCTGGCGGATGATATCGATGTAGTCGACCTGTTCCTGACCGGTGATATTGAACACCTCGCCGGCGCGGCGCGACTCGATGCAGCTGACGATGATGCGGCAGAAGTCGCCAACATACAGCGGCTGGCGCATGTAACGGCCATGCCCGGGAATCGGGAATACCGGCACCCGATGCATAAAGCGCGACAGCCAACCGAGGTGCTTGCGGTCGAACCAGCCGAACATCAGGGTCGGGCGCAGCACCACGCAGTTGATGCCACTCGCCAGCACCCTCTGTTCCTGGGCGCGCTTGCTGGTGGTGTAGTGATCGTCGCCGACCGACTCCACCACTGACGAACTGATATGCACGGTATAGGGAATCGCGTGCTGCTGGATCAACTGCAGGATCAGCTCGGTCGATTCCAGGTTGTTGCGAATGAAGGGCTCGGGATTGGGATCGCCGATTTGCGCCTGCAGCATCACCACGATCTCGGCACCGGCAAAGTGCTCCCGCCAGGCCCCCGGCTCCGCCAGGTCGGCGTACTCGACGGTGATATCCGGATGCAGTTGGCGGAGGATCTCCAGATTCGCCTGGTGCTTGTCTAGCACCACCAGATTGCCATAGCCGCGGGCCTTGAGTTCGGCAACCAGGTTCTGGCCAACCAGGCCGGCACCGCCCGGCAACAGAATTTTTGCAGTTTTGTTCACGTACCGGAAGCCTTGTTCAGGGAAAGGTTGCGGATGATGTTTTGACACAGCTCCAGACGGTTCTGATAACGGCGCAGCAAGGACAGCTGGTAGTCACCGCGCAGGTCAGCGGCATCTATTTTCACCTGATAACCGACCGGCCCCATGCGCGGCTGATGAAAGTACTGATTCACATCCGGCCGCTCGAAAAGCTGTGCCGGATAGACACGCGAGTAGCCATCCGCCCCTTGCACCTGCAGGAACACGCCTTCGCTCGCCTCGCCCTTGTCGGTATTGCCGGCCAGCCAGCCGCTGACCGAGATCAGCCGCGCCCGCTCCAGGCTTGGGCGAACCTGCAGCACGTCGATGCCCCCCGGGCAATTGCCCTGCCCCTGGATCTGCGCCGCTACCGGCTGCGCGCGCTCATCACCGAGCAGGCCACCGCCCGGCGAATCGTACGGCAGCTCCACCGCCTGCAGCTCCAGCTGGTAATCGCTGCGCCACAGCGGCAACCACTGCAGCGCCGGCACAATGCGCAGACTGAGCAGCTGGCTGCCCTCCAGCATCCAGGCATCGCGGCCACTCAGATAGGCAAAGTCCTGGGTATTCTGGATCAGCGGGCTGAGCAGGAACTCCGATTCCGCCATGCCACTGACCAGCTTGTAACGCTTCTGGCTGCCGTCCTTCAGGCTCACCTCGATGCTCAGCGGGCTCGTCTTGAACAAGAGGTTGACCAGTTTGCCGAGCAGCGTCGGCTGTACCCGGATACGCGCCAGCAACGGCGCTTCAATCTGCGGCAAGGCAACCGGCTCGCCCAGGCGGTGCTGGGTAATCTGCACCTGGCCACGCAACAGCTCAACGGGCTGCTGGCGCTTGCGCATGAGCAGCCAGCCATCGCGATAGCCATAAGCCAGGTAGCGGCTGAGCAACTGCGGCCAGGAAGCCCCATCCTCCAGCGCCGGATACTTGCCATCGATGAACTGGATGCTGAACAACACGTTATCCGCTGCTCCTGGACTGGCCAGATACTCTGCATTGCGCCGCAGCAGCGGCTCGGCATAAGCGGCATAGCTCTGCATCACCGGACGCGGGGCCCAGCGATTGCCCGATGCCAGCAGGAAGGCCTGATCATAGGAGTAGATATCGACCGTCCCCTGCAGCGGCGGCAGGGGATGCTCACGCCCTATGGCAGCAAGAACCCTGGAGAACTCCTCGGCATAAGCCTGTGGTTGATGCCAGCGGCGCAGCACACCCTGATAGGCACTGGCATAAGGCCTACTCCAGCCAGCCGTAACCCGTTCGGGCTGGCGCCAGTCGTCGCTGGCCGAATACAGGCAGACCAGCAGGCTCAGCCCCAGAACAGGCCACAGCAGAATGTTGCGCAGCAACGGCAGGAGCAGCAGCAGCGCCAGCAGCAGCCCGCCCAACGCACCAAGCTCACGGTTGCCGCCCTCCTGACGCACGAAGCCGGCCTTGAATGAGACGAACAGATAAGCCGCCACCAGCAGCAACAGGGCCAACCGCTGCCAGCTGCCACGGGGCCCACGCCACAGGATCAGCGCACCGATCAGGGCACAGAGCAGCAGATAAACCAGCGGTACCAGGCGGGTTCCCCAGCTGCTCATCGCTTCGGCATAGGCCGTAATCACCGGGTTCGAATTGCCCAGATAATCGGGCAGCGCGTCCAGCGGCTGCCCAGCCAGGCACCAGAACCCGGGCAGCGCCAGCAAAGGCGCCATGAGCGCGACCAGCAGCCCCCCCCATTGCTGCCGCACCAGCAACATGCCGCCTGCCAGCACGACAGTCAGTAGGCTCGGAGGCAGCATGGAAACCTTGATCAGGGGCAGCAGGCCCAGCGGAATAAACACCAGCGCGAGACTCAGCCCCGCAGAGAGCTGCCTACGGTCATCCTCTGCGCAGGTGAAATGGCGCTGGTAGACCAGCAGCGCAGCCAGGAAGCAGTAGCTGAACAGCAATTGGTCGCGGCTCATGAACAGCAGCGCCACCAGGCCCAGAGCGCAAACCAGCAGGCTGTGCCGGGCGCTCAGACGCCATACCGCAACCAACCAGCCCAGAGCCAACCAGGCACTGCCCAGCAGCATCAGCAGATCGGTCGCCGGGTGATAGCGCTGGGTATACACCGCGCTGTAGGGACCGAAGGTGAAGATCACATCCCGCCCGAACACCAGGCCCTGGGCCACGGCCTGGTTCATTCCCAGCATCCAGGACGGATCGAGGCCGGTCTCGGGCATGCGCGGTGCCAAGGGCAGGAATATGCACAGCATGGTGAGGATAAAGCCGCCCCACACCAGGGCCTGCCAGGTGCGCCGCACGACAGCCACCCAGTCGCTCGAGTTATCCGTCAGCACGGCCGCTCCAACCTCCATCTCGCTCCGCCTCCCATTGATTGCAGTCACAACGACAGGCGCTTGAACAACAGCACCGGGACCGACTTGATCACCTGCATGATCGGCCACCAGAACCAGGGGGTGTAACGCACCGAGGCGCGCCGCTCGATGCTGCGCAGAATGTCACCAGCCACCACCTCCGGCTCGGCCAGCAACAGCTCTGGCAGCGCCAGTCCCTGGGTCATCGGTGTTCTGACGAAGCCCGGCTTGATCGTCAGCAGGTGTACGCCGGCCTTGAACAGGCGTGCCCGCAGTCCTTCACAGAAAGCGCTGACCGCAGCCTTGGCCGAGCCATATAAATAGTTGGATGGCCGTCCGCGATCCCCCGCCACCGACGAGATCACCGCCAGGCTGCCGTGGCCCTGTGCTTCGAAACGATTGGCCAGGCGAGTCAGCAGGGCAATCACGCTCAACCCGTTGCTGGCGAACTCCTGCAGCGCCAAGTCCACGTCACGCTCGCAGGCCTGCTGATCAGGCAGAGTGCCATGGGCAACCAAGGCCACATCGAGCGCGCCAAACAGCTCGAAGCACGCCTGCAGCATGGCCTCATGGGCATTGAAATGGTTCAGATCCAGCTCATGGTTCTCGACTCGCGTAGCACCGCGCACCCGCAGATCCGCAGCGATCAGCTGTAGTTGCTCGGTATTGCGCCCGACCAGAAACAGCTCGGCGCCCTCGGCCGCCCATAGGCGCGCACAGGCAGTGGCAATCGCGGACGTGGCACCAACGATCAGGACTTTCTTCATGCTTGGGTCACTCTCTGCCAGAAACGGGAACACAGCGCCGGGTCGCGCAGAGCTTCCACCTGCTCCCAGGCCGGATAGGCCTGGCGGAAGTCCAGCGCACTCATATGGGCATCCTTGGCCGGATACAGGCGCCCCTGAGCCGCGCTGACGATGCGGTCAAGGCGGCTAAACAACTGGCGGTTTGCCCGTTCGTGTTGAGGAAAGTCCAGAGCCAGGGAAGTCCCCGCCAGAGGAAACGACAGCAAGCCGGGCGAGGCCAGATCACCACAGCGTTTGAGCACCGCCAGGAAAGAGCCACGCCCGGAGGCGGCGATGGCCTGGAGTATCTCGCGCAGCGCATCGGGCGCCGCCGCATCAGGAATCACGCACTGGAACTGCTGAAAGCCTCGCGGCCCGTAGATGCGATTCCACTCCAGCAGACGGTCGAGCGGATAGAAGAAGCGGGCGTAGTCCATCCGCTCGGCACCAACAGGGTGACGCCGGTAATACAGGTGATTGAAGGCGTTCAGCGACACACCATTGATCGCCGAAATCGGTGGAGTCAGGGGCACGCGCAGGGTCTTGCCTCTAGCCACCGCAAGCTCGCCGTCAGCGGCATGGTTGGCACAGGAGTAGATGCCGCGCCCGGTCTGCGCCCCGCGCGCCAGGCAGTCGACCCAAGCCACGCTGTACTCATGCAGCGGGTCCTGCTCGGCCGACAGGGCGAAGAACTCGTCCAGTGAAGTGAAGCGCATGTGCTGGGCAGCGAGCTGGCTGGAGCGGATCGGCATCAACTGCAGCTCAATCCATTCGACGATACCGGTCAGGCCCAGTCCACCAATGCTGGCGGCAAACAGCTGCGGGTTTTCCTCGGCACTGCACAGCAGGCGCGAGCCATCCGAACGCAGCAAACTGAAACGCAGCACATGACGACCGAAGGTACCGCGCACATGGTGGTTCTTGCCGTGCACATCATTGGCCAGGGCGCCGCCCAGGGTGACGAAGCGGGTGCCCGGCGTCACCGGCAGAAACCAGCCACGCGGGATACTGACCTGCAGCAGCTGATCGAGGGTCACTCCACACTCGGCCTGCAGCACGCCGGTCCCCCAGTCCACCGCGATGAAACGGTCCAGACCACGCACATGCAGCACCTGATCGCTGCTGGCCAGGCAGCTGTCACCGTAGCTGCGACCATTGCCGTAGGCCAGAGTGCTGCCATGATCCTGCTGCAATCTTTGCAGACGTTCCGCCAACTCGCTGCGCCAGTGGCACTCGTGGCCAGTCTGGCGAAACGGCGGAAAGCGCCCCCAGGAACCCAGCTCGCTCATGCCGCCAGCCAGAACGTCAGGGCGAACAGCGCACCAATCAGCAGGCTGACCCGATCCTTGACCGCGAAGACCACCGGATCGTCGTGCATCCTGCCGCGATGGGCCAGCATCCAGGTACGGCTGATCCAGAACAGCAGCAACGGGCAGGCCATCCAGATCAGTTCGGGGCGCCGGTACAGCGCCATGGTCGAGTGATCCTGGATATACAGCGCCAGTACCATCACCGATAGATAACCTGAAGCGGCCCCCAGGGATGCCAGCATCTCCAGATCGCCCGGGTAATAACCCCGCCCGCGACTGCGCTGGGTCTCGCCCCGGCTGCGCGCATCCCTTAGCTCGGCATAACGCTTGACCAGCGCCAGGCTGAGGAAGATGAACATGGAGAATGCCAGCATCCAGAAGGTCGGCATGAGCCCCAGGGCAAAGGCACCGGCAATAATGCGCAGGGTATAGAGAGAAGCCAGGGTGATCACATCGAGCATCATCACCCGCTTGAGGTAGAAGGAGTACGCCAGGGTCAGCAGCAAATAGGTAAGCAGCGCCACGCCGAATAATGGGGGCAAGAACCAGCTGCCGAGCAGCGCTGTGCCGAGCAGCAGTGGCACGCTGAACAAGCCGGCGCGAATGGATAATGCGCCACTGGCCAGAGGCCGTCGGCACTTGCTCGGATGGTGACGATCATCGGCAATATCCAGCAGATCGTTGAGCAGGTAGGCGCTGGAAGCACACAAACCGAAACAGCAGAAAGCCAGTAGAGCCATCAATACCAGAGGGAGATCCGTCACCTGGTGGCTGGCCAGCAACGGCACCAGCAACAACAGGTTCTTCAGCCATTGGTGGGGGCGTACAGCCTTCAGCCAGGCCTGTAGCGGGCGTGTCGGAGTCTGCAAGACTCGCTGGACATTGCCAGCCCGGCGGGCACGGCGCTCGACCCCTGAGTGCGGATCCACCAGCCAGGCTTCGCGCGCCTTTTCCCACACGGTCAGATCGTCATGGGAGTTGCCGACATAATCGAAGCCCGCCTCGCCGTACTCTTGCACCAGCAGATCACGCTTGTTATGTGCACTGAGGTTCACCCCCTCATCGGTTGCCAGTACCCGATCGAACAGCTGCAGATGTTCGGCAATCGCCTCGGCATAGTGGCGATGACTGGCAGTGGCCAGGACCAGAGGACGCCCCGCAGCACGCTGCTCGCGTAGCAGGGCAATCAAGGGCTGGTTGAATGGCAGCATGGCTACATCGAGGGGTACCGCCCTGGCCAGTCGAGCTTTCAACTCGGCCTTGCCCTGTAGCAGCCACAGGCATGGCTGGAGCAAACGCAGGGGATGACGCTTGAGAAAACCCATGCCCGACTCGTACAACAAGTCCGAGCGCAGCAAGGTACCATCCAGGTCGACAACCAGTGGAAAATGCGTCAAATCTGCTCCCTGTCAATAAGTCCCAACCCTTGGACATCCAGGCCAAAACTGGCCAGCGGGTCAAATCAGACGACACGATATGCAAAAAGCATCGACAAAACAAAGCGTAATCTGCGCGCTCCGTCGATTGCGCGCCTGTCCCACTTTGCCACTTCTCCGCTGTAGTGCCGCCCATCCACTACAACGGGAAAAGCCTGAATACAGGCAGGCCCCAACATGACGCCGCTACGACCGCCCCATCGCCCACGCTGGCGCAGCCTGATCCTGCTGGCCTTGCTTCTCGCACCGCTGCTGTGGCCGCTGCAGCAGTTGGCCGAGCGCTACTACCGCGACGAGCTGATCGAGCAGAACCGCCAGACCCTCGACCTCTATGTCGCCAACCTGCTGGGTACCCTGCGCCGCTTCGAAGTGCTGCCGAATATCCTCGCCGACCTGCCGCCGCTGCGCGCCCTGCTCGCCGCGCCGGACGACCGCGCCCAGCAGGAGCGGACCAACCGCCTGCTGACCCAGGTACGCGAGGAGACCGGCGCGGATGTGATCTACCTGATGAGCCCCCAGGGCATCACCCTGAGCTCGTCCAACTGGGACCAGCAGGACAGCTTCGTCGGCCGCGACTTCACTTATCGCCCTTACTTCCGCGAGGCGCTGGCCGGCAAGCAGGGCCGCTTCTTCGGCCTCGGCACCACCTCGCGCAAGCGCGGCTACTTCTTCTCCAGCCCGGTGCACGATGGCGAGCGGGTGATCGGCATCCTGGTAGTCAAGGTCGACCTGGACGACGCCGAGTCGCTGTGGGGCAACACCCCGGAACAGCTGATGGTCACCGACAGCAATGGCGTGGTGATCATCTCCTCGCGCAGCGACTGGCGCTTCCGCGCCACCCGCCCGCTGGACAATGCCGAGCGCGCCGCCATCGCCGCCAACCAGCCCTACCCGACCCAGGCGCCCACACCGCTGCAGCTGGACGACAACGCCTGGCTGATCCAGAGCCGCGAGCTGCAGGAGACCGGGCTGAGCGCCAGCATCCTCGCCCCGCGCCAGCTGATCGAGCGCCCGGTGCGCACTGCCGTGGCCATCGGCGGTGCCAGCCTGCTGGCCCTGCTCCTGCTGCTCGGCCTGCTGCTGCAGCGCCGGCGTCACTACATCGAGCGCATCGCCCTGGACGCCCGCGCCAAACGCGAGCTGGAGATCCGCGTGCTGGAGCGCACCCGCGACCTGGAAACCCTGAACAACCGCCTCAAGGACGAAGTGCTGGAGCGCGAACAGGCCCAGCAGGAACTGCTGCGCACCCAGGACGAACTGGTCCAGGCCGGCAAGCTGAGCGCCCTCGGCACCATGAGTGCAAGCATCAGCCACGAGCTCAACCAGCCGCTGGCGGCGATCCGCAGTTATGCCGACAACGCCGGCGTGCTGCTCGACCACCAGCGTATCGACGACGCGCGCAACAACCTCGGGCTGATCAGCGAGCTGACCGGGCGCATGGCCTCGATCATCGCCCACCTGCGCGCCTTCGCCCGACGCGACAGACACGCGCCGGAGAGCGTGGCCCTGCAGCCGGCGCTGGACGATGCCCTGGCCCTGCTGGCCAAGCGGCGCCGCGCGCTGGATGTGGAACTGATCCGCGACCTGCCGGATGCCACGCTGTGGGTGCAGGCCGGCGAAACGCGCCTGCGCCAGGTGCTCGGCAACCTGCTGGCCAACGCTCTCGATGCACTCAGTGAGAAGGCGCCGCCACGGCGCCTGTGGCTGAGTGCCGAAGTCACCAGCGACGGCGTCAACCTGCTGCTGCGCGACAATGGCCCCGGCTTCAGCGAACAGGCCCTGGCCCATGCCCGCGAGCCCTTCTTCACCACCAAGACCAGCGCCCAGGGTCTCGGCCTCGGCCTGGCCATCTGCGAAACACTGATGCGCGCCCTCGGTGGCGAGCTGCTGCTGGCCAACCACCCGGATGGCGGTGCACTGGTCACCCTGCAACTGCGCAGCGCCGTACCTGGCGCCAATCTGCAACCGCTCGAGGAGTTTTCATGAGCGCCATCGACGTTCGCACCCAGGTTCTGCTGATCGACGACGACGAGCACCTGCGCCAGGCCCTGGCACAGACCCTCGACCTGGCCGGCCTGCGCGTCGAGACCCTGGCCGATGCCCGCGGCGTGGCCGAACGCATCGGCGCGGACTGGCCGGGCGTGGTAGTTAGCGATATCCGCATGCCCGGCATCGACGGCCTCGAACTGCTGCGCCAGCTGCATGAACAGGACGCCGGCCTGCCGGTGCTGCTGATCACCGGCCACGGCGACGTGCCACTGGCGGTGCAGGCCATGCGTGCCGGCGCCTACGACTTCCTGGAAAAACCCTTCGCCAGCGAGGCGCTGCTCGATGGCGTACGCCGCGCCCTGGAGCTGCGCCGCCTGGTTCTGGAAAACCGCAGCCTGCGCCTGGCCCTGGCCGATCGCAACCAGCTGGGCGCGCGCCTGATCGGCCAATCTGCACCCATGCGGCGCCTGCGCGAACAGGTCGGCGCGCTGGCGGCAATCCATACCGATGTGCTAATTCTCGGCGAGACCGGCGCCGGCAAGGAGGTGGTGGCGCGCGCCCTGCACGACCTGTCCGCACGCAAGAAAGGCCCGTTCGTGGCGATCAACGCCGGCGCCCTGGCCGAATCGGTGGTGGAAAGCGAGCTGTTCGGCCACGAACCCGGCGCCTTCACCGGCGCGCAGAAACGCCGCATCGGCAAGTTCGAGTTTGCCAACGGCGGCACCCTGTTCCTCGACGAAATCGAGAGCATGAGCCCGGATGTGCAGGTCAAGCTGCTGCGCCTGCTGCAGGAGCGCGTGGTCGAGCGGCTCGGTGGCAATCATCTGATCCCCCTGGATATCCGCGTGATCGCCGCCACCAAGGAAGACCTGCGCATAGCTGCCGACCAGGGCCGCTTTCGCGCCGACCTGTATTACCGCCTGAATGTGGCGCCGCTGCGCATCCCGCCGCTGCGCGAACGAGGCGCCGATATCCTCCTGCTGTTCCAGCAACACGCCGAGGCTGCCGCCCAGCGCCACGGTCTGCCGGTCCGCGAGCTGCAGGCCGGGCAGCGCGCCCAGCTGCTTAGCCATGCCTGGCCAGGCAATGTGCGCGAACTGCAGAACGCTGCCGAGCGTTTCGCCATGGGCCTGGATATCGGCCTGGATCTACCCGGCGGCGTAGCGCTGGCCGAAACCAGTGGGCAGAGCCTCGGCGAGCGGGTGGAGGCCTATGAACGCGCCTTGATCGGCGCCGAGATGGCCAGGGGGCACAACTCCCTGCGCAGCCTGGCGGAGGCCCTCGGCCTGCCGCGCAAGACCCTGCATGACAAGCTGCGCAAGCATGGCCTGGAGCCCGCCGCCGGGGCCGACGAACAGGACTGACTCGCCGGGCTCAGTTCAGACGCCGCTCGCCGCGATCCAGCAGAAAGCGCTCCAGGTCCACCGGCTCGCCAGGGTCGGCGTGTAGCTGACTGCGCAGGTCGGCGAAGACCCGGTCGTAGTCTTCGTGGAAGGCGAACAGCGCCGGATGCGACGGATGTATGCCGCGCCGGCGCAGGCAGCGTCCGGCGCTCTGCAGGAAGTTGTAGGCCACATCGCGGTGCAGGCTGAAGCGGTCGTGCAACTCGCGCCCCGCCACTTTGCCTTCCAGCTCGAAATCGACATGCCAGCCGTGCTCATCACGGCACACCTGGTAATCCAGACTCAGTCGATAACCGGGCCCACCCGGTTCTGGGTCACGCTGCACGTGGACATGGCCAGGACGAAACATGATGACCTCCTCGCTGCCGTCATTACGCGACAACTTATAGATATTTGAAATAAATAATTATTCTTTTATTCCAAACAATCGACAGGCATTTAGCCATTACGAATAAGAGACTTATTGCTGAAACTTGAAAGCGATAGAAGTTCAACTAGCTTTTCCTGCACGCCCGTTCAGAAAAGGGCCGCGGCCGTCTAGCACAAGGCCTCTCCGCTATACCTAGAGGTGCCCCTGAGCAACTTCTGCCAGTACAGGGACAGTATTACCGAGCAATGGATAGCGAGCTATTGATCGAAATCAATACCCCCCTCTCCAATAGCGAGCCCAATTGCTCTCAACTTCACTCCGCTATTGGAGGTACCCGATGTCCGATTCCGCAAACAAACTACGCCTGGGGGCGTTGATTGCTCTGGTGGTGGGCTCCATGGTCGGCGGCGGGATATTCTCCCTGCCGCAGAACATGGCCAACAGCGCCGGGGCTGGGGCCGTATTGATCGGCTGGGCGATCACCGCGGTCGGCATGCTGACCCTAGCCTTCGTCTTCCAGACCCTGGCCAATCGCAAGCCAGAACTGGACTCCGGGGTCTATGCCTACGCCAAGGCCGGCTTCGGCGACTACATGGGCTTCTCCTCGGCCTGGGGCTACTGGATCAGCGCCTGGCTGGGCAACGTCAGCTACTTCGTCCTGCTGTTCTCCACCCTCGGCTATTTCTTCCCGGTATTCGGTGAAGGCAACACGGTGATCGCCGTGGTCTGCGCCTCCGCCGTGCTGTGGGGCGTGCACTTCCTGGTGCTGCGCGGGATCAAGGAAGCGGCCTTCATCAACCAGGTCACCACGATCGCCAAGATGGTGCCGCTGGTGCTGTTCATCGTCATCGCCGCCGTCGCCTTCAAGATGGATGTATTCACCGCAGACATCTGGGGCAAGGGCAATCCCGACCTGGGCAGCGTGATGAACCAGGTGCGCAACATGATGCTGGTCACCGTCTGGGTGTTCATCGGCATCGAGGGCGCCAGCGTCTATTCGGCCCGCGCGGAAAAACGCAGCGACGTCGGCAAGGCCACCGTACTCGGTTTCATCGGCGTGCTCCTGCTGCTGGTGCTGGTCAACGTGTTGTCGCTGGGCATCATGAGCCAGGCCGAACTGGCCGGGCTGAAGAACCCCTCCATGGCCTACGTGCTGGAGCATGTGGTCGGCCGCTGGGGCGCGATCCTGATCGCCATCGGCCTGATCGTCTCGCTGGCTGGCGCCCTGCTGTCCTGGACCCTGCTGTGTGCGGAGATCCTCTTCGCCGCCGCCAAGGACCACACCATGCCGGACTTCCTCAAGAAGGAAAACGCCAACCAGGTGCCGGCCAACGCGCTGTGGCTGACCAACGGTCTGATCCAGCTGTTCCTCATCGTCACCCTGTTCAGCAACTCCACCTACCTCAGCCTGCTGTACCTGGCGACCTCGATGATCCTGGTGCCGTACCTGTGGTCCGCCGCCTACGCCGTGCTGCTGGCAGTACGTGGCGAAACCTACGAGCAGGCGCCCGGCGAGCGCAACAAGGACCTGCTGATCGGCGGCGTCGCCCTGCTCTATGCCATCTGGCTGATCTACGCCGGTGGTGTGCAGTACCTGCTGCTCTCCGCCCTGCTCTACGCCCCTGGCGTCATCCTGTTCGCCAAGGCCAAACGCGAGAAGGGTCAACCCATCTTCACCACGGTTGAGAAGCTCATCTTCGCCGTCGTCGTGATCGGCGCAGCCGTTGCCGGTTACGGTCTCTACAGCGGCTTCCTCAGCCTTTAATGACATAGGAGGTTCACATGTCCAAGGTAAAACTCGGCGTCCACTCGGAAGCGGGCAAACTGCACAAAGTGATGGTCTGCTCACCCGGCCTCGCCCACTTGCGCCTGACCCCCAACAACTGCGACGAGCTGCTGTTCGACGACGTGATCTGGGTCAGCCAAGCCAAACGCGACCACTTCGACTTCATGACCAAGATGCGCGAGCGCGGTATCGACGTGGTCGAGATGCACAACCTGCTGGAGCAGACCGTCAGCAACAAGGAAGCGCTGGCCTGGATCCTCGATCGCAAGATCACCCCCAACAGCGTCGGCCTCGGCCTGCAGAACGAGGTCCGCTCGTTCATCGAGGGCCTGGAGCCACGCCGCATCGCCGAATACCTGATCGGTGGCGTAGCCGGCTCCGACCTGGCCACGCACAAGGACTCCGAGGCGGCGAAGATGTTCAACGCCTACCTGGGCGAGTCCAGCTTCATCTTCCCGCCGCTGCCCAATACCCAGTTCACCCGCGACACCACCTGCTGGATCTACGGCGGCGTCACCCTCAACCCCATGTACTGGCCGGCGCGGCGCCAGGAAACCCTGTTGGCCAGCGCCATCTACAAATTCCACCAGGACTTCGTCAACGCCGACTTCCAGGTCTGGTACGGCGACCCGGATGTCGACCACGGTGCCGCCACCCTGGAAGGCGGCGACGTGATGCCGATTGGTAACGGCACCGTGCTGATCGGCATGGGCGAGCGCACCTCGCACCAGGCCATCGGTCAGGTGGCCCAGGCCCTGTTCAAGGCCGGCGCCGCAGAAAAAGTGGTGGTCGCCGGTCTCGGCAAGTCGCGTGCGGCGATGCACCTGGACACCGTGTTCAGCTTCTGCGACCGCGACCTGGTCACCGTCTTCCCGGAAGTCGCCTACCAGATCGTGCCTTTCGTCATCCGCCCCGACGAAAGCCGCCCCGGCGGCATCGACGTGCGCCGCGAGAACAAGTCGTTCATCGACGTGGTCGCCGAGTCCCTCAACCTGAAAAAACTGCGCGTGGTGGAAACCGGCGGCGACAGCTTCGAAGCCGAGCGCGAGCAGTGGGACGACGGTAACAACGTGGTCTGCCTAGAGCCCGGCGTGGTGGTCGGCTACGACCGCAACACCTACACCAACACCCTGCTGCGCAAGGCCGGCGTCGAGGTCATCACCATCAGCGCCAGCGAACTGGGCCGCGGCCGCGGCGGTGGCCACTGCATGACCTGCCCGATCATCCGCGACCCGATCGACTACTGATCAAGCCACCCCGGCGGCTACCCGCCGCCGGGCGCGGTTTCCCATACCCACAAGGAGAAAGAACCATGGCTTTCAATATGCACAACCGCAACCTGCTCAGCCTGATGCACCACAGCACGCGCGAGCTGCGCTACCTGCTGGATCTGTCCCGCGACCTCAAGCGCGCCAAGTACACCGGCACCGAGCAACCGCACCTGCTGCGCAAGAACATCGCGCTGATCTTCGAGAAAACCTCCACCCGTACCCGCTGCGCCTTCGAAGTGGCCGCCTACGATCAGGGTGCCAACGTCACCTATATCGACCCGGGTTCCTCGCAGATCGGCCACAAGGAGAGCATGAAGGACACCGCCCGCGTGCTCGGCCGCATGTATGACGCCATCGAGTACCGCGGCTTCAAGCAGGAGATCGTCGAAGAGCTCGCGAAGTATGCAGGCGTGCCGGTGTTCAACGGCCTGACCGATGAATACCACCCGACCCAGATGATTGCCGACGTACTGACCATGCGCGAGCACAGCGACAAGCCGCTGCATGACATCAGCTACGCCTACCTCGGCGACGCGCGTAACAACATGGGCAACTC
Source organism: Pseudomonas sp. (assembly GCA_051646165.1). GTDB lineage: Bacteria > Pseudomonadota > Gammaproteobacteria > Pseudomonadales > Pseudomonadaceae > Aquipseudomonas. The sequence goes on along the minus strand of JBOFCR010000138.1, from coordinate 24,083 downwards.
GCTCTTGCTGATCGGTGCCAAGCTCGGCATGGACGTACGCATCGCCGCGCCCAAGTCGCTGTGGCCTGAAGACAGCTTCGTGGCGCAATGCAAACAATTCGCCGAAGAAAGTGGCGCGCGCATCACCCTCACCGAGGATGCCAAAGCGGCGGTCAAGGGCGTCGACTTCGTCCATACCGATGTCTGGGTGTCCATGGGCGAGCCGGTGGAAGCCTGGGCCGAGCGCATCCAGCAACTGTTGCCCTACCAGGTCAACGCCGAGCTGATGAAGTCCGTTGGCAACCCGCGGGTCAAGTTCATGCACTGCCTGCCGGCGTTCCACAACAGCGAGACCAAGGTCGGCAAGCAGATCGCCGAGCAGTACCCACACCTGAAGAACGGCATCGAAGTGACCGACGACGTGTTCGAGTCGCCCTGGTGCATTGCCTTCGAGCAGGCGGAAAACCGCATGCACACCATCAAGGCGATCTTGGTCTCGACCCTGGCCGACGTTTGACGCGCGCGCCGTAGGGCGGGTGCAACCCGCGGGTTTACCCGCCCTACGGCCAACCCCTTTCGAGGAGAATCAATATGCGACTAGTCATCGCCCTGGGCGGCAACGCCCTGCTGCGGCGTGGCGAAGCCATGACCGCCGACAACCAGCGCGTCAACGTGCGCATCGCCTGCGAGCAGATCGCCAAGGTGGCGCCCGGCAACGAGCTGGTAATCGCCCACGGCAACGGCCCACAGGTTGGCCTGCTGGCCCTGCAGGGCAACGCCTACGACCCGGCCAACCCCTACCCGCTGGATGTGCTCGGCGCCGAGACCGAAGGCATGATCGGCTACATGATCGAACAGGAGCTGGGCAACCTGCTGCCGTTCGAAGTGCCCTTCGCCACCATCCTCACCCAGGTCGAAGTGGACAGCGCCGACCCGGCCTTCAAGACACCGACCAAACCGATCGGCCCGGTCTACAGCAAGGCAGACGCCGAGCGCCTGGCCGCCGAGAAAGGCTGGAGCATCGCCCCGGATGGCGACAAGTTCCGCCGCGTGGTGGCCAGCCCCAGGCCGCAGCGCATCTTCGAGATCCGCCCGGTCAAGTGGCTACTGGAAAAAGGCAGCGTGGTGATCTGCGCGGGCGGTGGCGGCATCCCGACCATGTACGAGAACGGCAAGCTGCGCGGCGTGGAGGCAGTGATCGACAAGGACCTGTGCTCGGCGCTGCTGGCCGAACAGCTGAGTGCCGACCTGCTGGTGATCGCCACCGATGTCGACGCCACCTACATCGACTGGGGCAAGCCAACCCAGAAGGCCATCGCCGAAGCCCATCCGGACGAACTGGAACGCCTCGGCTTCGCCGCCGGCTCCATGGGGCCCAAGGTTCAGGCTGCCTGCGAGTTTGCCCGCAACACCGGCAAGGTCGCGGTGATCGGCTCGCTGGCCGATATCGAGGCCATCGTCCAGGGCAAGGCCGGTACCCGCGTCAGCACCAGCGCCACCACCACGCAGTACCGCTGAATCCTCGTCACACGGCGGCAGGCAGCCCCTGCCGCCCCCTCACTCGCTACGACACGCCATCCAGCTGGCAATGGCTGACCGCCAGGCCAGCAACGTGACTCGCCAGTCAGCCCCTGCGTCCATTCGGTATCCCGATTCGTTTGAGTCGCCACCCGGCATATGCCGCCTGGCCGGGAGCGCTGTTGTCGTCGTGCACCTGCCCGCCACTGCGCCCCACCCGGCCCTGCGTGAAGATCGATTGTAGGAGTTCCGAGTGATGTCTCGACTACCCGTCATTGTGGGCTTCGGCGGTTACAGCGCCGCGGGCAGAAGTTCGTTCCACCATGGTTTCCGCCGCATCGTGCAGGAATCCCTGGATGCGCAGAGCCGCCAGGAAACCCTGGCCGGCCTGGCCGTGATGATGAAGCGGGTGCAAGTGGTCGACGGCCAGTTCCACAGCCTCGACGGCACCCCACTGAGCCTGGCGCAGATTGAAGCCCGGCACGGCACGGAGATCCTCGCTGACAGCCTGGTGCGGCGCATCGACAAGCGCCACCTGGATGTCGATGCCGCTCACTGGCAGAAGAATCTGGCGGTGAGCAGCGCGCAGTTCACCACCCCGCGCAAGCACCTGCCCGAACCGCTACCGGCGAGCTGGACGGTGGAAAATCTCGACGAGCAGACGGTACGGGTGACCCTGCACGACAGCTGCGAATTCAAGGTCGACAGCTACCGCGCCCTGCCGGTGAAGTCCGCCGGCCAGCTGCCCAGCGGCTTCGAGCCAGGCGAGCTGTACCCATCGCGCTTCCATCCGCGCGGCCTGCAGATGGCCGTGGTCGGCGCCACCGATGCACTGCGCTCCATCGGCCTGCCGTGGCAGAGCATTCTCGATCAGGTGCAGCCCGACGAAGTGGCGGTATTCGCCGGCAGCATCATGAGCCAGCTCGACGACAACGGCTTCGGCGGCATGCTGCAGTCACGCCTCAAGGGCGGCCGGGTCACCGCCAAGCAGTGCCCGCTGGGCCTCAACAGCATGCCGGCGGACTTCATCAACGCTTATGTGCTGGGTAGCGTCGGCACCACCGGCAGCGTCACCGGCGCCTGCGCCACCTTCCTCTACAACCTGCAGAAGGGCATCGAGCAGATCGCCAGCGGCAAGTCGCGGGTGGTGCTGGTCGGCAACAGCGAGGCGCCGATCACCCAGGAGGTCATCGACGGCTACGGCGCCATGGGCGCCCTGGCCACCGAAGAAGGCCTGCGCAAAATCGAGGGCCGCGACGACGTCGACTTCCGCCGCGCCAGCCGCCCGTTCGGCGACAACTGCGGCTTCACCCTCTCCGAATCGGCACAGTTCGTGGTGCTGATGGACGACGAGCTGGCCCTGCAGCTGGGCGCCGATATCCACGGCGCGGTGCCGGATGTATTCATCAATGCCGACGGCTTCAAGAAATCGATTTCCGCCCCCGGCCCCGGCAACTACCTGACCCTGGCCAAGGCCGTGGCCAGCGCCGCGCAACTGCTCGGCATCGACGCGGTGCGCCAGCACAGCTTCGTCCACGCCCATGGCTCCAGCACCCCGGCCAACCGGGTCAGCGAGTCCGAACTGCTGGACCGCGTCGCCGCCGCCTTCGGCATCGAGCAGTGGCCGATCACTGCGGTGAAGGCCTTTCTTGGCCACTCCCTGGCCACCGCCAGTGGCGACCAAGTGGTTGCAGCCCTCGGCACCTTCCGGCACGGCCTGCTGCCGGGCCTGAAGACCATCGACAAGGTAGCCGACGACGTCCACCGTGAGCACCTCAGCCTGGAGACGCGTGATCGCCAGGCCGAGGACATGCAGGTGTGCTTCATCAACTCCAAGGGTTTCGGCGGCAACAATGCCACCGGCGTGATCCTCGCCCCGCAGGTGGCCGAACGCATGCTGCGCAAACGCCATGGCGAAGCTGCCTTCAGTGCCTGGCAGGCCAAGCGCGAAGCGACCCGCGCCACCGCCGCCGCCTACGACCAGCAGGCCCTGCTCGGTCAGTTCGACATCCTCTACAACTTCGGCCACGACCTGATCGACGACCAGCAACTGCAGTTCAGCGCAGAGGGCATCCAGGTGCCGGGCTTCGCCCAGCCGCTGCTGTACAAGAAGGATGAGCGCTACAGCGACATGCTGTAAGAACCTGTTTACGATCTTTCTGTGGCTACAGCCTGAACGCCCAAGTGGCCAGGCTGGAACAGTCAGTAGCCCGGATTTCAGTCTGAGACATCTCAGGCAACCCCGGACTGAAGTCCGGGCTACGGTACTCCCCCAGCCTACGCTCCGGGGCCAGGGCACCATCGAAGAGCCCGAAAAGATCGTGAGGCGCGAGGCACGACTGTGTAGGAGCCCGCTTGCTGGCGATGCTTTTGCCCGGGTAGTGGATCGCCAGCAAGCTGGCTCCCACAAAAACATCTCGCCTGCAGGGTGGATAACGCCTGCTTAGCTTCGCTATCGGCAAGAGCACGGATAGATCGTAAACAGGCTCTAAGAACCTGTTTACGATCTCCTGACTTGCGGCCATACCGCGTTAAAAGTGACCTCAAAATGCTCATTTACAGCCCGTAAACTGCGCTTTTTCGGTCACTTTTGCCTTGTCTGGCTCTAATTCAGAAGATCGTAAACAGGTTCTAAGCCGTCAGCGGTGCAGCACATACTGCCCGCTGAAGCGCACCGCCTCGACCGTGCCGGTGAGGATGCGGCTGTGCAGCCTGATCCGCGCCAGGCCACGGCGCCGGTACAGGGCAAGGAATTTGTCCCACTCGGCCGCGGCAGGCGCCGCGCACACCGCCAGCGCATCGCTCAGCACCGGCTGCGGGTAGTCGATCTGCCCCTGCTGGATAACGATATGCCCATCCGTGATGCCCGCCTCACGCAGGCTCAGATGCAACCAGCCCCAACCGGCCAGCACCGCGCCACAGTAGAGGCTGCCGCCGAACATGCTGCTCTTGTGATTGAGGTTGGCCGCCAGCGGCAGGCTCAGGTGTAGTTCGCCGCCCTGCCAATCCCGCACGCCCAGACCCAAGGCCTGGGTCAGCGGGATGTCCTGGTGCAGCAGTTGCTCCAGGTAGGCGCGCTCGTCCATCAGTCGAGGGCACGGGCCAGCTGGATCAACTCGGCACGCCACTCGGCCGCCTGCGGCAGACAGAGGAAAGACGGGTTGAGCAACGACTCGCGGGCTTCGTAGGTCAGCGCCTGGCCCTTGAGGTCGAGCACTTCGCCACCGGCCCCTTCCAGCACGCCCTGGGCCGCCGCGGTATCCCACTGCGAGGTCGGTGCCAGGCGCGGATAGCAGTCGGCATTGCCTTCGGCGAGCAGGCAGAACTTCAGCGAGCTGCCGACACTGGCCAGCTGCAGGTCGCCGAAACGCTCGGCGAGGCCTTCCAGCAGGCGCTCCTGGGCCGGGCTGGAGTGGCGCTTGCTGGCCACCACGGTGAAGGCTTCGGCCGGCGCCACGCGCACGGCAATTTCCTGCGCGGCGCCGTCACGCTCCATGCGCGAGGCACCGAGGCCGCGACCACCGTAGTAGCAGCGACCATTGGCCGGAATGCCAACCACGCCGAACACCACCTGGCCGCGCTCGATCAGCGCCACGTTGACGGTGAACTCTTCGCTGCCGGAAATGAACTCCTTGGTGCCGTCCAGCGGATCGACCAGCCACCAGCTCTGCCAGGCGGCACGCTCGCTGAAGGCGATGTCGGCGTCCTCCTCGGACAGCACCGGAATCTCCGGCGCCAGCGCGCGCAGACCGTCGGCGAGGATATGGTGGGCGGCCAGGTCGGCGGCGGTCACCGGCGAGGCATCGGCCTTCTCGGTCACGACCACGTCGTTGCGCCAATGCGGCAGGGTCGCCTCACCGGCACGTTGCACCAGGGCGATCACCGCCGGCAGAAAGGGATGGCTCACAGGCTGAATTCTCCACGTTGACTTAACAGGTCGCGCACCAGATAAAGCGCCGCCAGGGCACGGCCCTCGGTAAATTGCGGGTGTTGCACCAGGGCACTGAGTTCACGCAGGTTGACCTTGTCTACCCGCAGCGGCTCGGGCTCGTCGCCCGGCAGGCTTTCCTCGTACAGGTCACGGGCCAGCACCACCTGGATCTTCTGGCTCATGTAGCCGGGTGACAGGCTCAGCTCGGCGATCAGCTCCAGCTGGCGGGCGCCGAAACCGGCTTCCTCCTTGAGCTCGCGGTTGGCCGCATCGAGCACATCTTCACCGGGCTCGACCAGGCCCTTGGGCAGCGACAGCTGATAGTCGTCGGTACCACCGCAGTACTCTTCCAGCAGGATCGCATGCTCGGCGTCGAGCAGGGCCACGATCATTACCGCGCCGTAACCCGAGCCTTTGCCGACCAGGCGTTCGTAGGTGCGCTCGACTCCGTTGGAGAAGCGCAGCTGCAGTTCTTCGACGCGGAACAGGCGGCTGCTCGCGACTATCTCGCGGGCCAGCACGACAGGTTTCTCACGCATGAGCTCACTCCTTGAAACGAACGGGTATCATACCCCGCTCACCCGAATTGTCCGCGCGGGATATTGTATCGCGGCACACTCCATCACCTTTCACGCCAGAATCCGCCATGCCTCTGCTGCCCTGGGCCGACATCGATACCGTCCTTCTCGACATGGACGGCACCCTGCTCGACCTGCACTTCGACAACCACTTCTGGCTCGAACACCTGCCGCAGCGCTATGCCGAGCTGCACGGGGTAAGCCGGCAAGCCGCCGATGCCGAACTGCTGCCGCTGTTTCGCGAACACGCCGGCACCCTGCCCTGGTACTGCACCGATTTCTGGAGCCGCGAGCTGAACCTCTCGGTACGCGAGCTCAAACGCGAGGTGGCGCACCTGATCGCCCTGCGCCCGGACGCCGACACCTTCCTCGCCGCCCTGCGCGCCGCCGGCAAGCGCGTGGTGCTGATCACCAACGCGCACCGCGACTCGCTGTCGCTGAAGCTGGAAAAGGTCGAGCTGGCGCCCTGGTTCGACCGCCTGATCAGCTCCCACGACTACGGCTTCCCCAAGGAGAACCAGCAGTTCTGGTTCGCCCTGCAGCAGGACTGCCCCTTCGACCCGGCGCGCAGCCTGTTCATCGACGACAGCCTGCCGATCCTGCGCAGCGCCCGCCGCTTTGGTGTTGCCCACCTGCTCGGTATTCGCCAGCCGGACAGCCGCCAGGCGCTCAAGGACACCGAGGAGTTCGCCGCCGTGGACGACTACCGCCAGCTCAGCGACGCCCTCGCGCAGAGCCTGAAAACGGCTCGGGGATAAGTCTGGCTGACCCTGGCAAAACCCCGTAGTTCGGTGCCTGCAGCAATCTTTTCGTAACCTGTGCAGCCTCTCGCAGGGCCGCCGCGCAGGGCTTGCCTGCAGCGCGGGCGCTGGCAGGATCTGCCGCGTGTTCCCTAAGAGGTCTGTAGTCATGAAGTATTCCTCGCTGCTCCTGTTCTCCCTCAGCCTGGCCAGCGCCGGCGCCTTTGCCGGCAATACCCAGGCCGGCGTCGGTGGTGCCCTGGGCGGCGTGCTGGGCTCGGTAGTAGGCCAGCAGATTGGTGGCAACACCGGTGCGACCATCGGTGCCGGTGTCGGTGGCGCCGCCGGCGGTATGGTCGGCGCCGACAAGCACAGCCGCACCGAGGCGGCGATCGGCGGCGGCCTGGGCGCCGCCGGCGGCAATGTCATCGGCCAGAAGATCGGTGGTACCACTGGCGGCCTGATCGGCGCGGCGCTGGGCGGTGGCGCCGGTGGCGCGCTGGGCAACAACTACGGCGATGGCAATCGCGATGACGACGACCATGATCATGGCGGGCGGCGTGACTATTACCAGGGCGACAACGGTCATCACTACGGCGAGCGCCGCCATCACCACGGGCGCAAGCACAAGCACTGGCACGACTGACCAGCCGTCAGCCAGGTCACACCCTGCGCCCTTGCGGCTTGCCTTGGCGCGGCAACTACGCCACGCTCCGCGCGCATTTTTTCTGAGGTTTTCCCATGCGTAATTCCCTTTCCCTGTTGGCCCTCGGCGGCCTGCTGCTGGCTCAACCGCTGTACGCCGGCGACACCACCAAGACCGCCATCGGCGGTGCGCTGGGTGGCGCCCTCGGCACCGTGGTCGGTCAGCAGGTTGGCGGCAATACCGGTGCGGCCATCGGTGCCGGTGTCGGCGGCGCGGCCGGCAGTGCGGTCACCGCGAAGAAGGGCAGCAAGGTCGAGGCGGCCGTCGGTGGCGGCCTCGGTGCAGCCGGTGGTGCGGTGCTCGGCAACAAGGTCGGTGGCTCCACTGGCGCCGTGATCGGCGGCGCCCTGGGTGGCGGCGCGGGTGGTGCCCTGGGCAGCAACTACGGCGGCGATGACGATGATGACGGCCATAGCCACGGTAAGAAGAGCAAGAAGCACAAGCACCGCCATCACGACGACGACTGATCGGCAGATACGAAAAAGCCCGCAGATGCGGGCTTTTTCTTGGGCGCTGAACGGCTCTATACGAGTCGGCTCAGATACCTTCGCGGCGCAGGGCGGCGGCGGTGAAGTCGCCCTTGTTCAACTTGACGTTGAAGTCGTACATCGGCTCGTTGTTGTCCAGGCCGTCGACGTAGTAGCGGCCACCCTTGAAGTCGTAGATGGTCTCCAGGGTGCTGCCGAACATCGGTACGTCGTAGTAGCTGATCGGATGGGCTTCCTGCAGGCCGACCAGTTCACCGCTCTTGTCATACAGGTCGACACCGAGGATCTGCCAGCTGTCCTCGTCGATGTAGAAGCGGCGTTTGGCGTAAGGGTGGCTGAAGCCCTTGCGCAGGTCCGCCTCGACCACCCACACGCGGTGCAACTCGTAGCGCAGCAGCTCGGGGTTGACGCTCTTGGCCTGCAGGATCTTCTCGTAGGGGATGCCCTTCTGGTGCACGGCATAGCTGTTGTACGGCATAAGCATTTCCTGCTTGCCGATCAGCTTCCACTCGTAACGGTCCGGTGCGCCGTTGTAGGCGTCGACCACGTCGGCGGTGGCCATGCCGTTGGTGTCCGGCTGCATGGCGTCATAGGCCAGCATCGGCAGGCGGCGCACGCGACGCTCGCCACGGCTGAAGCGCCAGGCCTTGCGGATCGCCAACACCTGGTCGAGGGTTTCCTGCACCACCAGCGAGGAACCGGCCAGCTTGCTCGGCGCGGTTACCAGGTACTTGTAGTAGAACAGGGTGTTGTCCAGGTCCGCCGGGGTCACACCCTCGCGGCCATAGATGAACAGGATTTCACGGTCGCGCTTGAGCAGGGTGTAGTCGCCGCTGGCCAGCACAGCCGCCTGGTTGGTAACCATGTGAATCTGGTCGCCACGGTAGCGGGCGATGTGGTTCCAGATGGCTTCCTGGCCAGTTTGCGGGATCGGGAAAGGAATCCCGGCAGCCGTGCCTTCGATACCGTTACCGCCGGAAATCAGCCCGGCGTTGGTCGCGTTGTAACGGGTGGCGTCATAGATGCGCTGCGGCGCGGCCGCACTGCGGTGAGTCGGGTAGACGCGCAGGAAGTAGCCTGGGTGCTTTTCCAGCAGCTTCTGGTAACCCGGCGCCAACACGGCCTTGTACTGGCCGGCGTTGCTGGCATCGACGCGATACAGTTCTTTATCGGCAGCGTATGGATCAGGGTGGTGCTGGCCCGACTGGTAGCCGCTCGGGCCGACGGTCAGGCCGCCATCCCAGGCCGGGATGGTACCGGCGGCATTACCCGCCCGCTCGCCACCCAGCGGCATCAGGTCTTGCCCCAGACGGGCAGCCTGGGCGGCATCGACCCGGGCTTGGGCCGGCAGCGCAACGGCTGCCAGCATCAGGACTGCAATAGTTCTCAACACAGCGTTCTCCTCGCGGGTTGTTATGCGCCGCCATTCTTATTCGTACGACCAGTGTAGGCCGCATCTGCATATTGCCGTCGGGTGAGGATGCCTTCCTGGCGCCGGGTGGTCCCGGTCATGTTCTAGCCCTGCTCCGCAGGGCCTGTGTCAATCGATGCGCTGGAACTTCAAATCCCATACGCCATGGCCAAGGCGTTCGCCACGGCGCTCGAACTTGGTCACCGGGCGCTCGCTGGGACGCTCGACATAAGTCTGGTCGGCAGACAGGTTATGGTAACCGGGCGCGGCGCTGAGCACTTCCAACATATATTCCGCGTATGGCTGCCAATCGGTGGCCATGTGCAGCACGCCGCCAACCTTGAGTTTGCTGCGCACCAGCTCGGCGAAGCTCGCCTGGACGATGCGGCGCTTGTGGTGACGGGCCTTGTGCCAGGGATCGGGGAAGAACAGCAGGACGCGGTCGAGGCTGGCATCGGCAACGCAATCGCGCAGCACTTCCAGGGCATCGCAGCTGTACACACGGATGTTCGACAGGTTCTGCGTGAGCATGCCATTGAGCAGGGCACCGACGCCCGGCTTGTGCACTTCCACGCCGATGAAGTCCTGCTCGGGCGCGGCGGCGGCCATCTCCAGGGTCGAGTGGCCCATGCCGAAACCGATCTCGAAGGTACGCGGCGCGCTGCGGCCGAACACCTGGTCGAAATCGCGCAGGCCGTCTTCCAGCTGCAGACCGAACTGCGGCAAGCCGTTGTCGAGACCACGTTGCTGGCCTTCGGTCATGCGCCCGGAGCGCATGACGAAACTCTTGATGCCGCGCAGGGGGCGTTCGGCAGCGCCTTCGTCTGCCGGCTCGATTACTTCAGTCATCGGATTCTCTTACTTGATCAGACCATCCAGCGGCGACGAGGCGCTGGCATACAACTTCTTCGGCATGCGCCCGGCCAGGTAGGCCATGCGTCCGGCAATGATCGCGTGCTTCATCGCCTCGCCCATCAGGATCGGATTCTGCGCATGGGCAATGGCGCTGTTCATCAGCACCGCCTCGCAACCCAGCTCCATGGCGATGGTGGCGTCGGACGCGGTGCCCACGCCGGCATCGACCAGCACCGGTACGCTCGCTTCTTCGAGGATGATGCGCAGGTTGTACGGGTTGCAGATACCCAGCCCGGTGCCGATCAGGCCGGCCAGCGGCATCACCGCGATGCAGCCCATGGCCGCCAGCTCGCGGGCAATGATCGGGTCATCGCTGGTGTAGACCATAACGTCGAAGCCTTCCTTGACCAGCACTTCGGCGGCCTTGAGGGTCTCGATCACGTTAGGGAACAGGGTCTTCTGGTCGGCCAGCACTTCCAGCTTGACCAGCTTGTGGCCATCGAGCAGTTCACGGGCCAGGCGGCAGGTGCGCACCGCTTCGACGGCATCGTAGCAACCGGCAGTGTTGGGCAGGATGGTGTACTGGTCCGGCGAAATCACGTCGAGCAGGTTCGGCTCGCCTGGGTTCTGCCCGATGTTGGTCCGGCGCACCGCCACGGTGACGATCTCGGCACCCGAGGCCTCGATGGCCAGGCGGGTCTCTTCGAGATCCTTGTACTTGCCGGTGCCGACCAGCAGGCGCGACGCATAGGTGCGCCCGGCCAGGGTGAAGGGCTTGTCGATGATGGCGCTCATGGCAACTCCTCTCGGGCGACTAGCCGCCGCCGATGGCGTGGACGACTTCCAGCTGGTCGCCGTCGCGCAGGACGGTCGTGGCGTGCTGGCTGCGCGGCACTATGTCCAGGTTGAGTTCGACCGCCACCCGCTTGCCGACGGCATCCAGGCGCGCGAGCAGGTCGGCGACGGTAGCGTCGGCCGCGAGCTCGAAGGGTTCGCCGTTCAGTTGGATATGCATGGCCGGGCAGTCAGAACATGAAAGGGTCGGCATTCTAGCCCGATCATCGGCAGCGACCAAGGTAAAAGGACGCCACTCGTCCCCGACCCGCGCCCGCCTTGATCCGGCTCAAGCCTGGCGCCAGGCCGCCAGCCCCAGGCAGACCCAGCCGGCGAGAAACGCCAAACCACCGAGCGGGGTGATCATGCCGAGCTTGCCAATCCCGCTCAACGTCAGGGCATACAGGCTGCCGGAAAACAGCAGGATGCCCAAAGCGAACAGGCTGCCAGCGGCCGTCAGCAGGCGCCCCGGCAAGTGCGTCGCGAGCAGGGCCACGCCAAACAGGGCCAGGGCATGCATCAACTGGTAATGCACGCCGGTCTGGAACACCGCCAGGTACTCGGCACTCAGGCGCCCCTTGAGACCATGGGCAGCGAACGCCCCCAGCGCCACCCCGGTGAAACCGGCAAAAGACGCCAGCAACAGAAAGACTCGCAACATGATTCACTCCCGGACAGATCCAATGCGCTGGCTATAATGGCCCGCCCATTCCTCTCGGCCAAGCCATCCATGCTGCGCAACCTGTTTCGCCGCCTGTCCAAACTGCTGCTGTGGTTCGCCATCGGCTCGGCGCTATTGGTGCTCGCCCTGCGCTGGATCGACCCACCGGGCACGGCGCTGATGGTCGAGCGCAAGGTCGAGTCGTGGATCGATGGCGAACCGATCGACCTGCAGCGTACCTGGCGGCCCTGGAAGGAGCTGCCGGACAACCTGAAGATTGCGGTGATTGCCGCCGAAGACCAGCGCTTCGCCGAGCACCACGGCTTCGACCTCGACGCGATCCAGAAGGCCCTGGCGCACAACGAGCGCGGCGGCAGCCTGCGCGGCGCCAGCACCCTCAGCCAGCAGGTAGCGAAGAACCTGTTCCTCTGGTCCGGCCGCAGCTGGCCACGCAAAGCGCTGGAGGCCTGGTTCACCGGACTGATCGAGCTGTTCTGGTCGAAGCAGCGAATCCTCGAGGTGTACCTCAACAGCGTGGAATGGGGCGACGGGGTGTTCGGCGCCGAAGCCGCCGCGCGCCATCACTTCGGCGTCGGCGCACCCTACCTGTCGCGCCAGCAGGCCAGCCTGCTGGCCGCCGTGCTGCCCAACCCACGCGCCTGGAGCCCACGCAAGCCGGGGCCGCATGTCAGCCGGCGGGCCAGCTGGATCACCCGCCAGGCGTACCAGCTGGGCGGCAGCCACTACCTCAACCAGCTGGCACCGTGGCGGCCCGACTGGTTGCAGAATCTGCTTTGAGGCGCAGCAGGCCCCAGGCGATCAGGGTCTGGCCAGTGAAGTAGCAGAGCACGATCAGCGTCACCGCATGGGGGAACGGCTGGATGAACTTGTTCACCCCGATCAGCGAGTCGGCCACCAGGAACAGGCTAGCGCCCAGCCACAACGGTCCCGGCCGCCGCTCCAGGCGCGCCGCATTCAGCGCCATGCCCAGCAGGCAGATGAAGTAGAACGCCAGTGGCAGCTGCAGTGGCCCCGCCGCTGGCAGCATCCACGCCGCCATCCCCGCCCCGTAGAGCAGCGCCGGCAGGCTCCACAGCAAGCGCCAGGAGCGCCCCTCGGCCAACAGCACGAAGCCGCGAATGAACGCCAACTGGGTCAGCAGGAACGCCAGCAGGGCCTGGCGAAACAGACCATCGCGGTTGCCATAGTCGAGAAAGAAATCACCCAGCCCAGCCGCCACGAAACCCAGGGCCAGCCAACGCCCGGCCGCCAGCGGCTGAGTACGCCAGGCCAGCCAGGCATACAGCAGCATGGGCAGCGGTTTGAGCAGCCAGCCCAGTGGATAAGGCTTGAAGGGCAGCAGGACGATGTACAGGTAGCCAAGCAGCACGGCCAGGCCGAAGCAGTAACGCTGGGAGACAGGCATGGGAAGCTCCGCGAAAGGTCAGAGCCGCATCCTGCCTCGCCCCTGCGCCGACAGCCACGCCGGCGGCGCCAACTCCGACGGCCACAGGCGTCAGTGCAGCAGCAGGCTGCGCGGCACCGCACGCAGTAGCTGCAGGCGCTCTTCGCTCAAGTGGGCAGTCAGCCCCTGTTGCGGATAAACCCAGGCCTCACCCGCCTGCAACTGCAGACGCAGGCGCGGCTCGCCCAGGCTGGCAACCACCCGGGCCTGCTCCACGGCGGCCTGCGGGCGCAGATCAAGCGCAGTGATGCGGTGTTGACCCAGGCTTTCCTGCAAGGCCGCCGCCAGCGGTTGCTCGGCATCGCGCGGACCCAGGCCGGTAGCCTTGACCAGGCTGGCGCGTTCGACTTCGCTCAGCTCCAACTCGGCCTGCAGACTCCAGGACTCATCGTCTGCCGCCAGCTCGCCGCGATACAGCAGCTGCAAACCATCCAGGTGCGGCTGCACCCAGAGTTCGCCGTCCGGCAGGCGCTCACGCAGCTGCTGCAGGCTCAGTTGCCCCTCGGCCAGCGGTTGCAGAACCTGGCCCTGCCATTCACCCAGCCAGCCCAGCGGCTCTGCCGGGCGCTGCCATAGGTGGTTCAGCCCATAGGCCAGCAGGCAGGCAAGCAGCGCGACGCCGGTGAACAGCAGCGCGGGTGGACGACGACGCAGGGCCGGCAAGGACATGGAAATTCTCCGGGCAGAAAAAAGCCGCACCTGGGTGCGGCTTTTCGAACTTTAAATAAACCTGTTCACGAGCTCGCGAGCTAGAGCCAGACAAGGAAAAAATGACCGAGGGAGCGGAGTTTACTGCAGTAAATGAGCACCCCGAGGCCATTTTTAACGCCGGCTGGCCGACGCGCAGCAGCTCGTACCAGGTTTACGCCTGGATCGAGCCTTTCAGCTTGTTCATGGCATTCTTCTCCAGCTGGCGAATGCGCTCGGCGGAGACGTTGTACTTGGCGGCCAGGTCATGCAGGGTCGCCTTCTCCTCGGCCAGCCAGCGCTGGTAGAGGATGTCGCGGCTACGCTCGTCCAGGCCTTCCAAGGCTTCGTGCAGGCTGGCTGTGGAACTGTCGCTCCAGTCGGCCTCCTCGAGCTGCATGGCCGGATCGTAACGATGGTCTTCGAGGTAGTTGGCTGGCGACTTGAACGCACTTTCGTCATCGTCCTCGGCAGCCGGGTCGAAGGCCATGTCATGGCCGGACAGGCGGCTTTCCATCTCGCGCACTTCACGCGGCTCGACGCCCAGGCTCTCGGCCACGGCGTGCACTTCCTCGTTGCTCAACCAGGCCAGGCGCTTCTTCTGGCTGCGCAGGTTGAAGAACAGCTTGCGCTGCGCCTTGGTGGTGGCGACCTTGACGATGCGCCAGTTGCGCAGGATGAATTCGTGGATCTCGGCCTTGACCCAGTGCACGGCGAAGGACACCAGGCGCACACCCATTTCCGGGTTGAAGCGCTTGACCGCCTTCATCAGGCCGACGTTGCCTTCCTGGATCAGGTCGGCCTGGGACAGGCCGTAACCGGCATAGCTGCGAGCGATGTGCACGACGAAGCGCAGGTGGGCCAGCACCATCTGGCGGGCGGCCTCAAGGTCCTGCTCGTAGTAGAGACTTTCGGCCAGCTCGCGCTCCTGCTCGGGCGACAGCAGGGGAATGCTGTTCACCGCATGCACATAAGCCTCCAGGTTCGCGCCTGGGACTAGAGCATGGACAGGTTGCAGAGAAGTGGTCATGAAAAACCTCCGGAATTACAAAGCTGGTGCAGTCTAGCACTGCCCATTCTGAGCAGGGAACCAGTAGAAAAGTTCCCTTACAGATGGGCAAATCTTGATCTAAATCAAGGGGATTCTAGCGGGGCGCCAGCTCACTCAGATGCCGCGCCACCGCCAGCCAGGCGCCAATATAGCCGAGCAGAACCGCGCCTAACAGTAGCGACAGACCATCGGCAGCCGGCACCCCTTGCAGGGTGAAGTCACTGCCGTACAGCCCAGCCAGGCGCACCACCGCATCGTTCAGCCAGTCCAGGCCGAAAGCCAGCAGGCCCCAGGCCAGCAGCCCGGCGCCGACACCATACAGGGTGCCCATATAGAGGAAGGGGCGGCGCACATAGCCATCGGTACCGCCGACCAGCTTGATCACCTCGATCTCGGTGCGACGGTTCTCGATATGCAGGCGAATGGTGTTGCCGATCACCAGCAGCAGGGCCAGCACCAGCAACAGGGTCAGGCCAAAGACGAAACGATCACCCAGGTTGAGGATCGCCGACAGGCGCTCCACCCACTGCAGGTCGAGTTGCGCCTGCTCTACGCCAGGCATTTCCGAGAGGTTCTGGCGTAGCGCCTCCAGCGTCGGGCGGTCCACTTCACGCGGGGTCACCACCACCACGCCGGGCAGCGGGTTCTCCGGCAGCTCGCGCAGGGCCTCACCGATACCGGACTGTTGCTGGAACTCGGCCAGGGCCTGCTCGCGGCTGATCCACTCGGCCGAAGCGACGTCGGCCATACCGGCGACCTCGTCGCGCAGTTGCTGGCCGACGGCGTCGCTGGTGTCGCTCTTCAAGTACAGGGAAATCTGTGCGGCGCTCTGCCAGGAGCCGCCGAGGCGCTCGACATTGGCCAGCAGCAGCGACAGGCCCATGGGCAGCGACAGCGCCACGGCCATCACCAGGCAGGTGAAGAAGCTGCCGATCGGCTGCGTGGCCAGGCGGCGCAGGCTGTCGACCAGGCTGGCGCGGTGGCTTTCCAGCCAGGCACGCAGCAAGCTGGAGAAGTCAGGGCCTTCCTTGATCGGCTTGTCGGCCTTGGGCTGGACCGCGCCAACCCGTTCGGCGGCCTTGATATTGCGTTGCGGCTCGCTCATCAGCTGGCCTCCCCGTCGCCGATCAGTCGGCCGCGTTGCAGGGTCAGCATGCGATGACGCATGCGCGCGATCAGCGCCAGGTCGTGGCTGGCGATCAGCACGGTGGTGCCAAGGCGATTGATGTCCTCGAACACGCCCATGATCTCGGCAGCCAGGCGCGGGTCGAGGTTACCGGTGGGTTCGTCCGCCAGCAGCAGGGCCGGGCGATGCACCACAGCGCGGGCAATGCCGACGCGCTGTTGCTGGCCGGTAGACAGGTCAGCGGGGAACTGCTCGGCCTTGTCGCTCAGGCTGACCCGCTCCAGTGCCGAGCCGACGCGCTTGGCAATGTCCGGCTTGGACAGGCCGAGGATCTGCAGCGGCAGGGCGACGTTGTCGAACACCGAACGGTCGAACAGTAGCTGGTGGTTCTGGAACACCACGCCGATCTGCCGGCGCAGGAAGGGAATCTGCGCGGTGGTGATGGTCGACAGATCCTGACCGGCCAGCAGCAGCTTGCCGCTGCTCGGGCGCTCCATCGCCAGCAACAGGCGCAGCAAGGTCGACTTGCCCGCGCCGGAGTGACCGGTGACGAAGAGAAATTCGCCCCGGCGCACGCGGAAACTCAGTTCGTGCAACCCGACATGGCCGTTCGCATACCGCTTGCCGACCTGCTCGAATCGAATCATGCGCGCTCCCTTTCGGCGAACAGTGCCTGGACGAAATCCTGCGCAACGAAGGTGCGCAGGTCATCGATACCCTCGCCGACACCGATATAGCGGATCGGCAGGCCGAACTGCTTGGCCAGGGCGAAAATCACCCCACCCTTGGCGGTGCCGTCCAGCTTGGTCAGCGCCAGACCGGTGAGGGTCACGGCCTGGTTGAACTGCTTGGTCTGGTTGATGGCGTTCTGCCCGGTGCCGGCGTCGAGCACCAGCAGCACTTCGTGCGGGGCAGTGTCGTCGAGCTTGCCGATCACCCGGCGGACCTTCTTCAGCTCTTCCATCAGGTTGTCTTTGGTGTGCAGGCGCCCAGCAGTGTCGGCGATCAGCACATCGACGCCACGGGCCTTGGCTGCCTGCACTGCGTCGAAGATCACCGAGGCGGAGTCGGCGCCGGTGTGCTGGGCGATCACCGCGATATTGTTGCGTTCGCCCCACACCTGCAGCTGCTCGACAGCCGCGGCGCGGAAGGTGTCGCCGGCGGCGAGCATGACCTTCTTGCCTTCCTGCTGCAGCTTCTTGGCCAGCTTGCCGATGGTGGTGGTCTTGCCGACGCCGTTCACGCCGACCACCAGGATCACGTAGGGCTGTTTCTCGGCGGGAATGGTCAGCGGCTGCTCGACCGGCTTGAGCAGGCCGGCCAGCTCTTCCTGCAGCGCCTTGTACAGCGCACCACTGTCGGCCAGTTCCTTGCGCGCCACGCGTTTGGTCAGGTTGCCGATGATCGCAGTGGTGGCCTCGACGCCGACGTCGGCGGTGAGCAGATGGGTTTCCAGGTCATCGAGCAGGTCGTCATCGATCGCCTTCTTGCCGAGGAACAGGCTGGCCATGCCTTCGCCGAGGCTGGCGCTGGTCTTCGACAGACCCTGCTTGAGGCGGGCGAACCAGCCTCCCTGGTTGTCGCCGGGCTTGTTCTGCTCGGCTGGTGCGGCCGCTGCTGGCTCGGGCTGGGTAACCTCGGCGGCAACAACCGGAGTCTCGACGACAGGGGCATGCACGGCATGGGTGACTTCGCTGCCGGCATTGATGGCGAAGCGCGAAGTGACAGGCTTGGGTGGCTCTACAGCAGGCGCTGCTGGCGCCGGCTCAGCCGCCGGAGGGACGACGATCTCGGCAACCACTACAGGAGCAGGCTCGACCGCTGCGGGAGTCTCGATAGGTGCCGCTGCCTCGACGACAACGGGGGCAGCTACCGGCACTGCCGGCTGCTCCGGCGCAGGCACCTGCGGCTCGGCAACAGGCGTGACGACCACAGGCTCGGGCGCCGTAACTGGTGCAGCCGGCTCCTGCGGCGTATCGCCAGATTCCTGCGGTTTCTTGCGCAGCCAGCCGAACAGGGATTTCTTCTCGCCGGTCTCGACCGGCGCCTGGCCAGCCGGGGCTGGCGATTTCTTGTCGTCGTTGGAACCAAACATGGGTCGTTTGTATCTCAGAGGGGCTGCGCAGCAGGGCCGTTCCGGCGGTTGCGCCGCCCCGGAAAAGGATGGGGTATCCTAGCACCTCTTCGCTCGCCGGCGGTACGACCGCCCGGGCTGTCCGACAGGTCCCGAATCAATGAATCGACTAGCCCGCCGCTACGCCGGCCTGCTGTTTTTCACCTTGTGCGCGCCCCTGGCCGCCCACGCGGCCGCTCCCCAACCGACCCATGAGTTCACCCTCGACAATGGCCTCAAGGTCATCGTCCGCGAGGATCATCGCGCGCCAGTGGTGGTTTCCCAGCTCTGGTACAAGGTCGGCTCCAGCTACGAGACACCCGGGCAGACTGGCCTGTCCCACGCCCTCGAACACATGATGTTCAAGGGCAGCCGCAAACTCGGCCCCGGCGAGGCCTCGCGCATCCTGCGCGACCTCGGCGCCGAGGAAAACGCCTTCACCAGCGACGACTACACCGCCTACTACCAGGTGCTGTCGCGTGACCGCCTGGAAGTCGCCTTCGAACTGGAAGCCGACCGCCTGGCCAGCCTCAAGCTGCCGGCCGACGAATTCACCCGCGAAATCGAGGTGATCAAGGAAGAGCGCCGCCTGCGCACCGACGACAAGCCCACCGCCCTGGCCTTCGAGCGCTTCAAGGCGATGGCCTATCCGGCCAGCGGCTACCACACCCCGACCATTGGCTGGATGGCCGACCTCGACCATATGCAGGTCGAGGAGCTGCGCCACTGGTACCAGTCCTGGTACGTGCCGAACAACGCCACCCTGGTAGTGGTCGGCGATGTGACCAAGGATGAAGTAAAGACCCTGGCCCAGCGCTATTTTGCCGCCATCCCGCGCCGTGACGTGCCGCCAGCAAAGATACCCTTCGAACTGGCCGAACCCGGCGAGCGCCGCACCATCCAGCATGTGCAAACGCAATTGCCGAGCCTGCTGATGGGCTTCAACGTACCCGGCCTGGCCACCGCCAAGAACCCGCGTGACGTGCATGCCCTGCGCCTGATCAGCGCCCTGCTCGACGGTGGCTACAGCGCCCGCCTGCCGGCCCGTCTAGAGCGTGGCGAGGAGCTGGTATCCGGCGCCTCGGCCTGGTACGACGCCTTTGCCCGTGGTGACAGCCTGTTCACCCTATCCGCCACACCCAACGTGCAGCTGCACAAGACCCTGGAGCAGGTCGAAGCTGGTCTCTGGCGCCAGCTCGATGACCTGAAGAAAACCCCGCCGAGCGCCGAGGAACTGCAGCGCGTGCGCGCCCAAGTGATCGCCGGCCTGGTCTACGAGCGCGACTCGATCACCAGTCAGGCCACCACCATCGGCCAGCTGGAAACCGTCGGCCTGTCCTGGAAGCTAATGGATCAGGACCTCGCCGAACTGGAAGCCGTGACCCCCGCCGATATCCAGAAAGCCGCGCAGACCTACTTCACCCGCTCGCGCCTGTCCGTCGCTCACATCCTGCCCGAAGCCACCGCCACTGAAGGAACCCAGCCATGAGTGAGCGCAATGGCCTGCGTTACACCCTGCTCGGCCTTGGCCTGATCCTGCTGATCGGCCTGCTGACCTTTATCGCCAGCCGCACTGCCCAGGCGCCTGCCGCACCGACAGCGGCCGCCGCGCCCAGCGAACACCTGCAATCGCTGGCCGCCCTGGAAGGCAAGGCGCCGAGCCGGCGCACCCTGGATATCCAGACCTGGCAAACCGCCGAAGGCGCCAAGGTGCTGTTCGTCGCCGCCCCCGAGCTGCCGATGTTCGACCTGCGCCTGACCTTCGCCGCCGGCAGCAGCCAGGACGACGGCGTACCCGGCCTCGCCGCCCTGACCAACGCCATGCTCAATGAAGGCGTACCGGGCAAGGATGTCAGCGCCATCGCCGAAGGCTTCGAAGGCCTCGGTGCCGATTTCGGCAACGGCGCCTACCGCGACATGGCCGTGGCCAGCTTGCGCAGCCTGAGCGCTGCCGAGCAGCGCGAGCCGGCACTGAAACTGTTCGAGCAGGTGATCGGCCAGCCGACCTTCCCCGCCGACTCCCTGGCACGGATCAAGAACCAGCTGCTGGCCGGCTTCGAATACCAGAAGCAGAACCCCGGCAAACTGGCCGGCCTGCAACTGTTCGAGCGCCTGTACGGCAGCCACCCCTACGCCCACCCGAGCGAAGGCAACGAGAAGACCATTCCGGCGATCAGCGTCGCCCAGCTGCGTGCCTTCCACCAGAAGGCCTATGCGGCCGGCAACGTGGTCATCGCCCTGGTCGGTGACCTCTCGCGGGCCGAGGCCGAAGCCATGGCCGCCGAGGTATCCGCCGCCCTGCCCAAAGGCCCGGCGCTGGCCAAGATCGCCCAGCCGCAGGAACCCAAGGCCGGCCCCAGCCATATCGAGTACCCGTCCAAGCAGACCCACCTGATGCTCGCCCAACTCGGCATCGACCGTCGCGACCCGGACTACGCCGCGCTGTACCTGGGCAACCAGATCCTCGGCGGCGGCGGTTTCGGCACCCGCCTGATGGAGGAAGTGCGCGAGAAGCGTGGCCTGACCTATGGCGTCTACTCCGGCTTTAGCGCCATGCAGGCACGCGGCCCGTTCATGATCGACCTGCAGACCCGCGCCGAGCTGAGCGAAGGCACCCTCAAGCTGGTGCAGGACATCCTGCGCGACTACCTGGCCAATGGCCCGACCCAAACCGAACTGGATAACGCCAAGCGCGAGCTGACCGGCAGCTTCCCGCTGTCCACCGCGAGTAACGCCGATATCGTCGGCCAGCTGGGCTCCATGGGCTTCTACGACCTGCCACTGACCTATCTGGAAGACTTCGTCGCCCAGGTCCAGGCGCTCGACGTGGCCCAGGTCAAAGCCGCCATGGCCAAGCACCTCAACCCGGATGCACTGGTGATCGTCACCGCCGGCCCGACCGTTGCGCAGAAGGACCTGCCGCCCCCCACCGACAAACCCGCCGAGCAACCCACCGGCATTCCGGAGCACTGATGCGCAAGTCCCCTGGCAACAAACCCGCAGACCACAACGGCAGCGGCCTGCTGCGCATCATCGGCGGCGAGTGGCGCAGTCGCCAGTTCAGCTTCCCCATGGCTCACGGCCTGCGCCCGACGCCCAACCGCGTGCGCGAGACGCTGTTCAACTGGCTGGCGCCTTATGTCGAGGGCGCCCATGTGCTGGACTGCTTCACCGGCAGCGGCGCGCTGTTCCTCGAAGCCCTATCGCGCGGCGCCGGCAGTGCGCTGGCGCTGGACAGCAACAACAGCGCCATCGCCAGCCTGCGGCAGATCCTCACCACGCTGAAATGCAGCAACGGCCAACTGCTGCAGACCAACGCCCTGCTACACCTGGAAAACCAGCCGGCCAAGCCCTACGACCTGGTCTTCCTCGACCCGCCGTTCGGCCAGGACCTGCTGGCCCCGGCCTGCGTGCTGCTGGAAGAAAAAGGCTGGCTGGCCAAGGACGCCTGGATCTACACCGAAAGCGAAGCCGCACCCTCGACCCTGGCCATGCCCGGCAACTGGCGCCTGCACCGCGAGCAGAAGGCTGGGCAGGTGTACTACGCGCTGTGGGCGCGGGACTGAATCCAGGCGAGGTGGATCAGGCGAGCTTCAACAACTGGCGGAAATAACGGATGGTCTCTTGCAGGCCATCCTCCAGCGCCACCGTCGGCTGCCAGCCCAGGCGCTCGCGAGCCAGACCGATATCGGGCTGGCGCTGCCGCGGGTCATCCTCAGGCAACGGTAGATAAGACAGCTTCGACGAAGAGCCGCACAGGCCGATGATGGTGTCGGCGACCTGCGCAATGCTGTGCTCAACCGGATTGCCCAGATTCACCGGCCCGACGAAATCCGCCGGACTGTCCATCATGGCCATCACGCCTTCGACCAGATCCGAGACAAAACAGAACGAGCGAGTCTGCGCACCATCACCATAGAGCGTGATGTCCTCACCGCGCAGCGCCTGCACAATGAAGTTGCTGATCACCCGGCCATCGTGCAATTGCATGCCAGGCCCATAAGTATTGAAGATGCGTACGACTTTGATATCCAGTGCATATTGCCGGCAGTAATCGAAGAACAGCGTTTCCGCACACCGCTTACCTTCGTCATAACAACTTCTGATACCAATCGGATTGACTCGCCCCCAATAACTTTCCGGCTGCGGGTGACACTCGGGATCGCCATAGACCTCAGAAGTTGAAGCCTGAAGAATCCGCGCACCGGTATTCCTGGCCAGGTCCAGCATATTGATCGCGCCATGCACACTGGTCTTGGTTGTTTGCACCGGATCGCGCTGATAGTGGATTGGCGACGCGGGGCAGGCGAAGTTGAAGATACGATCGACTTCCACATGGAGTGGGAAGGTCACATCGTGACGCATGGCCTCAAAGCGTGGATTGGCCAGCAGACCCTGGATATTTTGCCGAGTACCGGTGAAATAATTATCCACCGACAGCACTTCATGGCCATCCGCCAATAATCGCCGGCATAAATGCGAGCCAATAAATCCCGCCCCTCCAGTTACCAGAACGCGCATATTTGCCCCTGACAATTCATATACCAAACCACCTATGCACGGCCTGGCAGGTAATTTACCGAAGCGCTAGAGGCGGTAATTCTGGTGGATTGCCCCAACCCTGACAACACGAACATCTGGATCAGGGCCAACTTCCCCGCGATTAAAGTCATCCGAGTCAATGGCGATCTCGACTTAGGCCACTACACAATATTGGCGCCGAAACCAAAGTTAAATCGACGGACTCGTCTGAGTGAGCGGACACCTGCACACGGGCCCTAGACGGGGCGACCACGATTGGGCGGCGAAAATATCGACCGTCATGCTAGTCTCACCGAACTGATCGATACCCGGCCGAACCACTTCCCCACAGCCTTATTCAACAGATCGTTTAAAGGGGCGCCGAGTGCAACACCTTCCATGCGATCAAGGACATCTACATCCTGAGCCCAATTAACGGCCACCACGCCAATACCGTCCGCCTGTATGCAGAGCCTCAGGCCCGCGCGCGCACCAACCCCGCACCGCAGAGCGGGCTGGTAACCGCACCATGAAGATTGCCGTCGCCGGTATTGGTTATGTCGGCCTGGCCAATGCCGTGCTGCTCGCCCAACACAATGAAGTGGTCGCCCTGGATATCGACGCCGACAAGGTGGCACAGCTCAACCAGCGCCAGCCCCCTATCACGGACCCGGAGCTAGAGGACTATCTCCAGGGAAAGCCCCTGAATCTGCGTGCCACGCTGGACAAGCGTGCGGCCTACGCCGACGCGGATTACGTGGTGATCGCCACCCCGTCCGATTACGACCCGCAGACCAATGCCTTCAACACTCAGTCCATCGAGAGCGTGATTCAGGATGTCATGGCCATCAATCCCCAGGCGCTGATGGTCATCAAGTCGACCGTACCGGTTGGCTACACCCGTGATCTCCGCCAGCGCCTGGCTTGCGACAACCTGATCTGCTCACCTGAGTTCCTCCGCGAAGGGCGCGCCCTGCACGACACCCTCTACCCGGCACGCATCGTGGTCGGCGAACGCTCGAGCCGGGCGCAGGTGTTTGCCGAGCTGCTGCAGAAAGGCTCACTCAAGCAGGATGCGCCCATCCTGCTCACCAACTCGACGGAAGCCGAGGCGATCAAGCTGTTTGCCAATGCCTACCTGGCCATGCGTATCTCGTACTTCAACGAACTCGATACCTATGCCGCCAGCCACGACCTGGATAGCCGGCAGATCATCGAAGGGGTCAGCCTCGATCCGCGCATCGGTAATCATTACAACAACCCATCCTTCGGCTATGGCGGTTATTGCCTGCCCAAGGACACCAGGCAACTGCTGAGCAATTACGACGACATCCCGCAGAACCTGATTCACGCGATTGTCGAATCCAATGACACACGCAAGGACTTCATTGCCAACGAGATTCTCCGACGCAAGCCGCA
>JBOFCR010000136.1:0-17650 GCA_051646165.1 Pseudomonas sp. | reverse complement strand
GCTGAAGCAGAACATGGCCGGCAACCTTACCGAGAAGCAGGTCAAGCATGCCGACATCGTCTACAAGGCTGGCAATGACCTGCTGCAATTGATCAACGACGTGCTCGACCTGGCCAAGATCGAGGCCGGCCGCGTGCAGCTCAAGCTGGAGCCGCTGAATGTCCACGACATGCTGGTGGAACTGGATGCCAGCCTGCGGCCGATGGCCGAGATCAAGGGCCTGCGCCTGCTCAGCAACATGGAACCCGGGGTGCCGCGGGTGATCCACTCCGACCGTGGGCGCCTCTATCAGATCCTGCGCAACCTGCTGTCCAATGCCCTGAAGTTCACCGAGAGGGGCGAGGTGGAGCTGTCCGTCAGCCGTGCGGAGGCTTCCCTGGACGATGAGCGAGAGACCCTGGAAATCGTCGTGCGCGACACCGGCATCGGCGTCGCCGCCGAGCAGCACGAGCGGATCTTCCAGGCCTTCCAGCAGATCGACGGCTCCACCAGTCGGCGCTTCGGTGGTACCGGCCTGGGCCTGGCGATTACCCGCCAACTGGTCGAGGTGCTGGGCGGGAAGATCCGCCTGGAAAGCACGGCCGGGGTCGGCTCGCGCTTTATCGTGCTGTTGCCCGTGATGGCCCTGGCCCAGGCTGAACCCCACGAATCGCTGAGCAGTGTGCCGCTGCGCAGCGGCCAGGGGCCGGCGGTGCTGGTGGTCGAGGACGACCTCAACTTCGCTTCGGTGATCGCCGAAGAGGCCCAGGCCCATGGTTTCTCCTGCGTGCTGTGCCGCAACGGCAAGCAGGCCATCAGCCTGCTGCAGAGCGAGCACTTCGTCGCCGTGATCCTCGACATCCTGCTGCCGGACATCAGCGGCTGGCAGATCTACCGGCGCCTGCGTGGTCTGGTGCAGTACCGCGACATCCCGGTGCACATAGTCTCCTGCGTGCCACAGCCGCTGGACTGGCACGAGCAAGGCACCCGCTACCTGGTCAAACCGATCGGCCGCGACGATCTGGAGCAGGTCTTCCACGACATCGGCATGCCCGCCATCGGTACCCAGCCCCTGTTGCTGGTCGAGGATGTCGAGGTCGAGCGCGAGCATTACCGCGAACACCTGAGCCAGCTCGGTTTTGCCGTGACCGCAGTCGGCAGTGCCGAGGCGGCGCGCGATGCCTACGGCGAGCATGGCTTCAAGGCCCTGGTGATCGATCTCGACCTGCCCGACCAGGATGGCTTCGAGCTGCTCGAAACCCTGCACCGCGAGCGCCCGCTGCACAACAGCCAGGTGGTGATCAACACCGGAGTGGACGTGACCCGCCACGACCTGCAGCGCCTGCGCCGCTATTCGGCAGTGGTGGTGCGTAAGAGTGGCGGCGACCTGCAGCCGCTCAGCTCGGCCCTGCAGGGTTTCCTCGCCACCGTGCGCGAACCGCAGGTGGACAGCTCGGGGCTGACCGGCAAGCGCGTGCTGCTGGTGGACGACGATGTGCGCAATATCTACGCCATGAGCGCGCTGCTGGACGAGATGGGCCTGGTCATAGTGCCGGCCAGGGATGGCGTGGAGGCGCTGGAGTGCTTCGCCCGCGAACCCTTCGACCTGATCCTGATGGACATGGCCATGCCCAACATGGACGGCTATGCCGCGACCCGTGCCCTCAAGGAGGAGCGCGATTGCCGCATCCCGGTGATCGCCCTGACCGCCCATGCCATGAAGGGCGATCGCGAGAAGTGCATCACCGCCGGGGCCGACGACTACCTGGCCAAGCCGGTCGGGCGCCAGGAGCTGCTGGAGATGCTCCATCGCTGGCTATGCAGCCCGCTCGACGGCCAACGCCAGGCGCGTGGCTGAACCGGCGGGCGAGGAGGGGGCATGGGTGAGAGGTTGAGCAAGGCATCCGGGCCGTGCGTCTGTGCAGGCCGGGCTGCCGCAGTGAAGGTACAGAATGGTGCCACGGGAGGGCTGGATGTCTTGGGTACAGCTTGAAACAGCGGCCGACACCCAGGTGCTGCTGGTGGTGGACGACCGCGAGGAGAACCTGGTGGCCATGGAGGCCCTGCTGGACGATGGCCAGTGGAACGTGCGCACGGTCAATTCCGGCGAGGCGGCCCTGCGCTGCATGCAGGATGAGGAGGTCGGCCTGGTGCTGCTCGACGTGCAGATGCCGAAGATGGACGGCTTCGAAGTGGCGCGCCTGATGCGCGGCAATCCACATACGCGCTACACCCCGATCATCTTCCTTTCCGCCATCGCCCACACCGAGGATTCGGTGCTGCATGGCTACGCCATCGGTGCGGTGGACTTTATCCTCAAGCCCTTTGATCCCAAGGTACTACGGCACAAGATCAATGCCCTGCTGGAGCACGAGCGCCATCGCCACGAGCTGCAGCTGCTCAGCCAGCAGCTGGACAACGCACGGGCCTTCAATGCCTCGGTGCTGGAAAATGCCTCCGAGGGCATCCTGGTGATCGGCCAGGATGGCCTGATCAACTTCGCCAACCCGGCCATGGCGCAGATGCTCCATGGCGAGGTGGTCGACCTGCAGGGCACGCAGTTGCTGGCCTATCTCAAGGCGCCAGAGATGACGCAGAACTGGCAGGACACCGAGTTCTACCGGCATTGGCGCAGCGGCCAGACCTACCGTCTGCACGACGCCGTGCTGAGTACCTTCAGTGGCAGCCTCCTGCCGGTGGCGCTGTCCTGCTCGCCACTGCCGCAGTACCAGAACGCCATGGTGCTGATCGCCCTGGACATGTCGGTGGTCAGCAACCTGCACGCCCAGCTCGAATCGCAGGCGGTCACCGATGCCCTGACCGGGCTGCTCAACCGCCGTGGTTTCCACCAGGCGCTGGATAGCACGCTGTCGCGCATCGAGCGCAGCGGCAAGCGCATGGCGGTGCTCTACCTGGATCTGGATGGCTTCAAGCGGATCAACGACTCGCTTGGCCATGCCGCCGGCGACCTGATACTGCGCCGGGTCGCCGAGCAGCTGAAGAGCTGCCTGCGCCCCTACGACATCCTCGCGCGCATGGGGGGCGACGAGTTCACCGCGCTGCTCGACTCCCTCGACCACCCGGAAGATGCCGCGCGGGTGGCAGAAAAACTCATCGAACTGGTCTCGGTGCGACACCAGCTCGATGGCATCGAATTCACCGTCGGCGCCAGCGTCGGCATCGCCTGCTTTCCGGAGTGCGGGCAGACCGTGGATGGCCTGCTGCGCTCGGCGGATATGGCCATGTACGAGGCCAAGCGGGCCGGGCGCCAGCAGTACCGCTTCTTCTCGCCGGAGATGAACGGCCGCGCCCGTTCGCGGCTGATGCTCGAAGAAAGCCTGCGCATGGCCATCGAGCAGAAGGACTTCGTGCTGGTCTACCAGCCACAGATCGACCTGGCCAGCGGCCGTCTGCGCGGCTTCGAGGCGCTGTTGCGCTGGCGGCACCGGGTGGCCGGCACCGTGGCGCCGGGGGTGTTCATTCCGTTATTGGAGGAGACCCGCCTGATCAACCGGGTGGGCGAGTGGATCTTCCGCGAGGGCATCGGCCAGTGCCGGCAGTGGCGGCCGCAGTTCGGCGAAAAGCTGCTGCTCAGCCTCAACGTCAGCCCGGTGCAGTTCAGCATGCCGCAACTGGTGGACGACCTGCGTCGGGTGCTGGAGGAGCTGCAGCTCGATCCGGCGCAGCTGGAAGTGGAGGTCACCGAGAGCGCCCTGATGCAGGATCTGGAAACCACCCGCGAGCAGCTGCAGCAACTACGCGAACTGGGTGTGCGCATTGCCATCGACGACTTCGGTACTGGTTACTCGTCGCTGGCCTACCTGCGCCATTTCGAGCTGGACACCCTGAAGATCGACCGCCTGTTCATCGCCAACATGCTCGACTCGCCGAAGGATGCGGCCATCGTCAGCACCATCATCGACCTGGGCCATCACCTTGGCCTGGAAGTGGTCGCCGAAGGGGTGGAGACCATCGCCCAGCGCGACTGGCTGATTGCTCACCAGTGCAGCACCATGCAGGGCTTCCTGGTGGCGCCGGGATTGCCGGTGGAGCAGGCCGGCAACTTCCCGCCGCAGCTCGACTGGGCGACCTGGAAGCCCGCCGACTGATCAGCCGCGGGCCGGGTACTGGCGATGCAGTTCGGCCAACTCGGCGTCTTTCTCGACCCACAGCTGGGTAACCCACTGCTGGAACTGCAGGCGGTATTCCTCGTCCTGGTCGTAGTTGCGGCCGAGGAACTGCGCCGGGATCTCCAGGCGCGCAAAGCGCACCACCACCTGGTCGAGACGGCCGCAGAGTAGGTCCCAGAAGCCCGGGTTGCCGCTCGGGTAGTGGATGGTCACGTTGACGATGGCATCCAGCTGCTCGCCCATGGCGTCCAGCACGAAGGCAATGCCGCCGGCCTTGGGCTTGAGCAGGTACTGGAAGGGCGAGTTCTGCTGCGCGTGCTTCTGCGGGGTCAGGCGGGTGCCTTCGAGGAAGTTGAACACCGACACCGGGTTGCTCTTGTAGCGCGCACAGGCCTTGCGCGTGGTGGCCAAGTCCTGGCCGCGCTTCTCCGGGTGCCTGGCCAGGTATTCCTTGCTGTAGCGCTTCATGAAGGGGAACTCCAGCGCCCACCAGCACAGGCCGATCACCGGCACCCAGATCAGCTCCTGCTTGAGAAAGAACTTGAGCAGCGGCATGCGCCGGTTGAGCAGGTACTGCAGCACCAGGATATCCACCCAGCTCTGGTGGTTGCTGGTTACCAGATAGGAGTGATTGAGGTCGAAGCCTTCGCGGCCGGTGACGTCCCAGCGGGTGGTGCGCACCAGGTTCATCCAGAATTTGTTGACGCTGATCCAGAACTCGGCGATGGCGTGCATGACGAAGCGCAGCCCGCGCTGGATTGGCGGGATTGGCAGGAGCAGCTTGAGCAGGGCCACGGCGAACAGCGGCCAGCAGCAGATCAGGGTGTTCAGGGCCAGCATCAGGCCGGCAAGCAGACCGCGTAGCGGGGCAGGCAGAAAGTGCAGCATGGGTAACGAATGACTCCTGACAATGGGGCATTCTGTGTGCCCCGAATCGGTCGAGATACCTGCGGCAGTTCCCTTGCGGCGAGGTGGTCGGCTGCCAAGGTTAACGCTTGTACACTGAACGGCAAGTGCTGGCTTTGACCGTTAAGTCTGCGCGCCGGGTGTTTTCGTGGCCACCAGGCGTGGCGAATTCTAGCGCAAGCCATTCGTAGGGCGGGTGAAAACCCGCGTCGCTGCTACGCGGGTTTCACCCGTCCTACGCAAGTCTGCTTCAGCTCTTGGCCGCAGCCTGGATCGCGGTAAGGGCGATGGTGTAGACGATATCGTCCACCAGCGCGCCGCGCGACAGGTCGTTCACCGGCTTGCGCAGACCCTGCAGCATGGGGCCGACGCTGATGCAGTCGGCGCTGCGCTGCACCGCCTTGTAGGTTGTGTTGCCGGTGTTCAGGTCGGGGAAGATGAACACCGTGGCGCGCCCGGCCACCGCGCTGTTCGGTGCCTTCTGCAAACCGACGCTGGCGATGGCGGCGGCGTCGTACTGCAGCGGCCCGTCGATCAGCAGTTGCGGGTTCTTCTCATGCGCCAGGCGGGTGGCCTCGCGCACTTTTTCCACCTCGGCGCCGCTGCCGGAGTCGCCGGTGGAATAGCTGATCATCGCCACCCGCGCCGGCACGCCGAAGGCCTCGGCGGATGCGGCGCTCTGCAGGGCAATCTCGGCCAGCTCCGGGGCCGTCGGGTCGGGGTTTACCGCGCAGTCTCCGTACACCAGTACCTGGTCCGGCAGCAGCATGAAGAACACCGAGGACACCAGGTTGTAGCCGGGTGCGGTCTTGATCAGCTGCAGCGCCGGGCGAATGGTGTTGGCGGTGGTGTGGATGGCGCCGGAGACCAGGCCATCGACCTCGTCCAGGGCCAGCATCATGGTGCCCATCACCACGCTGTCTTCCAGTTGCGCGGTGGCCATCGGTGCGTTCAGGCCCTTGCCCTTGCGCAGCTCGACCATGGGCCCGACGTAGCGTTCGCGAATCAGGTCCGGGTCGAGGATTTCCAGCCCCGGCGGCAGCTCGATGCCTTGCGCCTGGGCCACTGCCTGCACCGCTTCCGGCTTGGCCAGCAGTACGCAGCGGGCAATACCGCGGGCCTGGCAGATGGCGGCGGCCTGGATGGTGCGCGGCTCGCTGCCCTCGGGCAGGACGATGCGCTTGTTCGCCGCCTGGGCGCGGCGCACCAGTTGGTAGCGGAACGCCGGCGGCGACAGGCGCAGCTCGCGCGGGCTGCCGCAGCGTTGCTTGAGCCAGTCGTGGTCGATATGGCCGGCGACGAACTCGGTGACCTTCTCCGCGCGCTCGCGGTCGTCCACCGGGATTTCCTTGTTCATCCGGTTGAGGTTGGTCGCCGTGTCGTACGAGCCGGTTTGCACGCTGAGCACCGGCAGGCCGCTGTGCAGGGCGCCGCGGCACAGCTCCATGATCCGCGGGTCCGGCGGGAAGTCGCTGCACAGCAGCAGGCCGGCCAGCGGCACGCCGTTCAGCGCGGCCAGGCTGGCGGCCATGATGATGTCGTCGCGGTCGCCGGGGGTGACCACCAGTACGCCGGGCTTGAGCAGTTGCACGGTGTTGGGTACGGCGCGGGCGCACAGGACGATCTGCTGCACGCGGCGCTGCTCGTAGTCGCCGGCACTGATGATGTGCGCGCCGAGCAGGTCGGCGATGTCGCGGGTGCGCGCGGCGTTCAGTTCTTCCTGCCAGGGAATGCAGCCGAGCAGGCGGAACGACTCGGTCTTGAGCAGCGGCGAGAGTTCCTGCAGGCGCTCGGCGAAGTTTTCACCGCGCACCTTGTTGAGAATCGCGCCGAGCACTTTCGGCTCCTGCGGGCCGCCGAACAGCTGGGCCTGGATCTCGATGCGGTCGGACAGCTCGGTCATGGCCTGCGCCGATTCGCCCTCCGGCGCCGACACCAGGATGATCTCGGCATCCATGCTGCGCGCCAGGTGCACGTTGATCCGCGCGGCGTAGCTGGCGTGACGGGTCGGCACCATGCCTTCGACGATCAGCACGTCCATGCCTTCGGCAGCTTCCTGGTACAGGCTGATGATCTGTTCCAGCAGTTCGTCCAGCTTGCCGTCGCCGAGCATGTGCTCGACCTGGGCCAGCTCCACCGGCTTGGGCGGGGTGAGGCCGTGGGTGCGGGCGATCAGCTCGCTGGAGCGTTCCGGGCCGCTGTCGCCAGGGTGTGGCTGGGCGATCGGCTTGAAGAAGCCGACTTTCAGCCCGGCGCGCTGCAGGGCGCGAACCAGGCCGAGGCTGATGGAGGTAAGGCCGACGCCGAAACCGGTGGGGGCAATGAAGAAGGTATGCATGCAGGCGCCTCAGGTGAGCAGGGCGAGGGTGTCGAGGGCAATCTGCCGCTCCTCGTTGGTCGGTATAACCAGCACGCGCGGGTGGCCGTGGGCATGGATCGGCCCGGCCACGCCGCGGGTGCAGCGAGTGTTGGCGTCCGGGTCGAGGGCCAGGCCGAGCAACTTCAGGTGGGCTACGGTCCTGCTGCGTACCAGGGGCGAGTTCTCACCGATGCCGCCGGTGAAGATCAGCCCGTCTAGCTGCGGCAGGGCACAAGTCATCGCTGCCAGGGACTTGGCCAGGCGGTAGCAGAACACCTCGATGGCCAGGGTCGCGCCGACATGCCCCTGCTCGCGCGCCTGCTCCAGGCTGCGCATGTCGTTGGACAGGCCGGACAGGCCGAGCAGGCCGCTTTCCTTGTTCAGCAGGGTGTCGATGCGCTCCAGGCTCCAGCCCAGGGTGCGCGCCAGGTGGCCGTGCAGGTTGGGGTCGATGTCGCCGCTGCGGGTACCCATCACCAGGCCTTCCAGCGGGGTCAGGCCCATGCTGGTGTCGCGGCTCTGGCCGTTGACGATGGCGCAGGTCGAGCAGCCGTTGCCCAGGTGCGCGGCTAGCCAGCTGCTGTTATCCACGCTGAGGCCGCTCAGTTCTGCCGCACGCTGGCTGACGTAACGATGGCTGGTGCCGTGGAAGCCGTAGCGACGTACGCCGTGCTCGCGGTAGAGGTTGTCCGGCACGGCGTAGCGGTAGGCGTGTTCCGGCAGGCTCTGGTGGAAGGCCGTATCGAATACCGCCACCTGCGGCAGGTTGGGATACAGCGCGAGCGCCGCCTCGATGCCCTGCAGGTTGGCCGGGTTGTGCAGCGGCGCCAGCGGCGCAGTGGCGCGGATCGCCTGCAGGCTGTGGGCGTCGATGCGGCAGGCGGCGGTGAACTGCTCGCCGCCATGCACCACGCGGTGGCCGATGCCGTGCAGCGTGCCACCGGCCGCGTTTTGTACCAGTGGCAGCAAGCGGGCGAGGGCGGCGTTGTGGTCGCCGCCGGGCAGCGTCAGGCTGTCCTTTTCGTCAGCGCGCTGCCAGTGCAATACCGCGTCCGGGCTGCCCAGGCGTTCGGCCAGGCCGCTGAGGATGAACTGCTCATGGGCTTCGTTGACCAGGGCGAATTTGATCGACGAGCTGCCGCAGTTGATCACCAGAATATTGCGTGCCGACATGCTTACTCCTTGTCTGTGGTCGGTGCCTTGTAGGCTCTGCCTTGTCGTTCGGCCTCGCACCAGCCGCAGACGAAGGGCTGGCCGATGCGTTGCAGGCGCTGCTGCGGGTCGGTGACCCAGGCGCGGCTCTGCCACGGCGGCTGGTGGCGCAGGTGCTGAGTATGGCCGCAGGACAGCACGGCCACCCAGTGGCCTTCCTCGTCCTGGCGCCAGGCCTGCAGCAGGCAGGGCGTGCTGGCCCGTCCGTCCGGCTTCTGGTCGCTTTCGCTTGAGGCGGCAGGTAAACTCGCGCGTTCTTCAATCTTTTGCAAAAGGTCCCACCTCATGCTGATCGCCACTAACAAGGCAGTCTCCATCGACTATACCCTGACCAACGATGCCGGTGAGGTGATCGACAGCTCCGCCGGTGGCGCGCCGCTGGCGTACCTGCACGGTGCCGGCAACATCATCGTCGGCCTGGAAAAGGCCCTCGAAGGCAAGCAGGCCGGTGACGAGCTGACCGTGGCCATCGAGCCGGCCGACGCCTACGGCGAATACAGCGCCGAGCTGGTTGCCACCCTCAACCGCAGCATGTTCGAAGGTGTCGACGAGCTGGAAGTGGGCATGCAGTTCCACGCCTCCGGCCCGGACGGCGGCATGCAGATCGTCACCATCCGCGAGCTCGACGGCGACGACGTGATCGTCGACGGCAACCACCCGCTGGCCGGTCAGCGCCTGCACTTCCAGGTCAAGGTTGTCAGCGTGCGTGAAGCTGCCGCCGAGGAACTGGCCCACGGCCATATCCACGGCGAAGGTGGTCACCACCACTGATACCTGCCTCACCTAACAGCCTGAATGGTGACCGCGCAATACGACTTATGGTCGTTCCACGCGCGGCCCTGGCTGCTAAGCTGAGCTAACGGAAAAGGCGCCCGCGGGCGCCTTTTCTGTCTTCGGCACAGAATTCCCCGCATGCTCAAGGAGTTAGTCATGAGTGCCTTTCACGACCTCAATCTACGCGCACTGGATGGCCAGGATCTGCCATTGGCGCCGTACAAGGGCCAGCTGGTGCTGGTGGTCAATGTTGCCTCCAAGTGTGGCCTGACCCCGCAATATGCCGCCCTGGAAAACCTCTACCAGCAATACCGCGAGCGCGGTTTCACCGTACTGGGCCTGCCTTGCAACCAGTTCGCCGGCCAGGAGCCGGGCACCGAAGAGGAAATCCGCGAATTCTGCAGCCTCAACTACGGTGTGACTTTCCCGCTGGGCAGCAAGCTGGACGTCAACGGCCCGAGCCGCCATCCGCTGTATCGCCTGCTGGCGGGCGAGGGCGCCGAGTTCCCTGGCGACATCACCTGGAACTTCGAGAAGTTTCTGGTCGGCCGCGATGGTCGCGTGCTGGCACGCTTCTCCCCGCGCACCACGCCGGACGACCCGGCGCTGCTGCAAGCCATCGACAAAGCCCTCGGCTGAGAACCGGTCTGCGATCTGCTGCGCGTCGGCCATACCGCGTTGAAACTGGCCTCGGAAAGCCGCTTGCGGCTAACGCCGTGGGGCGGCCCCGAAGGGGCGAGCGCAGCGAGTTATGCTCATTTACAGCCTGTAAACTCCGCTCCCTCGGCCAGCTGATTCGCTTGCGCTTACCCTTCGGGCCAGCCTGCGGCTGTTACTCCCGCTGGTCGTTTCGCCTTGTCTGGCTCTAGCTCGCGAGATCGTAAACAGGTTCTGGTGCCCCGGGCGCATTTGCCCAATAGCGGGCAAATGCGCCAAAGCTCCGGCTGTTTCGCCCTTACGGCTTGTCGCCGCTCTGCTCACGCTGCTTAATCGGCTGACTAGCCGAGGAGGCCCGCGATGACCAGTTTCCCCCCTGACACGACCGTCGCCCATGCTTCGCCGGCCGCCTTGCGCGCGCTGATCGAAAGCCGCCGCTCGGTGCGCCGCTTCACCGACGAGGCGGTGCCGGACGAGGTGGTGCGCGACTGCCTGGAACTGGCCGTGCTCGCGCCCAACTCCTGCAACCTGCAGCCCTGGAGCTTCCAGGTGATCCGCGATCCGGCGCTGCGTGCACGCCTGCATCCGGTGTGCATGAGCCAGAACGCGGCCAAGGCGCCGCTGCTGATCGCTGTGCTGGCCCGCCCGGACACCTGGCGCCAGGCCTGCAGCAATATCGTCGAGTACTGGCCTGAGCCCGAGGTGCCGGCGCGCATCCGCAGCTTCTACGCCAAGACCGCGCCGTTCCAGTACAACCAGGGCCCGCTAGGCCTGTTCGGCCTGCTCAAGCGCCAGCTGGTGCGCCTGGCCGCACTGCGCAAACCGCTGATGCGCACGCCCAACAGCAAGGCGCAGATGCGCATCTGGGCGGTCAAGTCGACCTCCCTGGCCGCCGAGAACCTGATGTTGGCCTTCCAGAGCCACGGTTACGCGACCTGCCCGATGGAAGGCTTCGACGAGGTGCGCCTACGCAAGGTGCTGGACATCCCGCGTCAGGCCATCCCGATCATGTTGCTGGCGGTCGGTCGGCAGGGCGAGAAGGGCGTGTACAACCCGCGCCTGCGCTTCCCTTTAGAGCAGCACGTCACCTGGCTTTAGGACCTCTTGATCGTCGGCCATGCTGCGTTGAAATTGGGCTCGGACTGCTCATTTACACTTCGTAAACTCCGCGTCCTCGCCCAATTTCGCCTTGCCTGGCTCTAGCTCAAAAGGTCCTAAGTAGGTTTTAGGTGCGGCTCGCTTCTGGCGTTAAATCACCGAAATCAATAGTGCTGGGCAGGGCGAGACGACCGGTCATATGCTCGCCGCCATGAACAGCACTATCCGACTCGACAAGCGTGACCTGATCCTGGCCAAGGGCTCGGACGTGATGACCCGTCGCGGTTACCACGGCACCGGCGTGCAGGAGATCGTCCAGGCGGCGGGCATTCCCAAAGGCAGCTTCTACCACTACTTCGCCAGCAAGGAAGACTTCGCCTTGCAGGCCCTGGAGTTCGTCTACCAGCCGCGCCTGGCGCGCTATGCCGAGGCCCTGAGCAACACGGCGCTGAGCCCGCGGGCACGCATCCTGGCGTACTACCGCGAGCTGCAGGCGCATTTCTCGCGTCAGGACAAGGCCCAGTACCACTGCTTCATCGGCAGCCTGAGCTTCGAAATGGCCGAGCTGCTGCCCGCCATCGGCCAGCAGGTGGAAAGCATCCAGCAGGCTTCGGCGGACATCCTCCAGCAGTGTCTGGAACAGGCCCGCCAGGCCGGCGAACTGCGCGCCGATGAAGACTGCGGCAATCTCGCCGTGTTCATCAGCAATGCCTGGCAAGGTGTGCTGGCCCGCCTCAAGGTCGGCGGTAACACGCAGAGCCTCGACGCCTTTATCCATCGCCTGGAGCTGCTGCTGCAGCCCTGATTTTTTAACCGCCATTCAACGAGACGACCGGTCATCTGGCCGATCCCAAGGAGACTTCATGAGCGCCCCGACACAAGCCCTGTTCCAACCCTTCCGCCTGGGTAACCTGGAGTTGCCGACCCGCGTGGTGATGGCGCCGATGACCCGTTCCTTCTCCCCGGGCGGCGTGCCCAACGCCCAGGTCGTCGAGTACTACCGTCGCCGCGCCGCCGCCGGTGTCGGTCTGATCGTCACCGAAGGCACCACCGTCGGCCACAAGGCCGCCAACGGCTACCCGCATGTGCCGCGCTTCTACGGCGAAGACGCCCTGGCCGGCTGGAAGCAGGTGGTCGACGCGGTACACGCTGAAGGCGGCAAGATCGTTCCGCAGCTGTGGCACGTGGGTAACGTGCGCAAGGCCGGCACCGAGCCGGACGCCAGCGTGCCGGGCTATGGCCCGAGCGAGAAGATCAAGGACGGCAACGTGGTCGTGCACGGCATGACCAAGCAGGACATCGCTGACGTCATCGCCGCTTTCGCCCAGGCTGCCCGCGACGCCCAGGCTATCGGCATGGACGGCGTGGAAATCCACGGTGCCCACGGCTACCTGGTCGACCAGTTCTTTTGGGCCGGCAGCAACCAGCGCACCGACGAATATGGTGGCGACCTGGCCCAGCGTTCGCGCTTCGCCATCGAACTGATCCAGGCCGTGCGCGCCGCCGTCGGCCCGGACTTCCCGATCATCTTCCGCTTCTCGCAGTGGAAGCAGCAGGACTACACCGCGCGCCTGGTACAGACCTCGGAAGAACTCGCTGCCTTCCTCAAGCCGCTGGCCGATGCTGGCGTGGACATTTTCCACTGCTCGACCCGCCGTTTCTGGGAGCCGGAGTTCGAAGGTTCCGACCTCAACCTGGCCGGCTGGACCCGCCAGCTGACCGGCAAGCCGACCATCACCGTGGGCAGCGTTGGCCTGGATGGCGAGTTCCTGCAGTTCATGGTCAACACCGACAAGGTCGCCGAGCCGGCCAGCCTGGAAAACCTGCTGGAGCGCCTGAACAAGCAGGAGTTCGACCTGGTAGCCGTGGGCCGTGCCCTGCTGGTCGATCCGGACTGGGCGGTGAAAGTACGCGACAACCGCGAGCAGGACATCCTGCCGTTCAGCCGCGAAGCCCTGAAACAGCTGGTCTGATTCCCGCGCTTTACCCCTGGCGTGCTTAGGCACGCCACTTCCAGCCCCGGCACACCGGGGCTTTTTTATGCCTGGGTTTTTGTTTAGGCCACAGGTGCCTGGTCTGGTGTATGCGCCTGTAGCAGCAGCGTTTCGAACTGCTCGACTATCGCCGCCCAGCCTTGCCGGCCGGCGTGCTGGCGGGCATTCAGGCGCACCCGGCGGCGGGCTTCGCTATCTTCCAGCAGCCATTGCGCCGCCTCGATAAAGGCCAGCTCGTCGCCGGGCATGGCCAGTGCGCCGTTGTGGCCGTGGCGGATGTGCTGGGCGGCGGCGGCCTGGTCGAAGGCGACCACGGCCAGGCCCGCGGCCAGGGCTTCGAGCACCACGTTGCCGAAGGTTTCCGAGAGGCTGGGGAAGAGGAACAGGTCGCCGCTGGCATAGTGCGCGGCCAGCTCCTCGCCGCGTTGCAGGCCGCAGAAGATGGCCTCCGGCAGTTGCGCCTGCAGCTCCGTGCGGCTGGGGCCGTCGCCCACCAGTACCAGCTTCAGGCGTTGCCCGGGGCGGCTCTGTTGCAGGCTGCGAAAGGCCCTGACCAGCAGCGCCAGGTTCTTCTCCGGCGCCAGGCGGCCGACGTGCAGCACGGCGATGTCGTCATCGGCCAGGCCCCACTGCTGGCGCAGTTCACTACAGCGCCGCGCCGGGTGGAACAGCTGGCCGTCGACCCCGCGCGCCAGCAGCTCCAGGCGCTCGAAGCCGCGTCGCTGCAGCTCCAGGCGCTGGCTGGGGCTGGGCACCAGGGTCATTCGCGTGCGGTTGTGGAACCAGCGCAGGTACTGGGTGAGCAGGCGGGTCAGCAGGCCCAGGCCGTAGTGGCCGCTGTACTGCTGGAAGTTGGTGTGAAAGCCGCTGACCACCGGAATCCCCAGGCGTCGTGCGGCGCGAATGGCGGACAGGCCGAGCGGCCCCTCGGTGGCGACATACAGCACATCCGGGCGGTTGCGCTTCCAGCGCCTGAGCAGCTTGTGCAGCGACGACTGGCCCCACTGCAGGCCGGCGTAGCCGGGCAGCGGCCAGCCGCGGGTGAGCAGCAGGTCGTCATCGCCAGGCTGGGCTTCGTCGGCCTGGCGCGGGCGCACCAGCTGCAGGCGATGGCCGCGCTCGCGCAGGCCCTGGCACAGGCGGCCTAGGGTGTTGGCCACGCCGTTGATTTCCGGCGGGAAGGTTTCACTGACGAGGGCGATGTGCAGGCAGGCGGCATTCATGGAGCCAGTTTCGGCCGCTGTCGTGTAGCCGATATGACGGATGAATGACCGCTATATGACGGCGCTGTCCCCCGCTAAGCCTGGCGACTGGTTCGACGCCTCGTCACTGCCAGCCCTTTACTCCGCTCATGTCCGGCAGGTGGTGGGCGATGCCCTTGTGGCAGTCGATGCAGGTGGCCTCGCCGGCAGCCAGGGCGGTGGAATGCATCTGCTGGGCGCGCTTGCTCTGGCGGGTGAAGTCCATGAACTCGAAGTTGTGGCAGTTGCGGCACTCCAGCGAGTCGTTGGCCTTGAGCCGGGCCCATTCGTGTTCGGCCAGTTCGCGGCGCAGGTCGAGGAACTTGTCGCGGGTGTTGATGGTGCCGAAGATCTTGCCCCACACCTCCTTGGAGGCCTGCATCTTGCGCGCGATCTTGTCGGTCCACTGGTGCGGCACGTGACAGTCCGGGCAGGTGGCACGCACGCCGGAGCGGTTGGTGTAGTGGATGGTGTCCTTGAGTTCGACGTACACGTTGTCGCGCATCTCGTGGCAGGAGATGCAGAACGCCTCGGTGTTGGTGGCCTCCAGGGCGGTGTTGAAACCGCCCCAGAAGATGATCCCGGCGATGAAGCCGGACAGGGTCAAGAAGCCCAGGCTGTAGTGCACGCTGGGCTTGCGCAGGACATGCCAGTAGCTCAGCAGCCAGACGATCAATGCTTTCATGTCGCCTCCTCAGGGCTTGGGCGAGGTGCCGGC
The DNA here is from genome assembly GCA_051646165.1 of Pseudomonas sp. Lineage (GTDB taxonomy): Bacteria > Pseudomonadota > Gammaproteobacteria > Pseudomonadales > Pseudomonadaceae > Aquipseudomonas. Next base: position 2,582 of record JBOFCR010000136.1, on the reverse strand, counting down.
GGCATCGCGCTGGAGTATCTGGTCGATGTTCTCGAAGGTGTTGCCCACCAGTGGCTGCACCTCCTTCTGCACCACGTGGCACTGGGTGCAGAAGTAGCGTCGTGGCGCCACCGCAGCCAGGGCCTGGCCGTCGCGATCCATGTAGTGGGTGATGCTGATCATCGGCGCCTGGGTGCGCGCGCTGCTGGCGCGGCTGTGGCAGGTCAGGCACTTGTTGCTGTTGATGTCGATCAGGTAGCCGCGAATGCTGTGCGGGATGGTCGGCGGCTGCTCGGGGTAGTTGCGCTCGCGGCGCAGGTCCTTGTTCTCGTCGTTGGGCAGCACCGGGGTGGGCAGCTCGTCGGCGATGGTGCCGCCGGGCCGGCGACCGTCCGGCGCCGGGGCGTTGAGTGGATAGGCGAGGTCGTCGGCCAGCAGCGGCAGGCTGCACAACAGGGCCAGGAGCGCGGCAGTGATGCGTTTCATGGCTGTCTCCTCAGGCCAGGCTGACCAGTTCGATGCGGACCGCGCATTTCTTGTAGTCGGTCTGCTTGGAAATCGGGTCGGTGGCGTCCAGGGTGACCTTGTTGATCAGCTTGTTGGCATCGAAGAACGGCACGAACACCAGGCCCTGCGGCGGCTTGTTGCGCCCGCGGGTCTCGACTCGGGCGCGCATTTCGCCGCGCCGGCTGATTACCTTCACCTCGCTGCCACGGCGCAGCTTGAGCTGCACGGCATCGTCCGGGTGCATGTACACCAGGGCGTCGGGCACCGCCTTGTACAGCTCGGGGACGCGCGCGGTCATGCTGCCGGTGTGCCAGTGTTCGAGCACGCGGCCGGTGCTCAGCCAGAACGGGAAGTCCTTATCCGGCGCCTCGGCTGGCGGCTCGTAGGGCAGGGCGAAGATGATCGCCTTCTTGTCCGGGTAGCCGTAGAACTGCACGCCGCTGCCCTTGGCCACATACGGATCGTGGCCCTCGCGGTAGCGCCAGCGGGTTTCCTGGCCTTCCACCACCGGCCAGCGCAGGCCGCGGGCTTCGTGGTAAGCGTCGAACGGCGCCAGGTCGTGACCGTGGCCACGGCCGAAGGCGGCGTATTCTTCGAACAGGCCTTTCTGGATATAGAAGCCGAACGCCTTGGCTTCCTCGTTGGCATAGCCCTCGGCGATCTGGTCGCTGCCGAAGGCGTCGACCTGGCCGTTCTTGTACAGCACCTCGTACAAGGTCTTGCCCTTGAGCTCAGGCGCCTTGGCCAGCAACTCGGCTGGCCACACCTCGTCGGTGGTGAAGCGCTTGGAAAACTCCACCAGCTGCCACAGGTCTGAGCGCGCCTCGCCCGGCGCCTTGACCAGCTGATGCCAGAACTGGGTGCGCCGCTCGGCGTTGCCGTAGGCGCCTTCCTTCTCCACCCACATGGCGCTGGGCAGGATCAGGTCGGCGGCCTGGGCCGAGACGGTGGGGTAGACGTCGGAGACGATCACGAAGTTGTCCGGGTTGCGCCAGCCGGGCAGTACCTCGCCCATGATGTTGGGGCCGGCCTGCATGTTGTTGCTGACCTGGGTCCAGTACACGTTGAGCACGCCGTCCTTGAGCATGCGGCTCTGCTGCACGGCGTGGAAACCGGGTTTCTCCTGGATGGTGCCGGCCGGCAGCTTCCAGATTTTCTCGGCGGTGGCGCGGTGTTTCGGGTTGGCCACCAGCAGGTCGGCCGGCAGGCGGTGGGAGAAGGTGCCGACCTCGCGCGCGGTGCCGCAGGCGGAAGGCTGGCCAGTGAGGGAGAAGGGGCTGTTGCCTGGTTCGCTGATCTTCCCGGTGAGCAGGTGGATGTTGTAGATCAGGTTGTTGGCCCAGACCCCGCGGGTGTGTTGGTTGAAGCCCATGGTCCAGAACGACATGACCTTGCGCTTGGGATCGGCGTACAGCTCGGCCAGCTTCTGCAGGCGCTCGGCGCTGACTCCGGACTCCTTGGCCGCACGCTCCAGGCTGTAGGGTTTGACGTAGTCGGCGAACTGGGCGAAGGAGATGTCGGTCCAGGTGTTGGCCTTGTCGGCGTTCTTCGCCTTCTGCTCCAGCGGGTCGGTGGGGCGCAGGCCGTAGCCGATGTCCTCGGCGCCGTGGGCGAACTTGACGTGCTTGCCGATGAACTCCTGGTTCACCGCGCCGCTCTGGATGATGTGATTGGCGATGTAGTTGAGGATGATCAGGTCGGTCTGCGGCTTGAACACCATGGGGATGTCGGCCAGGTCGAAGCTGCGGTGCTCGAAGGTCGACAGCACGGCGACCTTGACCTGCGGCGCGCTGAGCCGGCGGTCGGTGACCCGCGACCATAGCACCGGGTGCATCTCGGCCATGTTCGAGCCCCACAGCACGAAGGTGTCGGTGGCTTCGATATCGTCGTAGCAGCCCATCGGCTCGTCCATGCCGAAGGTGCGCATGAAACCCATCACCGCCGAGGCCATGCAGTGGCGCGCGTTGGGGTCGATGTTGTTGGAGCGGAAGCCGGCCTTCATCAGCTTGTTGGCCGCGTAGCCTTCCCAGATCGTCCATTGCCCGGAGCCGAACATACCGACCGATTCCGGGCCCTTGGCCTTGATCGAGGCCTTG
>JBOFCR010000132.1:0-20033 GCA_051646165.1 Pseudomonas sp. | reverse complement strand
GAAGGCCTGGGCGCTGGCGGCCATGGCGGTACAGAAAGCGGCGATCAGGATACGCTGCATGGTGACTCTCCTCTGTTGGACAGCCTCACTCTAGAGCGCTGGCGCGCACCGATTCGCTCAACTTGCCGGGTCAATCGCTCAGTCGCGCTGCTGGGCGATCGCCGCCGGTTCCTGGCCAAAGCGCTGGCTGAAGGCCCGCGAGAAGCTGTCCGGCGAGCCATAGCCACAGGCGGCGGCCACTGCCTTCAGCGAGCGGCGGCTGGTCTGCAACAGCAGCAGGCCATGGTGCAGACGCGCCTCCTGCAGCAAGGTGCGAAAGCTGCTGCCCTCTTCCTGCAGACGCCGGCGCAGGGTGGCGCTGCTGATGCAGAAGGCGGCCTCCAGATCGGCGGATTTCCACTGCCGCGCCGGCGCGGCGGCAATCAGCATGCGGGCGCGGGCCGCCAGGGAGGGATCGCGCGCCTGCAGGTAGGCGCTATGACCGGCCCGGGCCAGCGCCAGCAGCAGGCCCAGGGCGGCATGGTCGACGGCGACCACATCGCCCGGGTCGCAGGCCAGATAGCTGTGCAAGGCCGGCTCCAGCGGCGCCACTGGCGCGAGGCTGATGCCATCGCGGCTGATGCTCGGCAGCGGCTGGCGGCTCAGCAGGCTGCGGGCGATCTCCAGCAGGTGCCAGGGAAAGCCGATGGCCAGGGCGCGGTAAGGCGCCCCGAGAGCGGGCTGGTTGATCACGTCGATCTGCTGGGCATGGTGCAGCATGAGGAACTGCCCGGGCACGCAGTCCAGCCAGGTGTCGCCCTGGCGCAGGCGCTTGCAGCCCTGCAGCGGGATCACCAGCAGCGGCTGGTCGCAGGTCACCGCCTTGAGCAGGTATTCGTGCTGGGCCACGATCACGGCCTGCTCGGGCAAGGGGCTGGCCAGGGCGAAACGGATGAAGGTGGTCATGCGCGGTAATCCTTGCACGGGCGGGAAAGGCGCCCACGGTAAGCCAGGCAACGTGCCGGGGGAAGAGCGCTCAGGGCGGCGACCGCTACCTGCCGGCCTGTTACCCTGCGCGTCTATCCACTGCCCCGCCTTGTCCAATGAACAAGCAACAACTGCAGCAGCAGGTCTGCGAACGCCTGGAAGCCGACCTGGCCCTGCTCATCCGCGCCGCGCAGGCCGCTCACCAGGCGGCCACCGACGCAGAGAGCAAGGCCGAAAACAAGTACGACACCCGTGGCCTGGAGGCTTCCTACCTGGCCGCCGGGCAATCGCGCCGGGTCGAGGAAATCCGCCAGGCGCTGGCGGCCTGGCGCAACCTGCAGATCCGCGAATACGACGAGGAACTGGGCATTCAGCTCGGCACGCAGGTGTGGCTGCAAGCCGCCGACGGCCGCCGCCAGTGCCTGCTGCTCGGCCCGGATGGCGCCGGCCTGAAGCTACCCGGCGAAGATGGCGAGATCATGCTGATCACCCCGCGCGCGCCGCTGGGCCAACAATTGCTCGGCCTGGGCGTGGGCGATGAGGTGAGCGCCGGCAAAGAGCGCTGGGCAATTCTGCGCGCACAGTGACTCGCCGGGCCCGGGTGCCGCTGGCTCCCCGCCTGCCCCGCGCCAGCCGCCGGGAGCAATCGCGGAACAGAACAACGCACCGCCGGGAACATCCAGCGCCCTCAGAACCTGTCCACACTCTTTTCGGGTTCTTCATGGCGCCCCAGCCTCGAAACGTAGGCTGGGTTAGCCGCCAGCAGGCTGTGCAGCCTGGCGACTGGGTTGGCGGCGGCGTAACCCAGCAGCGAAGCCACGCAACCTGCGCATACCCCGCTGGGCTGCATGGGTTTTGCCAGGCATGGATCGGCCGCAGATCAGGCAACTCCCGTAGGTTGGCGTTGAGCGCAGCGAAGCCCAACAGCTCCAGCGCAGGCCTCGTTGGGCTTCGTCGCGCTGCTCCTCAACCCAACCTACGGCGTTAGCCTGATTGGCAAAGATCGTAAACAGGTGCTTACGCCTGCTCGGCCGCAGCATCACCGAGTAGATAGGCGTCGAAACCCAGCTGGTTGAGCAGGTGCACCGCCAGTTCGCTGCGAATGCCGCCCTCCGGGGTGACCACGTAGCAGGTGGCGCGATCCAGGCCATCGGCATGGGTGCGCAGGTTGGCCACCGGCAGGTTGAGGCTTTCCGGCAAGTGCCCCAGGCGGTACTCCAGGGCCAGGCGCACATCCAGCAGCAGGTACTTGCGCTGGCCGGCGTGGCTAAGCTGCGCCAGCTCTTCCTGGCCAAGCCGCGGAATCAGGGTTGGCCGCACCAGTTCGACGAACAGCTCGCGCTGCAGGCGCGCCAGTTCGCCATCCTCGAGCATGATCACGCTGGCCGAACGCACGGCGCCGCTGACCAGCGCTTCCTCGCCAAAGAAGTCGCCGCTTTCCAGCACCTGGGTCGGTTGCTCGCGGTAGGCGTGGGGCAGCTCGACCCGCGCACGGCCGCGCTTGATCACATAGAAGTGCTCGCCCGGCTCGCCATACTGCACCACGGTCTGCCCGGCCGGCACCGGCAGGTACTCGAAGCGCGCCAGCAGGGCATGCAGGTGCGAGGGCGCCAGGCGGCCGAACAGCGGCGAACCGAGCAGGCGCACCAGCCAGTCCTCGTCATTGTCGCCTTGCTCATCAGGCCCGTCGCCCAGGCTACTCACCTGGCAGGCGGCCTCCTGGCTCCAGCCGAGCAGGCGTTCGAGCAACTGGTGTTCGACGGCGAACAGCTGCACATCGGTCAGCGCCTTGACCGTGGCCGGGTTGGGCTGGCTGCCATTGAGCGGCATGTGCGCCTGCGAGGAGCCGCCCTCGAAGGTCTGCCTGGCATGCCCGGCATCCATCGCCACCTTGCCTTCGAGCAGGTAGTACTGCGCCAGCGAACGCTCGCCCTTGAGCAGCAACTGGGTGCCGGCTGGGCGCTGCAGGTATTTCAGGCTGGCATGCAGCTGCTGCCGGTAGCCAGGGGTGAGGAAGTCCATGGGGCTGAAGCCGCTCAGTTGCTCTGGAGTGAACGTGGCACTGCTCATGGCGGGACTCTCCTGCAAGGGATTCCTTCACTATGGCCCGCCTCGGGGCAGCGCTCCAGTCCACTGGTCACACTCGCAAAAAGTGCATTTCAATCAATAGGTTGTACACAAAGATCGGGGATGGATCTGTGGATAACCTTGTGATGGTCGGCTGCAAGGCCCGAACGGAGCGGCTTGCAGGAAAGCGTTCATTTTTCGCTCAACGACGCGGGCAGCGGGAGAGCAGCAGCGGGATGCAGCGTGGATGAGGCTCTGCCCATCCGGCAATGGCTGCGCTCGGTAGCTCGATGAAGCGTGAGCCAGCCTACTCCTGCAGATCGCGCCAGGTCAGGTACAGGCGCAGGTCGAATTCCAGCTGGTGATAGTCCGGCAGCATGTACTGGCACAGCTTGTAGAAGGCCTTGTTGTGCTCGGCCTCTTTCAGGTGCGCCAGTTCGTGCACCACGATCATGTTGAGGAACTCCGGCGCGGCGTCCCTGAACAGCGCGGCCACGCGGATTTCCTTCTTCGCCTTGAGCTTGCCGCCCTGCACCCGCGACACCGCCGTGTGCAGGCCGAGGGCACGGTGGGTGAGGTCGAGGCGGTTGTCGTAGAGCACCTTGTCGATGCCCGGCGCGCTGCGCAGGTACTCCTGCTTGAGCTCGGTGGTGTAGCCGTACAGCGCCTTGTCGCTCTGGATCTGGTGGCGATCCGGATAGCGCTTGGCCAGGTAGTCGCCCAGGCGACCCTCGGCAACCATCTGCACCACCTGCTGCTGCAGGTGCGGCGGGTAGCCCTGGAGGTACTTAAAAGGGGTAGTCATGGCACCAGTGTAACCGCCGACGAGTGCCTTTCGGCAGCCGTCGGCGGCAAACGGTCAGCGCACCTTGAAGCGGTTGACCAGTTCCACCAGGCGGCGGTTGGACGACAGCAACGCATCGGTGCTCTTGTCTGCCTGCTGCCCGCTGGTGACCAGGTCGTCGACCATATGGCGGATGGCAACCATGTTCTGGTTGATCTCCTCGGTCACCGCGCTCTGCTCCTCGGCGGCGGTGGCGATCTGCGCGCTGAGGTCGTGGATGCGGCCCACCGAGGAAGCCATGTCGTCGAGGCCGACGTTGACCCGTGCGGTCTTGTCCGCCGTGGCCTGACAGCTGGCCTTGGTCTTCTCCATGGCCTGCACGGCCGAGCTGACGCCCTGCTGCAGCTTGCCGAGCATGTCGTTGATCTCCGAGGTGCTCTGCTGGGTACGCCCGGCCAGGGCGCGCACCTCATCGGCGACCACGGCGAAGCCACGGCCCTGCTCGCCGGCCCGCGCGGCTTCGATGGCGGCATTGAGTGCCAGCAGGTTGGTTTGCCCGGCAATCTCGCCGATCACCCCGAGCACGTCGTTGATGCGCTGGGCGTCCTGCTGCATCTCCTGCACGCGCGCGGTGGCGCTTTCCACCTCGTCGACCAGGGCCAGCACGCTGGTCGAGGCCTCGGCCACCACCACGCGCGACTGCTCGGCCTTGTCGTTGGCATCGCGGGTGAAGCTGGCCGTCTCGGTCGCGCTCTGCGCCACGGTGTCGGCGGTGGAGCTCATCTCGGTGATGGCGGTAACCGCCTGATCGGTCTCGGCGGCATGCCGGGTCAGCACTTCGTTGCTGTGCCGCGACTGCTGCTGCAGTTGCCCCAGCTCTTCGGCGATCACCGCCGAGGCCTGGGTGACGTCACCGATCATGTTCTGCAGATAGGCGATGAAGCGGTTGACCGACTGGCCCACCGCATCCATTTCGTCGTCACCCTTGAGCGCAATGCGCCGGGTCAGGTCGGCATCGCCAGCCGACAGCGAGTCGATGTTGCCGCGCAGTACCTGCAAGCGCTGCATCAGCTGACGCACGGCAAACAGCATCGCCGCCAGCAGCAGGAGCACCAGGGGAATCTGCAGCAGAGCCAGGGTCTTCAGCACGCCGGCACTGTTCTCGGCGAGCAGGTGCGTCGGCAGCGCTGCAGCCAGCAGCCAGGGCGTGCCCTCGATGGGTTGCAGGTAGAAGGTCCAGTCTGCGCCGTCTTCACCCTGGAACTGGTGCTTGAGCAGGGACTGGCGGCCAATAGCGCCCAGCCCCTCCTGAATCTCGCTGACGAACAGCGACTGGCGAGCCAGCTCGGAGACGTTCTTCAGCACGATCTCGCCGCCAATACGCGCCTGGTTGCTGAGGATTTTGCCGTCCGGCTCGACGATCATCACCTCGCCCTGGATTTCCTTCTCCTTCTCCGCCACCAGGCTGTTGAAGAAGCCCAGGGTCACGTCGATGGTCGACACGCCGAACGGCGCGCCGTCCTTGCTGATGGCCATGGCGCAGTTGGTGCGCGGCTGGGCACTGGCATCGTCCTTGTAGGCCGCGGCCCAGGCGCAATGGCCGGCCGGCGCCTGCTGACCGGCACGGTGCCAGGGCTGCTCGTAGTAGTTGGGTGCGGCGTCGGAGTTCCAGTAAGTGTTCACCGTCATCCTGCCGCTGGCATCGCGGTGGAAGAAGGTGCTGTGCTTGTCGCGCTCGGAGCGCTTCTGCGGCAGCGGCCAGATGCCGCCGCCAAACACCTTGGGATCGCCGTACTGGTCGACCAGGCCAGGCACCACGGTGTCGATGGCGTCGCTGTCGAGCAACGGGATGGTCTGGGTGATGCTGCGCGATTGCGCCTCGACCTTGGCCAGCTCGAAGAGGATCTTCGCCGAGATGGTGTTGACCTTGGTCAGCACCAACTGCTCTTCCGAGGCTTTCAGCTGCGGCGTAATGAAGTGGCGGATGCCTTCCTCGGTCAGCACGATGATGAGGGTGATGAAGGCAATGAAGATAAGGGTGTAACGGGCCTGAATTGTTTTAAGCGAACTCATGTTCACTCCTGGCTCTCGATCTGCGATTTCCCCGGTGGATGTCTGCACACCGCACCACCTGCCGGCTTGTGCCGCACTGAAGCGGCGGCCTTTATCCTTCTTTCAGGGCGCTCCTGCAAATAGCCTAGATGGATATGCCACTGTATCGGGATCGATACCACTGGCTTGATGGCGAGACGAGCAACGCAGGCTTTTATCAGACGAACGTGATGCACGATCGTCCTAGATCAGGGATCCGCAGCGGGTTACGGCCGGTCGGGAAGCAAGGTGTGATCTAGGGCCGGGCCAGCGCGCCGGGCTTGCCATCCAGATAGTCACGATAGACCTGCAGCAGCTGCACGGCACGGTAACGGCAACTCTGCGCCTGGCACTCGGCATTGAAGTCGAAATGCCCGGCCATGGGCTCAGCCAGGCGAATATAGATGGCCGGCCACTCACCACGCGGCGCATCCGCCGGAGTGAACAGCAGGCGCTCCTGGCGTTGCACCAGGGCGCCGCCGGCGGCGGCATAGTCGAAGACGAACAACAGGGTGCGCGCGGTCTTGGTGGTGCATTCGGCCTGCGTGGCGCAACGCTGCGGATCGCTGTGTGTCTGTGCAGCCACTGGGCCCGTTACAGGCGCGTCGATTCCGGGCTGCTGGGCGCAACCGGCCAGGGCCAGCACGGCGGCGCCAAGTGCGCCTCGAACGATAGGTGGCATGGTCTTCCCCCCGATAAACAAAAGCCCCGCAGAGCGGGGCTTTCGGTGCAGCAGGTGGCTTCAGTTGACCTTGGCGGCCAGCTCACCCTTGGCGTAGCGCTGGAACATGCCTTCCAGGGAGATCGGCTTGATCTTCGAGGCATTGCCGGCGGTGCCGAAGGCTTCGTAGCGGGCGATGCAGATGTCGCGCATGGCGGTCACGGTGGCGCCGAAGAACTTGCGCGGGTCGAACTCGCTCGGGTTGGTGGCCATCAGGCGGCGCATGGCACCGGTGGACGCCAGGCGCAGGTCGGTGTCGATGTTGACCTTGCGCACGCCGTACTTGATGCCTTCGACGATTTCTTCAACCGGCACGCCGTAGGTTTCTTTGATGTCGCCGCCGTACTGGTTGATGATCGCCAGCCAGTCCTGCGGCACCGAGGAAGAACCGTGCATCACCAGGTGGGTGTTGGGGATGCGCTTGTGGATTTCCTTGATGCGGTCGATGGCGAGGATGTCACCGGTCGGCGGTTTGGTGAACTTGTAGGCGCCGTGGCTGGTGCCGATGGCGATAGCCAGGGCATCGACCTGGGTGCGCTTGACGAAGTCGGCGGCTTCTTCCGGATCGGTCAGCATCTGGCTGTGGTCCAGTACGCCTTCGGCGCCAACGCCGTCTTCTTCACCGGCCATGCCGGTTTCCAGGCTGCCCAGGCAGCCCAGCTCGCCTTCTACCGACACGCCGCAGGCGTGGGCGAACGCCACGGTCTGCTGGGTGACGCGCACGTTGTAGTCGTAGTCGGCCGGGGTCTTGCCGTCTTCTTTCAGCGAGCCGTCCATCATCACCGAGCTGAAGCCCAGCTGGATCGAGCGCTGGCACACGTCAGGGCTGGTGCCGTGGTCCTGGTGCATGCACACCGGGATATGCGGGAATTCTTCGATGGCGGCCAGGATCAGGTGGCGCAGGAAGGGGGCGCCAGCATATTTGCGGGCACCGGCGGAGGCCTGGACGATCACCGGGGAGTCGGTCTTGTCGGCCGCTTCCATGATCGCGCGCATCTGCTCGAGGTTGTTGACGTTGAAGGCCGGTACGCCGTAGCCGAATTCGGCGGCGTGGTCGAGCATCTGGCGCATGCTGATAAGTGCCATCTGTGAAGCTCCCAATCAGGGTCGTTAATTGTGCAAGCCTGCCGCAGGGACGGGCCATGTTCAAGTTTCACGGGATAAGGGGGCTGCCCTCGTCCCAGGTATTGGTTTACTGCGCCTTGCAGCCGCGCCCGATCAGGTCGTCTCCGGCTACCCGGTACACCAGGCCTTCCTCACCCTTGGTATGGAAGGCCAGCCTGCCGTCGCTGTACAGCGCGCCGGAGCCGGCGGGCTCCAGCTTGAGGCGATGGGCAATATCGTCGCCACCCAGGCGCAGGTCGACCGCCTCACGACTGCTGTCGGCGAAGCGCCAGAGCACTTCGACCTGGCTGTCGCAGACCCAGCGGGCCCACTCGTCGCTGGGTGCCGGCTGGCTGGCGCAGCCACCCAGCAGGGCGGTCAGGGCCAGGGTGATGCATCCTTGTTTCAACATTGCCAACCCTCCAAGCACGTAGGAACCCTGGGCGGGCTATTACTTGGCGCGCTCTTCCAGCACCGCAACGGCTGGCAGCACTTTGCCTTCGACAAATTCGAGGAACGCGCCACCGCCAGTGGAAATGTAGGAAATCTGCGCGCCCACGCCATATTTGTCGATGGCCGCCAGGGTGTCGCCACCGCCAGCGATAGAGAACGCCGAGCTTTCGGCGATGGCCTGGGCCAGTACCTTGGTACCGTTACCGAACTGGTCGAATTCGAACACACCAACCGGACCGTTCCACAGAATGGTCTGCGAGGCCTTGAGCATTTCGGCGAACTGCACGGCAGTCTGCGGGCCGATGTCGAGGATCATGTCGTCCTCGGCCACGTCGGCGATCAGCTTGACAGTAGCTTCGGCGTCTTCGGCGAAAGCCTTGGCCACCACCACGTCCACCGGCAGCGGCACGCTGACCTTGGCCGCGATGGCCTTGGCGGTGTCCAGCAGGTCGGCTTCATGCAGCGACTTGCCGACCGGGTAGCCTGCGGCCGCGAGGAAGGTGTTGGCGATGCCGCCGCCGACGATCAGCTGGTCGCAGATCTCGGCCAGGCTGTTGAGCACGTCGAGCTTGGTCGACACCTTGGAGCCAGCAACGATGGCCAGCATCGGGCGCGCCGGTGCCCCCAGGGCCTTGCCCAGGGCGTCCAACTCGGCGGCCAGCAGCGGGCCGGCCGCGGCGACCTTGGCGAACTTGGCCACGCCATGGGTCGAACCCTCGGCGCGGTGCGCGGTGCCGAAGGCGTCCATCACGAACACGTCGCACAGGGCGGCGTATTGCTGGGCCAGCTCGTCGGCGTTCTTTTTCTCGCCCTTGTTGAAGCGTACGTTCTCGAACAGCACGACTTCGCCGGCCTTGACCTCGACGCCGCCCAGGTAGTCCTTCACCAGCGGTACGTCGCGGCCCAGAGCCTTGCTCAGGTAGGCGGCGACCGGTGCCAGGCTGTTCTCTTCGCTGAACTCACCTTCGGTCGGGCGACCCAGGTGCGAGCAGACCATGACTGCCGCGCCCTTCTCCAGGGCCAGCTTGATAGTCGGCAGGGAAGCGAGGATGCGCGCGTCGCTCTTCACCACGCCGTCCTTCACCGGGACGTTGAGGTCTTCGCGGATCAGCACGCGCTTACCGGCGAGGTCGAGGTCGGTCATCTTCAAAACAGTCATGGTCAGTCCTTCACAAGGGGCTGGTTAATGGCTTTCTGTTCGGTGGAACAGGCGGAAACATCGAGAAAATGTTGAGCAACGTCGAGCATGCGGTTGGCAAAACCCCACTCGTTGTCGAACCAGGCCAGCAGATTGACCAGGCGCGGGCCGGACACGCGGGTCTGGCTGCCATCGACAATCGCCGAATGGGCGTCGTGGTTGAAATCACAGCTGGCGTGCGGTAGCTCGGTGTAGGCCAGCAGGCCCTTGAGCGGCCCGCTTTCGGCGGCCTGACGTAGCACCCGGTTGATCTCTTCGGCCGAGGTGTCGCGGGCGGTCTGCAAGGTGATGTCCAGGCACGACACGTTGACCGTCGGCACGCGAATGGCTTTGGCCTGGATGCGCCCGGCAAGTTCCGGCAGCAGGCGTTCGATACCGCGCGCCAGGCCGGTCGATACCGGAATCACCGACTGGAAAGCCGAGCGCGTGCGGCGCAGGTCTTCGTGGTGGTAGGCGTCGATCACCGGCTGGTCATTCATCGCCGAGTGGATGGTGGTGATGGAGGCGTACTCCAGGCCCACCGCCTCGTTGAGCAACTTGAGCAGCGGCACCCCGCAGTTGGTGGTGCAGGAGGCGTTCGATACCAGGGTCTCGCGGCCGGTCAGCTGCTGCTGGTTGACCCCGTAGACGATGGTGGCGTCGATATCGGCCTCGCTGGCCATCGGCTGGGAGAACAGCACGCGCGGCGCACCGGCAGCCAGGAAGCGCCCGGCATCGGCGCGGCTGTGATAGACGCCGGAGCATTCCAGCACCAGGTCGATATCCAGCGCGGCCCAGTCGACGCCTTCCGGCGTGGCCTGGCGCAGCACTTTCACGCAGTCGCCATTGATATGCAGGCAATCACCGTCGACCTTCACCTCGCCGGGGAAACGGCCGTGGGTGGAGTCGAAGCGGGTCAGGTATTCGATGCTGGCCTGGTCGGCCAGGTCGTTCAGCGCGACGATCTCGAAACCGGCCGCGGCGCCGCGCTCGTGCAAGGCGCGCAGCACGCAACGACCGATACGGCCGTATCCGTTGAGGGCGACTTTATAGGGGCGCTTGGCGTTGGGCATGTTTGGCACGAATCCGATCAACCTGTAGGAGCGAGCTTGCTCGCGATCAATGTTTGAGCATCGCGAGCAAGCTCGCTCCTACACAGGCAGTCAGGCGTCCAGCAGATCGGCGGCGGTTTCCAGGATGTTGTCGACGGTGAAGCCGAACTCCTCGAACAGCGCCGGTGCCGGGGCGGACTCACCGAAGGTGGTCATGCCGATGATGCGCCCCTCCAGGCCCACGTACTTGTACCAGAAGTCCACGTGGGAGGCCTCGATGGCAATGCGCGCGCTGACTTGCAGCGGCAGCACGTCCTGCTTGTAGCCGGCGTCCTGCTGGTCGAACACGCTGGTCGACGGCATCGACACCACGCGCACCTTTTTGCCCTGCTCGCTCAGCTTGTCGTAAGCCTGCACGGCCAGGCCGACTTCCGATCCGGTGGCGATCAGGATCAATTCCGGCTCGCCGGCGCAGTCCTTGAGCACGTAGGCACCGCGAGCCACGTCGGCCAGCTGCTGGGCGTCGCGCGCCTGGTGCGGCAGGTTCTGGCGGCTGAAGATCAGCGCGGACGGGCCGTCGGCACGCTCGATGGCGTACTTCCAGGCCACCGCGGATTCCACCGCGTCGGCTGGGCGCCAGGTGTCCAGGTTCGGCGTGCCACGCAAGCTGGCCAGCTGCTCGATCGGCTGGTGGGTCGGGCCGTCTTCGCCCAGGCCGATGGAATCGTGGGTGAACACGAACAGCACGCGCTGCTTCATCAGCGAAGCCATGCGCACGGCGTTACGGGCGTATTCCATGAAGATCAGGAAGGTCGCGCCGTACGGGATGAAACCACCGTGCAGGGCGATGCCATTCATGATCGCGCTCATGCCGAACTCGCGCACGCCGTAGAACAGGTAGTTGCCGGCGGCATCGCCCGCTTCCACGCCCTTGCAGCCTTTCCACAGGGTCAGGTTGGAACCGGCCAGGTCGGCGGAACCGCCGAGGAACTCCGGCAGCAGCGGGCCGAAGGCGTTCAGCGCATTCTGGCTGGCCTTGCGGCTGGCGATGGTCTCGCCCTTGGCGGCCACATCGGCGACGTAGGCCGCGGACTTCTCGGCGAAGTCGGCCGGCAGCTCGCCAGCCAGGCGACGTTTGAGCTCGGCGGCCAGTTCAGGGTGCGCAGCGGCGTAGGCGGCGAACTTGTCGTTCCAGGCGGCTTCACGGGCGGCGCCGGCTTGCTTGGCGTCCCACTCGGCATAGATATCAGCCGGGATTTCGAACGGGCCGTGGTTCCAGCCCAACGCGGCGCGGGTCAGGGCGATCTCATCGTTGCCCAGCGCGGCACCGTGGCACTCTTCCTTGCCCTGCTTGTTCGGCGAACCGAAGCCGATGATGGTCTTGCAGCAGATCAGGGTCGGACGGTCGCTGGACTTGCGCGCGGTCTCGATGGCGGTCTTGATCTCGTCGGCGTCATGCCCGTCGACATTGCGGATCACCTGCCAGCCGTAGGCTTCGAAGCGTGCCGGGGTGTCGTCGGTGAACCAGCCATGCACTTCGCCGTCGATGGAGATGCCGTTGTCGTCGTAGAAGGCGATCAGCTTGCCCAGGCCCAGGGTGCCGGCCAGCGAGCAGACTTCGTGGCTGATGCCTTCCATCATGCAGCCGTCGCCGAGGAAGGCGTAGGTGTGGTGATTAACCACGTCATGGCCCGGACGGTTGAACTGCGCGCCCAGCACTTTTTCGGCAATGGCGAAGCCGACGGCGTTGGCGATGCCCTGACCCAGCGGGCCGGTGGTGGTCTCCACGCCAGGGGTGTAGCCGTATTCCGGGTGGCCCGGGGTGCGGCTGTGCAGTTGGCGGAACTGCTTGAGGTCATCGATGGCCAGGTCGTAGCCGGTCAGGTGCAGCAGCGAGTAGATCAGCATCGAGCCGTGGCCGTTGGACAGCACGAAGCGGTCGCGGTCGGCCCAGTTCGGGTTGCTCGGATTGTGCTGCATATAGTCGCGCCACAGCACTTCGGCGATGTCCGCCATGCCCATGGGGGCACCCGGGTGGCCGCTGTTGGCTTTCTGCACAGCATCCATGCTGAGGGCACGAATGGCATTGGCACGCTCACGACGGCTGGACATCGTTGAATCTCCTGGGAAGGACTGTTGCTAAATGAAGAGGCGGAAAAAGGCGCGCATTTTCGCCCAGCCAGGCGCTGTGGGGCAATGAAAGATCGACGAAAGCTGCAGGTGGACGCGCTCACGAGGCAATATCAAAAAGTTTTGATATTGATATTGCTGGATGAAAAATGACCGACTAGACTGCGGCCCTTATGAATATGCGCGTACCCCAGCTCCGTTTCGAGCCAGCCGATGAGCTCGCCGCCCTGTGCAAGGCCGGCGGCGATCCGCTGCGCCTGAACGTGCTGCGCGCGCTGGCCAACGACTCGTTCGGTGTACTGGAGCTGGCGCAGATCTTCGCCATCGGCCAGTCGGGCATGAGCCACCACCTCAAGGTACTGGCCCAGGCCGGCCTGGTGGCTACTCGTCGCGAAGGTAATGCGGTGTTCTACCGCCGCGCCTTGCCGCAGATCGAGTTGCTCGGCGGCGCCCTGCACGGGGCGCTGCTGCAGGAAGTCGAAGAGCTGCAGCTGCCGGATGACGTGCAACAGCGTATCGCCGCCGTGCATGGGCAACGCGCCGCCGCCAGCCGCGACTTTTTCGCCAAGACGGCAGACAAGTTCCAGGCCCAGCAGGACCTGATCGCCGGCCTGCCGCAGTACCGCGACAGCGTGCTGGCCCTGCTCGATGCGCTGGGCTTCGCGCACCAAGCCACCGCGCTGGAAGTCGGCCCCGGTGACGGCGGTTTCCTGCCCGAGCTGGCCCGCCGCTTCAGCCAGGTCACCGCGCTGGACAACAGCGCGGCGATGCTGGAGCTGGCGCGCCAGCGCTGTGACGAAGAACAATTGGGCAATGTCGAGCTGCAGCTCGCCGATGCTCTGAATGATGAAATCGGCGCCGCCGACTGCGTGGTGGTGAACATGGTCCTGCACCATTTCGCCGCCCCGGCCGAAGCGCTGAAACAGTTGGCGCGCCTGGTTCAACCAGCCGGCAGCCTGCTGATCACCGAGTTGTGCAGCCATGACCAGAGTTGGGCCAGGACGGCCTGCGGCGATCTCTGGCTGGGCTTTGAACAGGAAGATTTGGCCCGTTGGGCCGATGCCGCGGGGCTCACGCCCGGCGAGAGCCTCTATGTGGGCCTCAAGAACGGCTTTCAGATTCAGGTACGGCACTTTGCCAAGCCGGATGCGAAGCAAACTCAGGTATGAATAGGATTTTGAAATGAGCGAATACTCCCTGTTTACCTCCGAATCCGTGTCCGAAGGCCACCCGGACAAGATCGCCGACCAGATTTCCGATGCCGTCCTCGACGCCATCATCACCCAGGACAAACACGCCCGCGTGGCCGTGGAAACCCTGGTCAAGACCGGCGTTGCCATCGTCGCCGGCGAAGTCACCACCAGCGCCTGGGTCGACCTCGAGCAGATCGTCCGCGACGTCATCTGCGACATCGGCTACACCAGCTCCGAAGTCGGCTTCGACGGCGCCACCTGCGGCGTGATGAACATCATTGGCAAGCAGTCCCCGGACATCAATCAGGGTGTCGACCGCGCCAAGCCGGAAGACCAGGGCGCCGGCGACCAGGGCCTGATGTTCGGCTACGCCAGCAACGAGACTGACGTGCTGATGCCGGCACCGATCCGCTTCTCCCACGCCCTGGTCGAGCGCCAGGCCGAAGCCCGCAAGTCCGGTCTGCTGACCTGGCTGCGCCCGGACGCCAAGTCCCAGGTCACCTGCCAGTACGAAAACGGCAAAGTGGTCGGCATCGACGCCGTGGTGCTGTCCACCCAGCACAACCCGGAAGTGTCGCTGGCCGACCTGCGTGAAGGCGTGATGGAGCTGATCATCAAGCACGCCCTGCCAGCCGAACTGCTGCACAAGGACACCCAGTTCCACATCAACCCGACCGGTAACTTCGTGATCGGTGGCCCGGTGGGCGACTGCGGCCTGACCGGCCGCAAGATCATCGTCGACAGCTACGGCGGCATGGCCCGTCACGGCGGCGGCGCCTTCTCCGGCAAGGACCCATCCAAGGTCGACCGTTCGGCCGCCTACGCTGGCCGTTATGTCGCCAAGAACATCGTTGCCGCCGGCCTGGCCGACCGCTGCGAGATCCAGGTGTCCTACGCCATCGGCGTGGCCCAGCCGACCTCCATCTCGATCAACACCTTCGGCACCCACAAGATCGCCGAAGACAAGATCATCCAGCTGGTGCGTGAAGTGTTCGACCTGCGTCCGTATGCCATCACCAAGATGCTCGACCTGCTGCACCCGATGTACCGCGAAACTGCGGCCTACGGTCACTTCGGCCGCACCCCGCAGCAGAAGACCGTCGGCAACGACACCTTCAGCACCTTCACCTGGGAAAAGACCGACAAGGTCGCCGACCTGCGCGCCGCTGCCGGCCTGTAAGGTTTCCCGGTAATGCAAAAAGCCCCGCCTGATGCGGGGCTTTTTGTTGGGCGAGCCATTGGCAGGGCGGGTGAAACCCGCGACCAGGTCACGCGGGCAGCACCCGCCTGCCCGGCGACCAGCAGGCTTGCCAGCGGGCGACTAGGCTAGCCACGGTCACCACCGAGCAAGGATGCTCATATGCCACGCTGGATCGCGTTGTCGCTGTTTCCGCTCGCCCTCGATTCCCTCGCCGCCCCCTGCCCCGACTGGCCCGCCGAACGCGCCCGGAGCAAGCTCACCAGCCTGAGCGCGCAGATCGCCGAGTGGGATGCCGCCTATCACCGCCAGAGCCAGTCGCCGATCAGCGATGAACTCTACGACCAGGCCCGCCAGCGCCTGGACGACTGGCAGGCGTGCTTTCCCGGGCAGGCCCCGGCGCCGGCCAATCCGCTGCAAGGCGCGGCTGGCGAAGTACGCTTGCCCGTGGCGCAGACCGGGCTGCACAAGCTGCGTGACGAAACGGCTGTGCAGCAGTGGCTGGCCAGTCGTGACGATCTGTGGATCCAGCCCAAGGTCGATGGCGTGGCCGTGACCCTGCGCTATCGGGACGGCCAGTTGCAGCAGGCCCTCAGCCGCGGCGACGGCCAGTTTGGCCAGGACTGGACTGCCCAGGCGCGTCTGATCGCGGCCATCCCGCAACAGCTGGCGCACAGCGGCGAACTGATCCTGCAGGGTGAGCTGTACTGGCGCCTGCCCGGCCATGTGCAGGCCCGCGACGGCGGCGCGGGCGCACGCGGCAAAGTGGCCGGTGCCCTGGCGCGTAATCATCTGGATAGTCAGACGGCGGCACAGATCGGCCTGTTCGTCTGGGACTGGCCGAATGGCCTGGAGGCCATGGCCGAACGCCTGAGCGGCCTGCAGCGCCTCGGTTTCGCCGACAGCGTTGCCGCCACCCTGCCGATCGGCGATCTGACCGCGGCCCGCCAGCAGCGCGAACACTGGTATCGCAACCCGCTGCCCTTCGCCAGCGATGGCGTGGTGCTGCGCCAGGGCCAGCGCCCGCCCGGCAGCAGCTGGAGCGCCGAGCCGCCGCAATGGGCTGCGGCCTGGAAATACCCGGTCGCCCAGGCGCTGACGGAAGTACGCGCGGTGCAATTCACTATCGGCCGCAGCGGCCGCATCACCCCGGTGCTGCAGCTGCAGCCGGTGCAGCTGGACGGGCGCACCATCCGCCGCGTCAGCCTCGGCTCACTACCCCGCTGGCAGGCACTCGATGCGCGCCCCTGCGATCAGGTGGCCATCGCCCTCGCCGGGCTGACCATTGCCCGGCTGGATAGCGTGGTCTGGCGCAGCGCCGAGCGGCTCACCATCGATATACCCGAACCCGCCGACTACCACTCACTGAGCTGCTGGCGCGCCACACCGGGCTGCGAAAGCCAGTTCCGCGCCCGCCTGGTCTGGCTCAGCGGCAAGCAGGGGCTGCGCCTGCCGGGCGTCGGCGCGGGCACCTGGGACAAGCTGCAATCGGCCGGCAAGCTCGACGGCCTGCTCGACTGGCTGGAGCTGAGCCAGCAGGAACTGGCCGCCACGCCCGGTTTCGCCGCACGCAGCGCCAGCAATCTGCAACAGAGTTTTGCCAGCGCCCGGCAGCGCTCGTTTACCCAGTGGCTCAAAGCCCTGGGCCTGCCGCCTAGCGGCGCGGCCCCACTGGAGGGCGACTGGGATAGCCTGGCTGCCCGCGATGCGCAGCAATGGGATGGCTTCAACGGCATCGGCGCAACCCGTGCCCGGCAGTTGGTGGCGTTCTTCCAGCACCCGGAAGTCCAGGCCCTGCGCCAGCACCTGCATGCAGCCGGCGTGCAAGGCTTCTAGCCGCCCGGCTTTTGTAGGAGCCAGCTTGCTGGCGATCCATGTCCGCACAAAAGCATCGCCAGCAAGCTGGCTCCTACAAAGAGCGCAAGGCAGGCGGCTCAGTAGACGCGGAATTCCTTGTGGCAACCTTCGCAGCCATCCTCGACACGCTGCACCAGCGGCGCCAGGCTCTCGGCCTTCAGCACGGGTTGCGCACTGCCGGTAGCCAGAGCGCCGGTAGCGGCCTCCAGCTCGCGGGCCAGTTGCTGGAAACGCTCCTGACGCTGCCACACCTCGTCGCGCGCATCGCTGCCGCCATCTTCCTCGCGCACCTGCGGAAAGTGCTGCCAGGGCTGGTGCGCCAGTTCGTCGAGCTGTTTGGCACCCGTGGCGAAGCGGGCACCGTCGAAGGGCACCCGACCGCGCAGCATGCCGCCCAGCTCTTCGCTACTGTTGAGCATCTGCTTGAAGATCGCCTGACGCTGGCCCAGTGGCGAGTTCGGATCGACGCCACCACAGGCGGTGAGCAGGACACAGCAGCACAACAGGACTTTCAACTTCATGGCGAACCGACACCGCACGGGGCGAAAAGGGCCGCCAGTATCGCCACTCGCCCGGCGCCGGCCAAGTAGCGCATTGTCGCAGCGCCACCCGGGCGACGCCCGGTAATCACCCCGCCAGCGTCAACGGCCCACGCGGGACAGCATCGGCCTCAAGTACGGAAGCGCCCGAGATGCTCGTTGAGCTGGCGCACCTCGGCCTGGATCTGCGTGCTGGCCTCGACCACCTTGTCGGCATCGCCGTGGCTGCGCTCGGCCAGGCTGGAGATATGGGTGATGCGCTGGTCGATCTCGGCCGCCACCTGACTCTGCTCCTCGGCAGCAGTGGCAATCTGCGCGTTCATCGCATTGATGCTGTCGACCGCGCCGACTATGTGCTCCAGCACCCGGTTGGCCTCGCCGATATGCGCCAGATTCTCGCGGGCCATGTCCTCGCTCTGCTGCATGGACGTCACAGCCTGGCGCGCGCCTTCCTGCAAGCGCTGGATGATGCTCTGGATCTCCCCGGTGGACTGCTGTGTACGGCTGGCCAGGGTGCGCACCTCGTCGGCGACCACCGCGAAACCACGCCCGGCCTCGCCGGCCCGCGCCGCCTCAATGGCGGCGTTGAGCGCCAGCAGGTTGGTCTGCTGGGCGATGCCGGTGATCACCTCCAGCACCTGGCCGACCCCGGCGGTTTCCGTCTCCAGGGCCTGCACCTGGCCGCCGCTACGCTGCAGGTGATCGGTCAGCGTCTCGATCAGTTCGGTGCTGCGCCGCACCGCCTGCTGGCCGGTGCGCGCGTGGCCGTCGGCACCGCGCGCGGAGTCGGCGGCGCCAACCGCATGGCGGGCCACCTCGGCCACAGTGGCGCTCATCTCGTTCATCGCCGTGGCCACCTGGTCCAGGTCCTCGTGCTGCTGGCGCACGTCCTCACCCGCCGCGCCGGCGGCGCTGGTCGCCCGCTCGACGTGGTGACGGGTGCGCTCGCCGCTTTCCTTGACCTGCGCCAGCAGCACGCGCACCTGCTCCTGCATGCGGTTGTAGCCGGCGAAGATGCGCCCGACCTCGTTGTCCGCCTGGCCACCCTGCAGGGTGCCGGTGAAGTCGCCGGCACCGACCCGGGTCAGCGCCGACTCCACCGTGCGCAGGTTGCGCATCAACGGACTGAGACCGAACTGGCGACCGAGCACCACCAGCGCCAGGATGCCCAGCACGCAGATGAAGGCCAGCCACATCTGCCGGCGCTGCGAACTCTCGGCGAGCGCGGCCATCAGCCCGACTGCCTGATTCATCTCCTTGAGCAGGGTCACCGAGGCGGCTTCCAGCCCGCTCAGGTCGGCCTCGCCACCGCTCGCGGCCTGCTCCAGGCGCGGGCGGAAGGCACTCCACAACTGGCCGACCCGCGCCATCTGCGCCTGGATTGCCGGCGAGTGGATCACGCTGATGTTGCGCGCCGGGTTGCCGGCCAGCAGATCGCGATGGGCCTGATCGAACTGAGCAATGGTGGCCTCCAGCGCCTGGCGCTCGCTGGCCCCCTGACGCAACAGCAGCGCCTCCTTGGTCATCTTCTGGCTGAGCATGCGCTGGGCGCCGGCGATATTGATGGTCTCCGGCGACACCGACATGCTCAGGTACAGCGCCACCGAGGCGGTAACCGCGAGCAGGAACATCAGGGCATAGGAGAACAGGAACTGCTGGTTGAGGGTGCGCATGCCCAGCATGCGTAACAGGCTGTCGAAGACAAGGGCAAGGGACATGGGATGACTCCGGGCAGAGGGGCAACCAAACCGGTCGCCAATGCCAGTATCAAGCAAGATCATGGCCAGCGCCCGACAGCTTGTCCGAGCGGTCAGGACCCATAAAACGCACCATAATGGCGCAATACGGCACAATTGCGCCCCATCAGGCAGCAGCAGAAAGCCTTGGGCTTGCCTGCGCAGCTGGCTATAATCTGCTGGTTTCATGCGGCCGGCACAGTTCCGGTCGCTCCCGCCACCTGTCCGAGGGGCGCTGCAGCAGGCACCAAGCCTGTTCGGGATTCTGCCAACGGCTGATCCGAACCCGGTTTTTGTCTGTCAGGCTCGGATGGGGCGTTAACCATACGCATCAACGGCGCCCATTCGCAGACAACGAATGGAGTGCTATTGCATGTCTTTTAACGATTTCAAAGTCGCCGACATTTCCCTGGCCGATTGGGGCCGCAAAGAGCTGATCATCGCCGAGTCGGAAATGCCGGCCCTGATGGGTCTGCGTCGCAAGTACGCCGGTGAGCAACCGCTCAAAGGCGCCAAGATCATCGGCTGCATCCACATGACCATCCAGACCGGCGTACTGATCGAGACCCTGATCGCGCTGGGCGCTGAAGTGCGCTGGTCGTCCTGCAACATCTTCTCCACCCAGGACCAGGCCGCTGCCGCCATCGCCGCCGCCGGCATCCCGGTATTCGCCTGGAAAGGCGAGACCGAGGAAGAGTACGAGTGGTGCATCGAGCAGACCATCCTCAAGGACGGTCAGCCATGTGACGCCAACATGATCCTCGACGACGGCGGCGACCTGACCCAGATCATCCACGAGCGCTTCCCGGCCATGCTGGACAAGATCCACGGCGTGACCGAGGAAACCACCACCGGCGTCCATCGCCTGCTCGACATGCTCAAGGCCGGCACCCTGAAAATCCCGGCGATCAACGTCAACAACTCGGTCACCAAGTCGAAGTTCGACAACCTCTAGGGCTGCCGCG
>JBOFCR010000127.1:0-35497 GCA_051646165.1 Pseudomonas sp. | reverse complement strand
CCGGCTCGTCGACATAGCCCAGCAACTTCTCGATGGCGTCCGACGACTGACCAACGATCTTCTGCGCCTCGAGCGCACTGTAGTTGGCCAGGCCACGGGCAATCTCGCGCCCATCCGGCGCCACGCAGACCACCATCTCGCCACGGCGGAAGCTGCCCTGCACTTCCTTGACCCCGACCGGCAACAGGCTCTTGCGATCCTCCAGCAGCGCCTTCACCGCCCCCGCATCCAGCACCAGAGTGCCACGGGTCTGCAGATGGCCGGCCAGCCATTGCTTGCGCGCAGCCAGCAGGCCACGCTCGGGCGCCAGCAGGGTACCCAGGCGCTCGCCCGCCTTGAGCCGGTCGAGCACACGCTCGATACGCCCACCGACGATCACCGTATAGGCACCGGAGCGCGCCGCCAGCCGCGCCGCGCGTAACTTGGTCTGCATGCCGCCGCGCCCCAGCGCACCGCCGGTACCGCCCGCCACCGCATCCAGCGACGGATCGTCGGCGCGCGCCTCGAAAATCAGCTGAGCATCGGGATTGTGTCGCGGGTCGGCATCGAACATGCCGTCGCGATCGGTGAGAATCACCAGCAGATCGGCCTCGACCAGGTTGGCCACCAGCGCCGCCAGGGTGTCGTTGTCACCGAAACGGATCTCGTCGGTGACCACAGTATCGTTCTCGTTGATCACCGGAATGGTGCCGAGCTCCACCAGGGTGCGCAGAGTGCTGCGCGCATTCAGGTAGCGCTTGCGGTCCGACAGGTCGTCATGAGTCAGCAGCACCTGCGCGGTGTGCTTGCCGTGCTCGGCGAAACTGGACTCCCAGGCCTGCACCAACCCCATCTGCCCCACTGCGGCAGCAGCCTGCAGCTCATGGATGGCACTCGGGCGGGATGTCCAGCCCAGGCGACTCATGCCCGCCGCCACCGCACCGGACGACACCAGCACCAGCTCGACGCCCGCCTCGCGCAGCGCCACCATCTGCTCGACCCACACCGCCATGGCCGCACGATCCAGGCCACGCCCGTCCGCAGTCAGCAGCGCACTACCAATCTTCACCACCCAGCGCTGGGCGCCGGTCACCTTGTCCCGCATGTCGTCAAATCCTACTGGCCAGTCAGCACAACGCCGCTATCAAGCGGCGCTGTACGATACCTCAATCGCGAACGTAGATGATCTCCGGACCATCTTCGTCCTCTTCGAAATCATCATCCCAGACATCGTCATCACCGATGTCATCGACGCTTTTCAGCCCCGCCTTGCGCAGCGCGCGCTTGTCGTCCAGCGCCTGCAGACGGGCACGCGCCTCGTCCTCGATACGCTGATCGAGCTCGGCCAGCTCGGCAGCATAGGCCGGCTCCTCGGCCTTGCGCAGCTCGCGCTCGTCGAGATAGCGCATGATCGCCTGACTCAGCGCCTCGGTACCTTCGCTCTCCAGGGCGGAGATAACAAAGACCGGACCTTCCCAGTCCAGATGCTCGATCACGGCACGCATGCGCTCCTCGCGCTCATCGTCGAGCAACTGGTCGGCCTTGTTCAGCACCAGCCAGCGGTCGCGATCAGCCAGGGCCGGGCTGAATTTCTCCAGCTCGCGAATGATCACCTCGGCCGCCTCGGCCGGATCACTTTCGTCCAGCGGCGCCATATCGACAAGGTGCAGCAGCAGACGGGTACGCGCCAGGTGCTTGAGGAAGCGAATGCCCAGACCAGCACCTTCGGAGGCACCCTCGATCAGACCCGGAATGTCGGCGACCACGAAGCTCTTGTAACGACCCACGCTGACCACACCCAGGTTCGGCACCAGGGTGGTGAACGGGTAATCCGCCACTTTCGGCTTGGCCGCGGAAACCGAGCGAATGAAGGTGCTCTTGCCGGCGTTCGGCAGACCGAGCAGACCGACATCCGCCAGCACCTTGAGCTCCAGCTTGAGGTCGCGCGACTCGCCCGGCTTGCCCGGCGTGGTCTGGCGCGGCGCGCGGTTGGTGCTGGACTTGAAGCGGGTATTGCCCAGACCGTGCCAGCCGCCATGCGCCACCATCAGGCGCTGACCCGGCTTGGTCAGGTCGCCAATGATCTCCTGGGTACCGGCATCGATCACCGTGGTGCCGACCGGCACCGGCAGGATCAGATCCTCACCCTTGGCACCGGTACATTCGGTACTGCCGCCCTTCTCGCCATTGCGCGCATTGAAACGGCGCGTGTAGCGGTAGTCGACCAGGGTATTCAGGTTCGGATCGGCCTCCATATAGATAGAGCCGCCATCACCGCCATCACCGCCGTTGGGGCCACCCTTCTCGATGAACTTCTCACGACGAAAGCTCATCATGCCGTTACCGCCGTCGCCGGCTTTTACAAAAATCGAAACTTCATCGACGAATTTCATGGGTACGCCTCCCGTCTCGGCGACGGGCTAGTGGAACACTGGATACAGGATATACAGAAACAAAAAAGCCCCGTCTCGCGACGGGGCTTTTTCAGCAAGCGCGGACTTAGGCAGTCACGACGCTCACGTAGCGGCGCTTGAACTCGCCCTTCACTTCAAACTTGACCACGCCGTCGACTTTAGCGAACAGAGTGTGGTCTTTACCCATGCCAACGCCGTAGCCAGCGTGGAATTGGGTGCCGCGCTGACGCACGATGATGTTGCCGGCCTTGATAGCCTGGCTGCCATACATCTTCACGCCAAGGCGTTTAGCTTCTGAGTCGCGGCCGTTACGAGTACTACCGCCAGCTTTTTTGTGTGCCATGAGTCAAATACTCCAGACGGGATCAGGCTTGGATGCCAGTGATCTTGATTTCGGTGAACCACTGACGGTGGCCCTGACGCTTCATGTGGTGCTTACGACGGCGGAACTTGATGATGGTCACTTTGTCGTGGCGGCCCTGGGCGATCACTTCAGCGACAACCTTGGCACCATCAACGACCGGGGCGCCGATTTTAACGTCGTCACCGTTGCCGATCAGCAGAACGCGATCAAAAGTCACGGATTCGCCAGTAGCGACTTCCAGTTTCTCGATCTTGAGGAACTCACCTTCGGCGACCTTGTATTGCTTGCCACCGGTAACAATTACTGCGTACATGGATATCTCTCCGTTAAACCTGCTCACCCGACTCTTTATAGGAAGAGTTATTGGCCGGCATGGCTGCTTGGGTCAGTCTTGAACCCTAGCAATTGCGTAAGGCAGGGAGTGCCCAAAGAAGTTAGGGGCCGCGATTGTACGGAAAGCCCGACAGCGAGGCAAGCCCCGCCAGCACCTGCCTTGACAGCCCCAACCACGCCCCCTAGCATGCCGCGCAGCCCGATACCGCCGGCCCGGCATGCCTTTTGCCACTCGTGAGTCCCGCGAGATACGCCGGCACCATCCCCAGGAGCCCCCGTCAACGATGCAACCCCAGGCCTTTTACAGCGTGGTGGCGGACGATTTCGCCGCCGTCGACGGGATTATCCGCCGCCAGCTGGTCTCCCGAGTGCCCCTGGTGGAAAAGATCGGTGACTACATCATCTCCGCCGGCGGCAAGCGCCTGCGCCCGCTGCTGGTACTGCTCAGCGGCAAGGCACTGGGCTACCAGGCCGACGACTTGCGCCTGCTGGCCGCCACCATCGAATTCCTGCACACCGCCACCCTGCTGCATGACGACGTGGTCGACATGTCCGGCATGCGCCGCGGCCGCGCCACCGCCAACGCCCAGTGGGGCAACGCGCCGAGCGTGCTGGTCGGCGACTTCCTTTATTCGCGCTCGTTCGAAATGATGGTCGAACTCGGCTGCATGCCGGTGATGAAGATCCTCTCGCGCGCCACCCGGGTGATCGCCGAAGGCGAAGTGCTGCAGCTGTCGAAGATCCGCGACGCCAGCACCACGGAAGAGACCTATATGGAAGTCATCCGTGGCAAGACCGCCATGCTCTTCGAGGCCTCGACCCACAGCGCCGCAGAACTGGCCGGCGCCAGCCAGGTGCAGAGCGAAGCCCTGAGCCGCTTCGGCGACCACCTGGGTATCGCCTTCCAGCTGGTCGACGACCTGCTCGACTATCAGGGCGATGCCGCCACCCTGGGCAAGAACGTCGGCGACGACCTCGCCGAAGGCAAACCGACCCTGCCGCTGATCTATACCATGCGCGAAGGCACGCCCGAGCAGGCCAGCCTGGTGCGCAGCGCGATCCAGAAAGGCGGCATCGAAGACCTGGAAAGCATCCGTGCCGCCGTCGAGGCTTCCGGTGCCCTGGCCTACACCGCCAACCTGGCGCGCGAGCACGCCGACCGCGCCATCGCCTGCCTCGACAGCCTGCCCGACAACGCCTACCGCGCCGCCCTGATCGAACTGTGCCGCTTCGCCGTAGCCCGCACACACTAACGCACCGCGCCAGACCAAAGAGCCCGTCCCTGTGACGGGCTTTTTATTTGCCGACCAAAGGCCACGATTAAAGCTTGCTATTATTTGAATAGGAATTATTCTCATCTCAAGGTTTAGTGACAAGGAGAGAGAGCCATGACCTATTTGATCGATGCCTGGCTGGATCGCCCGCACCCTTACCTGCGCATTCTCAATCGGGAAACCGGGGCGGTGTGCGCGGTGCTGGAAGAAGAAGCCATCGACGAGCTGCGCGACCAGGGTGATCTGGATCTGATCAGCCTCAACTCCAACGAGCCAGTGGTGCTCAAAGAGCTGGTGCGCAACCTGTTTCTGTTTTGCTACGCCCGCGCTCTGCGGCCGCATGGCGAGATGCACTGAAGACACCGGCCGTTAGCCAACGACGGCTAATCTGCCGGGCAAGAACCCGCCCCAGGGAAGGGCCGGGAAAGCATGGGAGCCTCCGCGGAAGCTCACATGCGCAGGTGCAACGAGGCGCCTGCTGATGCCCGGGTGGTCAGGACGACTGCCCGGGCATCGCTTTTTAACAGCGCTCGATTTACAGGATCTCGAGCAGCTCTACATCAAACACCAGCACGCTATGTGGCGGGATGCTGCCGGCAGCCTGGCCACCGTAGGCCAGCTCGCTCGGTACGTGCAGGCGCCACTTGCTGCCGGTATTCATTAGCTGCAGGGCCTCGACCCAGCCAGCGATCACGCCACCCACCGGAAACTCAGCCGGCTCGCCACGCTCGTAGGAGCTGTCGAACACGGTGCCGTCGATCAGGGTGCCATGGTAGTGAGTACGCACATGGTCTTCGCGGGACGGCTTGGCGCCCTCGCCGGCTACCAGCACTTCGTACTGCAGGCCCGACTCCAGTACGGTCACGCCATCACGCTTGGCGTTCTCGACCAGGTATTCGCGACCGGCGCCGGCGGCAGCTTCGGCCTTGGCAGCGGCTTCGGCCTGCATGATTTCGCGGATCACGCGGAAGCTGGCGTTCAGCGCTTCCGGGGAAACCTGGCTCGGCTGGCCGTTGAAGGCATCGCGCAGGCCGGCCACGATGGCTTCCAGGCTGGCGCCCGGCGGCGGGTTGTCACGCAGCTGGTCGCCCAGCTGACGGCCGATGCCGTAGCTGACGCGGGTTTCGTCGGTAGAAAGATTCAGATCGGACATGGCCGAGCTCCACTAGCGGACCAAAAAGGGCGGCCAGCCTAGCACAGAGCCGCCCTGCGCATGCAGCCGCAGATCCGCCCGGCAGCGGGGGCCGCAAACAAAACCGCCCGGGCATTGGGCAATGACCGGGCGGCGGGTACGGCAGGAGCGGATCAGTCGTGCTTGGTCAGCTTGTCCAGGTAACCCATGGCGAAGGCCGAGACCACGAAGGCCATGTGGATGACCACATACCACAGCAGATACTCTTCTTTGATGTTCTGCGCGTTCATGAACACCTTGAGCAGGTGGATCGAGGAAATGGCGACGATGGAGGCGGCGACCTTCATCTTCAGCGAGCCGGAGTCCATCTTGCCCAGCCAGCTGAGCTTCTCCTTGCCTTCGTCGATATCCAGCTGCGAAACGAAGTTCTCGTAGCCGGAGATCATCACCATCACCAGCAGGCCGCCAACCAGGGCCATGTCGATCAGCGATAGGATCACCAGAATCAGATCGGCTTCGCCTATGGAGAAGACACTGGGAATGATGTGGAAAACTTCCTGAAAGAACTTCAGCGCCAGTGCCAGCAAGCCCAGCGACAGGCCAAAATAGATTGGTGCCAGCAGCCAGCGCGAGGCGTACATCGCGTTCTCGATAAAGCGTTCCATGGACATCCCCGTGCGGATAAAAAACTGCTCGCGAGTATACCCAGCCAGCCGCCTGGAACAAGCCGACAAAGCATTGCTGGAGTTATCCCCGCTTGCTGTGGATAACCTTGTGGGCAGGGGCGGGAAGAATGGCTGCAGGCCAGCCGAGGCGGTGCGCCCGCCGCATTGGGCAAAAAGCGCTCAGTGCCCTGCTCAGCTTTCCGGGCGGAACTGATAATCGCCGAGATGACGACAGTGTTCGCCATTCAGGCGGCGCAGCTCGGCTTGCAGATGCAGGCGCCAGATCGGCTCGTCCGTACAGGGCTCATAGCCTTGCACGGCGAGGCACTGGGCAATCGAGTCGAGCACGTCCTCAGCCACGAAAGGCCCGTGGAATGGGCCTTGCGCCTTGATCGCCGAAGGTTGGGTGCCGGACATGCCTGCAGCACAGAGCAGTGTCCACAGGCCGCGTTCGCCGGCCAGCGGGCGAATCAGGCATTCGATGCGGGTGGTCAGGCCGAGACACTGACGGGTAAGACAGAGGCTGCGCGGCATAACGGCGGTCCTCGCGAGGTCTGGCTTCCAGCCTACACCCCGATACGCCGGTTCGGGAAGTTCCAAGTTATCCCCGACGACTGTGGATAAGTCTGTGGATAGAACGGGGGAAAGCCGCTCCGAGCGACGCGGCCCGTGGCTGCCGGGCAACTGCTCAGTGACTGATCAGTTGCCCGGCGGTCGCCTCGTCATTCCTTGGCCGTTTTCGGCGCCGGTTTGGCCCTGGGTTTGGCGGCCGGCTTGACCTTCTCCACCGGCTTCTCCGGCTCATCTTCCTCCATGCCCAGCTCGGCGATGCTGCGCAGGCGCTCGACCACCCGGGCGTTGACGCTGCCCTCGGCGAACTGGCCCTGCTCGTCCTGCGCACCCGCCGGTTGGCCGAGCAGCAGGCCAAGGGCCTCATCGACATGGCGCACCGCATACACATGGAACTGCCCGGCGCGCGCCGCCTGCAGCACGCGCTCGTCGAGCATCAGGTTGCTGACGTTGGAGTGCGGGATGATCACCCCCTGCTCGCCAGTCAGGCCACGCGCCTCGCACAGGCGGAAGAAGCCTTCGATCTTCTCGTTGACCCCACCGATGGCTTGCACTTCACCGAACTGGTTGATCGAGCCGGTGATGGCGAAGCACTGCTTGAGCGGCGTGCGCGACAGGGCCGAGATCAGCGTGCAGACCTCGCCAAGCGAGGCGCTGTCGCCGTCGACATAGCCGTAGGACTGCTCCAGGGCGATGCTCGCGGAAATTTCCAGGGGGAACTCCTGGGCGTAGCGGCTGCCGAGGAAGCCGGTAAGGATCATCACCCCCTTGGAGTGGATTGGCTGGCCCAGGTTGACCTCGCCCTCAATGTCGACGATGCCGCTGTTGCCCGGATAGACGCTGGCGGAAATCCGCGCCGGCACGCCGAAGGCCGAGTCGCCGACTTCCAGCACGGTCAGGCCGTTGCACTTGCCCACCGCCGATCCGGCGGTGTCGATCAGGATGATGCCGGCCAGCATGTCGTCGATGATCCGCGCCGAGACCCGCCCGGTGCGGGTGGCCTTGGCCTTCAGTGCGCGTTCGATATGGCCGGCGTCGGTCACCGTGTCGCTGGCCAGCTGGCGCACGAAGTCGGCCTCGCTGACCAGTTGGAACAGGTCGCCGATGCGCGCCGACAGGCGCCCCTGGTGCTCGGCCAGGCGCGCGCTGTAAGTGGCCAGGCGCGCCACGGCGGCGGCGGTGAGCGGCGCCATGCCCTCTTCCGAGGTGCGCGTCTTGAGCAACTGGGCGAACTGTTCGAGGCTGTCGTCGCCGAGGACGATTTCCTCGTCGAAATCGACCAGCACGCGGAACATCTCCTGGAAGTCCGGATCGAGGTCTTGCAGGGTGTAATACAGCTGGCGCGAGCCGATGATCACCACCTTGAGCTGCAGCGGCATCACCTGCGGGGTGAGGGTCACGGTGGCGATGCGCCCCAGGTCACCAAGCGGCGACTCCATCTTCAGCTGGCGCGAATGCAGGGCGCGCTTGAGCGCATCCCAGACGAACGGCTCGCCGAGCAGCTTCTCCGCCTCGACGACCAGGTAGCCGCCGTTGGCCCGGTGCAGCGCCCCCGGGCGCAGCTGGCGGTAGCTGGTGTAGAGCGCGCCCTGGTCGGTGTTGTATTCGATGCGGCCGAACAGGTTGTCGTAGGTCGGGTGCGACTCGAACACCACCGGCGCGCCGCCGCCGGCCTGATGGCCGACCACCAGGCTGGGCAGGTACTGCTCTTCGAGCATCTCGCGGCGCTGCATGTCCGGCTTGTCTTCGGCCAGTTGCTCGAACACCGTCTTCAGCAGGTTGACCTGCACCGCCTGCAGGTAGGCGCACAGCCCGGCGTTCTCCGCGTATTTCTCCGACAGCGGCGCCAGCAGGGGCTGCAGGGCCAGGCTGATGGTTTCCTCGTTGAGCTGGCGCAGCTGGTTGCTCAGCTCGCGCTTCCATTGCGGCAGACCGGTCAGCTCCTCGTTGAGGCGCTCCTCCAGGTCGGTGATATCGCTGTGAAAGCGCTCGCGCTCGGCTTCCGGCAGCTGGGCGAATTCGGCCTCGTCGAGGGCCTTGCCGTCCTTCATCGGGGTGAAGGCGATGTTGCTGGCATCGCGGTACAGGGCGACGTCCTTCTCCAGCGCCAGCCGCTCGATCACGTCCAGGGCCTTGTCGTAGCGCTGGTTGAACACCCGGTCGATGGCGCTTTTCTTCTGCTGGTAGGTCGGTGTCTCGAACACGGCCGGGAAGGTCGACAGCAGGTTGTCCACCAGATAGCCGATATCGCTACTGAACTCGCTGGCGGTGCCGGGCGTCAGTTCCAGCGCACGCGGCTCGCGCGGCTCGTCGAAATTGTTGACGTAGACCCGGTCAACCGGCGTGGCCAGGCGCTTGGCCTCGGCCTTGAGGTAGCGCTGCACGAAGGAGAAGCGGCCGGTACCCGGCTCGCCCATGACATACACGTTGTAGCCGGGGCGCGGCATCGCCACGCCGAACTGCAGGGCCTCCACCGCGCGCTCCTGGCCAAGCACGCCGCGAAAGGGCTCCAGATCGTCGGTGGTGGTGAAGTTGAACTGGTCGGGGGCGCAGGGGCGGGTCAGGGCGTCGGGGGACAGGCGCAAACTGGCAGCAAAGGATTCGGGCATCGGAAGTCCTTATCGAGCGGTAGAGCACCGCGGAAAGTCGACCTCATTCTTGCGCCGCCTTGTGACCACTGGCAAGGCGTCAGCTAGCTGTTTTATCCGCACAGGCCAGGCAGAACTCGGCCGCCGGCAGCACCGCCAGACGCGCTGGGCTGATCGGCTCGCCGCAGCGCTGGCACTCGCCATAGCCACCCTCGACCAGGCGCAGGCGGGCCAGGCCGACCTGGCGCAAACCGGCCTCGGCCTCGGCCAGCAAGGCCTCCAGCACTTCATCGTTCTGCCGCTCCTGGGCCTGCTCGGCGAAATCCGCCTGGTGCGGCAGGCCCAGATCGCGGCGGATCGAGCTGGCGCGCTGGCTGTACTCGGCAAACAGCTGATCCAGCGCGGCACGCGGGTCGAAGGTAGTCATGACGCAATTCCTCGCAGGGTTTCCTTCAGTGTGGCCCGATCTGCCGCGCGTGCATTGACGCCGGTCAGGCTTGCGCAATTGGCCGGTCTGGCCTTGCTTGACAGGCAAACCCGCACTGCGAAAAGCTCGGCCATCGCATCGCGAAAAGGCGCAGCCCTTGCAACGGATTGTCCCGGCCCTGGCCCTGGCCCTGTGTTTCGCCCTGCCCCTGCAGGCTGCTCCACTGCCCGCCCCCGAACGCCTGCAGGCGCTGGCCAGCGACCCCTACTGGCTCGCCCTCGGCCACTACGAGCGCGGCAAGCTGGGCGGCTGGCGCAGCTATGTCGACGACCCGGCCTTCTTCCTCGCCGCCCAGGGCGACAGCGACCCGGCCGCCGAACTGAGCGCCACCGTGCAGGCGCTCTACCAACCGCCCAGCCTCGCCGACCGCCACCCGCAATGCGTGTACCCGGCGCGTACCCGCTGGCTGCGCCAGCAGCTGCAACTGGACGACCTGCCGGCCGCGCCCTGCAGCGAGTTCCACGCCTGGTTCAGCGATATCCGCCCGCACAGCACGGTGCTGGTGTTTCCCGCCGCCTACCTGAACAGCCCCTCGTCGATGTTCGGCCACACCCTGCTGCGCATCGACCAGGCCGATGTCGACGCCAACCACACCGCCCTGCTCAGCTACGCGCTGAACTTCGGCGCCTATATCGAAGGCATGGACAACAGCCTGCTGTATGCCTGGAAGGGCCTGGTCGGCGGCTATCCCGGGCTGTTTGCCCTGGTGCCCTACCGCGACAAGCTGGCCGAATACAGCAGCCTGGAAAACCGCGACCTGTGGGAATACCGCCTGAACCTCAGTGAGGCCGAGACCGCGCGCATGGTCGAGCATGTCTGGGAGCTCAAGCAGATCCGCTTCGACTACTTCTTCTTCGACGAGAACTGCTCCTACCGCCTGCTCGAACTGCTGCAGATCGCCCGCCCCGGCCTCGACCTGACCAGCCAGTTCCCCATTACCGCCATCCCCACCGACACCCTGCGCGCCGTGCAGCAGGCCGGCCTGGTCGAGCGCATCGACTACCGCCCCTCGCGTGAGCGCGAGCTGCTGGGGCGCGCCGACGACCTGGACAGCGCCGAGCAGGACTGGGTACTGCGCCTGGCCGGCGACGAAAGCCTGCTCGCCAACGCCGACTTCCAGGCCCAGCCCGCGCCGCGCCAGGCGCTGATCCAGGACGCCGCCTACCGCCTGCTGCGCTACCGCTCCACCGGCAAGCAGCGCGACCCGGCCGAAGCCAAGCGCAGCTTCAACCTGCTGCGGGCGATCAACCAGAACCCGCCACAGCAACTGGATATCGCCCGCCCCGACCTGCCGCAGGACGGCCACCAGTCGCGCACCTGGCAGCTCGGCGCCGGTAGCCGTGAGGACCGCGCCTTCGCCGAATACGGCCTGCGCATGGCCTACCACGACCTCAACGACAACGCCCCGGGCTTCCCCCTCGGCGCGCAGATCGAGATCCTCCAGCTCAAGCTGCGCCAGTACGAAGGCAACCACTGGCAACTGCAGCAACTGGACCTGGCCAATATCCGCTCGCTGACCCCGCGCGGCCAGCTGCTCAAACCCTGGTCCTGGCAGGTCGGCGGCGGCCTGCAGCGGGTGCCCGGCGAAGGCGGCGAGGAAACCCTGGCCAGCCACTTCAACGGTGGCGCCGGCGGCACCTGGCAACTCGGCGCCGATGCCCTCGGCTACGCCCTGGTCACCGCGCGCCTGGAGCACCACCAGGACTTCGCCCCCTTCATCGCCCCGGCCCTGGGCTTCGATACCGGCCTGCTATGGCGCAACGGCCTGGGCAACCTCAGCCTGGAAGCCAAGGGCGACTACTTCCACCAGGGCGAAGTGCGCCGCAGCCTGGCACTCATCCAGCAGTGGGAACTGTCGCCCAACCTCGGCCTGCGCCTGGCCGCCCAGCGCCAGTTCAGCCAGCTGGCCAGCCCGCAGAACGAGGTGCTTCTGGAGTTGAAGTGGTATCACTACTGAACGGCTGAGCGGCGCTGCACCCAACCTTTTCCCAACAGGC
The DNA here is from genome assembly GCA_051646165.1 of Pseudomonas sp. Classification (GTDB taxonomy): domain Bacteria; phylum Pseudomonadota; class Gammaproteobacteria; order Pseudomonadales; family Pseudomonadaceae; genus Aquipseudomonas. Next base: position 23,694 of record JBOFCR010000127.1, on the reverse strand, counting down.
TTTTGACGAATTGCCGACAAGGCCTGGGGCAGAGTGACGCCCCGTCATTCGTTCCGATCCGCCGATGCCACGCCCTGCCCTTGTCTTCACCCTGTTGCTGCTGTGCGGCTGCGAGTCGACCCACGACTACCTGATCGCCCAAGGCTATCCACCCGCCTTCGCCGACGGCTTCCAGGCCGGTTGCAGCAGCGGGCGCGAGGCTGCCGGCGCGATCAGTGGCGGCTTTCGCAAGGACGTGCCGCGCTACCTGGTGGACAACCACTACAGCAGCGGCTGGGATGACGGCTTCCGCCAGTGCCAGGGCCTGGCACAAAGCGATGAGCGGCGGCGCTTCGAGGAGCGCCACGATGAGCAGGACGAGGACTGGCAGCGCAGCAAGAGCCGCGCCCTGAGCCAGGCCCTGCAGGGCCCGCACTAACCGCGCAGAAACGACAACGGGGCCCGCAGGCCCCGTTGTCTTTTGCCGCTGGCGCTTACTGCGCCAGCTTCTTGTAACGCACGCGGTGCGGCTGCGCGGCGGCATCGCCCAGGCGCTTCTTGCGATCGGCTTCGTACTCGGTGTAGTTGCCTTCGAAGAACTCGATATGCGAGTCGTCCTCGTACGCCAGGATGTGGGTGGCGACGCGGTCCAGGAACCAACGATCGTGAGAGATCACAATCGCGGCGCCCGGGAAGTCGAGCAGTGCTTCTTCCAGCGAACGCAGGGTTTCCACGTCGAGGTCGTTGGACGGTTCGTCGAGCAGCAGGACGTTGGCGCCTTCCTTCAGGGTCAGGGCCAGGTGCAGGCGGCCACGCTCACCACCGGAGAGGTCCTTGACGAACTTCTGCTGGTCGCCGCCCTTGAAGTTGAAGCGACCGACGTAGGTGCGCGACGGGACTTCATAGTTGCCGATCTTGATCATGTCGGAACCGCCGGATACGGCTTCCCATACGGTCTTGCTGCCGTCCAGGTCGTCGCGGCTCTGGTCGACGCAGGCCATCTGCACGGTTTCGCCGATCTCGATGCTGCCCGAGTCCGGTTGCTCCTTGCCCATCAGCATGCGGAACAGGGTCGATTTACCGGCACCGTTGCCGCCGATCACGCCGACGATGGCGCCCTTGGGCATGCTGAACGACAGGTTGTCGATCAGCGCGCGGTCGCCGTAGCCTTTGCTGACGTTGACGAAGTCGATGACTTTGTCGCCCAGACGCGGACCGACCGGGATGTAGATCTCGTTGGTCTCGCTGCGTTTCTGGAATTCCTGCGACTGCATTTCTTCGAAACGCTGCAGACGGGCCTTGGACTTGGACTGGCGAGCCTTGGCGCCTTTGCGCACCCACTCCAGTTCGTCTTTCATGGCCTTCTCATGGGCCGACTGCTGCTTGGATTCCTGGGCCAGACGTGCGGATTTGGCTTCCAGCCAGCCGGAGTAGTTGCCTTCGTACGGGATGCCGGCGCCGCGGTCGAGTTCGAGAATCCAGCCGGCGACGTTGTCGAGGAAGTAACGATCGTGGGTGATCGCCACCACGGTGCCCGGGAAGTCGTGGAGGAAGTGCTCCAGCCAGGCTACCGAGTCGGCGTCCAGGTGGTTGGTCGGTTCGTCCAGCAGCAGCATGTCGGGCGCCGACAGCAGCAGGCGACACAGCGCCACGCGGCGCTTCTCGCCACCGGAGAGGTGCTCGACACGGGCATCCCAGGCCGGCAGGCGCAGGGCGTCGGCGGCAACTTCCAGCTGACGGTCGAGGTTGTGGCCATCGCTGGCCTGCAGAATGGCTTCCAGCTTGGCCTGTTCGGCGGCCAGCGCATCGAAGTCGGCATCCGGCTCGGCGTAGGCGGCGTAGACCTCGTCGAGGCGGGCCTGGGCCTGCTTGATCTGACCTACGGCTTCCTCGACGATCTCACGCACGCTCTTGCTCGGATCGAGCTGCGGCTCCTGCGGCAGGTAGCCGACATTCAGGCCGGGCATGGCGCGGGCTTCGCCGTCGAACTCGGTGTCGACGCCCGCCATGATCTTCAGCAGGGTCGACTTACCCGAGCCGTTGAGGCCGAGCACGCCGATCTTGGCGCCCGGAAAGAACGACAGGGAGATGTTCTTGAGGATTTCCCGCTTCGGCGGCACGACCTTGCCGAGCCGATGCATGGTATAGACGTATTGAGCCATGGATGACCTTGGTTCTGCGTATTGGAATAGACAGGGTGCGGCGCCTCGCCGACCGAGCGGCGACGACGGCATTGCCGGGCGAATGAGCATGATAGCCCGTGCACCCGCGCGCGTGCGGCAAAGCTACCGGAATGCGCTGGACGGGGCAAACGACGCTGGTCGGCACAAGGTATCGGCTGATGGCACTTTGCCGCACTTCCGGGCATGCTAGCCGCCCTTGATTACCTGGCTTAAAGTCCAAAGACAGGCAGTTGTATCAGCAGGATTCCTTCGCGTGTCCAAACCTCGCCACTTCCGCACGCCTCGCTCAGCGAGCGACCCGTTCACCACCCCCCTGCGCGGCTCGCTGAAGGGCGCCCTCGGTTTGCTGGTGGCATTGATGCTCGGCCTGCTGCTGTGGCAACTGCAGCAGGAGTTCCAGACCCAGGAAGACAGCGCCCGTCAACGCAGCCAGGCCTACAGCAGCCAGCTGGCCAGCCACCTGAGCCTGGCCCTCAAACTCAAGGCCGAGGCCGGCCAGGCCTACCTGCAGCAGGCCGCGCCGCTGCCGCCGGCCAGCACCCGGTGGCCAACCCTGCTCGAGCAGTTGCGCGGGGTTTACCCGGCGCTGCACAGCCTGGCCTGGTTCGATGCCGATGGCCGGGTGCTGGCCGACAGCGCGCCGTCTGCCGAGGATGCCGCCCTGCTCGGCGATCTGCTCAGCCAGCGCCGCCCGCCCTACCAGTTTGCCTACGGCCCGCGCGAGCAGGGGCTGATCTACCTGCTGCTGCCGCACCCCGGCGGCCCGGCCCACTCCGGCGGCTGGCTGCTGCGCCTGCATATGACGGCCCTGCAGAACTGGCTACCGGCCAGCGGCAACAACCCGCCCTGGCTGCTACAGGATCAGCACAGCGGCCTGGTGATCCTGCAGTCAGGTGCACCGGTCGGCCCCACGGCGCAGGCGCTGAGCCCGAGCGAGCAGGCGCAGAGCATCGCCCAGCTGCCACTGGCCGGCAGCGACTGGCAGGTGCACGCCCTGTTCGATGCCCACAGCCTGCGCGCGCAACTGCTACCCAAGCAGGCCGGCAAGCTGCTGCTGTTCATCCTCTGCGCCACCCTGTCACTGCTCGCCCTGTTCAGCCTGCTGCGCGAACAGCGCAGCCTGCGCGCCCACCACGCCCTGTCGCGGCGCTCGCTGGAAGACGCCATCGGCGCCCTCGGCGCCATCGACGAGCGGGTGCTGGTCACCCAGGCCGACGGCTATATCAGTTACCTCAACCCGCGCGCCGAGCAGATGTTCGGCCTCGACCGCGCCGATGCCAGCCGCATGCTTCTGCTGGAGCTGCTGCCAAGCCTGGCACCCTGGCTGGAAAGTCCCTTCTACGAACAGAAGGAGCCGATCGAGGTGTGGCAGGACGGGCAGAAACGCCTGTTCAACGTCACCAGCCATACCCTCTACACCGACAATCCCGAGCCCGGCCGCGCCTGGGTGCTGCGCGACGTCACCGAGCAGCAGCAGTCCCTGGGCGTGCTGCAGGACACCCGGCGGCGTTACCAGGACATCTTCGAGGGCAGCGGCATCGCCCTCTGCGTGCTCGACCTGCTCGGCGCCAAGGACTTCCTCGACCGCGAAGGCCTGCAACGCAGCCAGCAGCTCGAGGCCTGGCTGCACACCTGGCCGGAGCGCCACGAAGAGTTGCTGCGGCAGATCCGTTTCACCGAAGTGAACAAGGTTTCCCTGCAGCTGCTCGGCCTGGAACGCCTCGACCAGGTCTGGGATCACCTGATCGGCGCCCACCCGCTACGCCCGGACGGCGCGCGCATGGCCCTGTTCCGCGCCCTGCTCGACGACAAGCACGACATGATGGTCGAGAGCCGCATCCGCACGCCGCAAGGCCACGAGCGCTACCTGTGGCTGACCCTGCAGCTGCCCGAGCAGCGTGAGGAGCTCAGCGCGGTAACCCTCAGCGTGCACGACATCACCAGTCGCAAGCGCGTCGAACTGTCGCTGGTCGAGCGCGAGCGCTTCTGGTCGGATGTGGTGCGCGCGGTGCCCGACACCCTCTACGTGCACGACATGAGCAACCAGCGCGTGCTGTTCAGCAACAACCGCCTGGGCCCCGACCTCGGCTACAGCAAGGAAGAGCTCAAGCAACTGGGCGACAAGCTGTGGGAGAAGATCCTGCATCCCGACGACGTCGAGCTGTACCACCGCGTGCGCAACCTGCAGAAGGTCGTGGGCAACCGGCAGACCCTGCATTGCCAGCTGCGCTGGCGCCACCGCGACGGCAACTGGCACTGGTTCGACATCCGCGAGCACGCCCTCAGCCGCGATGCCAACGGTAGGGTCAGCCGGCTGATCGGCGTGGCCAAGGACATCACCCCGGAAATCACCTCCAAGGCCAGCCTCAGCGACAGCGAGCGGCGCTACCGCCTGCTGGCGGAGAGCATCAGCGACGTGATCCTGTCCACCAACAGCAGCCTGCAGCTGAACTATGTCAGCCCCTCGGCCGAGACCTTCTTCGGCTACAGCCCGGAATGGGTGATGCAGAACGGCCTGCTCAGCACCGTCACCAGTCCGCGCCAGCTGGCCAGCCTGATGGGCCTGCTGGAAGAAGCCAAGGCCGCCCTCGGCGACCCGCAGCAGCTGGCCAGCCTGCAGACGCACCTGACCGGCAGGATCTTCATCTTCGACTGCCTGCGCGCCGATGACCGCAAGATCACCGTGGAAATGCGCATGATGCTCATGTGGGACGAGCAGAACCGCTTCGAGGGCGTGCTTGGCATCGGCCGCGACATCAGCCAGCAGCGCCGCGCCGAACGCGACCTGCGCATGGCCGCGACGGTCTTCGAGCACTCCACGGCGGCGATCATGGTCACCGACCCGGCCGGCTACATCGTGCAGACCAACAAGACCTTCCAGCGCATCACCGGCTACCCCACCGAAGCAGTGCTCGACCAGCTGCCGGCCATGCTCACCGCCGACCGCCAGCAGGCCGGCCACCTCAGTTTCATCCTCACCCAGCTCAACCAGCACGGCATCTGGGAAGGCGAACTGTGGCTCAAGCGCAAGAATGGCGAGCAGTTCCCGGCCTGGGTCGGCATCACCGCGGTGCAGGACGACGACGGCGACCTGGTCAGCTACGTGTGCTTCTTCAACGACATCAGCGAGCGCAAGGCCAGCGAACAGCGCATCCACCGCCTGGCCTACTACGACGCCCTGACCCTGCTGCCCAACCGCACCCTGTTCCAGGACCGCCTGCACACCGCTCTGCAGCACGCCGAGCGGCATGACGAGTGGGTGGTGCTGATGTTCCTCGACCTCGACCGCTTCAAGCCGATCAACGACTCCCTCGGCCACGCCGCCGGCGACCGCATGCTCAAGGACGTGGCCGTGCGCCTGGCCGCCTGTGTCGACGAGGACGACACCGTGGCACGCATGGGCGGCGATGAGTTCACCCTGCTGCTGCAACCGCGCAATACCCGCGAGGGCGCGCTGAACCGCGCCATCCACGTGGCCGAGCAGATCCTCGCCAGCCTGGCCCAGCCATTCGTGCTGCAGGGCCGCGAGTTCTTCGTCACCGCCAGTATCGGCATCGCCCTGGCCCCGCAGGACGGCAACGAGCTGAGCCAGCTGATGAAGAACGCCGACACGGCCATGTACCACGCCAAGGAGCGCGGCAAGAACAACTTCCAGTTCTACCAGGCGGACATGAACGCCACCGCCCTGCAGCGCCTGGAACTGGAAAGCGACCTGCGCCACGCCCTCGAACAGAACCAGTTCCAGCTCTACTACCAGCCGCAGTTCAGCGGCGACGGCTCACGCCTGACCGGGGTCGAGGCCCTGCTGCGCTGGAACCATCCGCGCCGTGGCCTGGTGCCGCCGGGCGAGTTCATCCCGGTGCTGGAGGAACTGGGCCTGGTAGTCCAGGTCGGCGACTGGGTGCTGGAAGAGGCCTGTCGCCAGCTCAAGGCCTGGCACGCCACCCAGGTGCGCGTGCCGAAAGTCTCGGTCAACCTGTCCGCCCGCCAGTTCGCCGATGGCCAGTTGGCCATGCGCATCTCGCGCACCCTGGAGGAGAACGGCGTACCGCCGGCCTGCCTGGAGCTGGAGCTGACCGAGTCGATCCTGATGCGCGACGTCGGCGAGACCCTGCAGATTCTCGCCAGCCTGAAGAAGCTCGGCCTGTGCATCGCGGTCGACGACTTCGGCACCGGCTACTCCTCGCTCAACTACCTCAAGCAGTTCCCCATCGACGTGCTGAAGATCGACCGCAGCTTCGTCGACGGCTTGCCCGGCGGCGAGCAGGATGCGCAAATCGCCCGCGCCATCATCGCCATGGCCCACAGCCTGAACCTGGCGGTGATCGCCGAAGGCGTGGAAACCCAGGAGCAGCTCGACTTCCTGCGCGAGCATGGCTGCGACGAGGTGCAGGGCTTCCTGTTCGGCAAGCCGATGCCGGCCAAGCAGTTCGAAGCGCTGTTCAGCGGCCAGGCGCTGTTCGTCCTCAACTGAGCCCAATCCCGTGCCAGAGCGCGCGCCAGACGGCCGGCGCGGCTGGGTGAACGCCACTTGTCCGCCACATGACTGGCTTTCATATGCCAGTACGCGACGTATGGGTTAGAATGCGCGCCTTTTTCCCGCACTGCTCCGCAGAGGACCGCCATGTTCAGCCGTGATTTGACTCTCGCCCGTTACGACGCCGACCTGTTTGCCGCCATGGAGCAAGAAGCCCAGCGCCAGGAAGAGCACATCGAGCTGATCGCTTCGGAGAACTACACCAGCCCGGCGGTGATGGAAGCCCAGGGCTCGGTACTGACCAACAAGTACGCCGAAGGCTACCCGGGCAAGCGTTACTACGGCGGCTGCGAGTACGTCGACGTGGTTGAACAGCTGGCCATCGACCGCGCCAAAGAACTGTTCGGCGCCGACTACGCCAACGTCCAGCCGCACGCTGGCTCGCAAGCCAACAGCGCCGTGTACCTGGCCCTGCTGTCGGCCGGCGACACCATCCTCGGCATGAGCCTGGCCCACGGCGGCCACCTGACCCACGGCGCCAGCGTTTCCTCCTCCGGCAAGCTGTACAACGCCGTGCAGTACGGCATCAACGACCAGGGCCTGATCGACTACGACGAAGTCGAGCGCCTGGCCGTCGAGCACCAGCCGAAGATGATCGTGGCCGGTTTCAGCGCCTACTCGCAGGTGCTGGACTTCGCCCGCTTCCGCGCCATCGCCGACAAGGTCGGTGCCTACCTGTTCGTCGACATGGCCCACGTGGCCGGTCTGGTTGCCGCTGGCGTGTACCCGAACCCGGTACCGTTCGCCGACGTGGTTACCACTACCACCCACAAGACCCTGCGCGGCCCGCGTGGCGGCCTGATCCTGGCCAAGGCCAACGAAGCGATCGAGAAGAAGCTCAACTCGGCCGTCTTCCCGGGCGCCCAGGGCGGCCCGCTGGAGCACGTGATCGCGGCCAAGGCCGTGTGCTTCAAGGAAGCGCTGCAGCCTGAGTTCAAGGCCTACCAGCAACAAGTGGTGAAGAACGCCCAGACCATGGCCAGCGTGTTCATCAAGCGCGGCTTCGACGTGGTTTCCGGCGGTACCCAGAACCACCTGTTCCTGCTGTCGCTGATCAAGCAGGACATCACCGGTAAAGATGCCGACGCCGCCCTGGGTCGCGCCTTCATCACCGTGAACAAGAACAGCGTGCCGAACGACCCGCGTTCGCCGTTCGTCACTTCCGGCCTGCGCATCGGTACTCCGGCTGTCACCACTCGCGGCTTCAAGGAAGCCGAGTGCCAGGAACTGGCTGGCTGGATCTGCGACATCCTGCAGAACATGGGCGACGAGTCCGTGGTCGACGCAGTCCGCGAGAAGGTCAAGGCCGTCTGCGCCAAGCTGCCGGTGTACGGCAACTAAGCGTCAGCGCTGCATGAAAAAGCCCGGCACTTGCCGGGCTTTTTCGTTTCCGCTGCTCTCCGAAAGCACAAACTCCCCTCTCCCTCCGGGAGAGGGGCCGGGGGTGAGGGGCTTTCAGGCAGCGCCGAGCCGCCCGATACACCCTCACCCCAACCCTCTCCCGGAGGGAGAGGGAGCAAGCGCGGCGAAGCCGGCGCGAATCTCGTCCTCCGGCAAGCCGTCGCCGATAAATACCAGCACGCTCTCGCGCGCCTCGTCCGCGCCCCAGGGCTCGTCCCAGTCGAAGCCGTACAGACCGAGCACGCCCTGGAATACCAGGCGGCGCTCGTCGCCGGCCACCGCCAGCACGCCCTTGTAGCGCAACAGTGCATTGCCGTGCTGTTCCAGCAGGCGCTCCATAAAGGCGCTGAGTCTGTCGAGATCCAGCGGTTTATCGGTTTTCAGCACCAGGGTGGCGATGCGGTCCGCCGCCTTGCCCGCCGGCATGAGCGGACGCAGGATCAGCGCCGGGCCGATATCGGCGTTGAGGTTGAAGCCACGGATATCCAGCAGCTCGGCCAGGTCGATGCGTCCATGCTCGACCACGCGGATCGGCGCGCGCCGGTTGATCCGTTGCAGGCGCTGGCTTAACGCCTCGACCTGCTCAGCGCCCACCAGATCGGTCTTGCTCAGCAGGATGCGGTCGGCAAAACCGACCTGGGCCTGGGCGATGGTCTCCTGCAGGTGGCGCTCGGCGTTCACCGCGTCGACCAGGGTAAGGATGCCGTCGAGCACATAGCGCTGGGCCAGCTCCTCGTCGGCAAAGAAGGTCTGCGCCACCGGTGCCGGGTCGGCCAGGCCGGTGCACTCGATCACCAGGCGATCGAAGGCCAGCTCGCCGGCATCCAGCTTGTCCAGCAGCAGGTACAGCGCCTTCTCCAGCTCGACATGGATCGAGCAGCACACGCAGCCGTTGGCCAGGGTCAGCAGCTCCACCGGCTGGTCGCCGAGCAGTTGGCCGTCAATTGGCGTGTCGCTGAATTCGTTCTCGATCACCGCCAACCTGAGGCCATGTTCGGCCTGCAGCATATGGCGCAGCAGGGTGGTCTTGCCGGCACCGAGAAAGCCGGTGAGCACGGTGACGGGAATGGGAGTTGGGTACATCACGATCTCCGAAAAGACACGCGCCACGACTAGGCGTGGCGCGTGGGTCATGCGGCTGAGGGTATCAGCAACAGCGAATCGGCCGGCCCTTGCCGCCACCGTAGCGAGCCTCCTGGCGTTCGCGGAAGAACGCCTCGTAGCTCATCACCGGCTGGTCCGGGTGCTTCTTCTGCATGTGCTCGACGTAGTTGTCGTAGTCGGGCATGCCGACCAGCATGCGTGCGGCCTGCCCGAGATACTTACCCATCCGACTCAGGTCATTGAACATGCGCGCCTCCTCAAGCGTCCGGGATCGGCTGGAATGGGGTTTCCTTGTCGCTGCGCTCCGGTTTGACCCAGGCTGCACGGCCGACCTTGAGCGCGTAGAACAGCACACTGAGCACGACGAACAGGAACAGCACGGTCAGGGTCGCGTTGGTGTAGGCGTTGAAGATCACGTGGTTCATCTGCGCCACATCCTTGGCCGGGGCGAGGATCTGCCCGGCGGCCTGGGCATCGCTGTACTTCTTGGCCAGAGCCAGGAAGCCGACCGCCGGGTTCGGGTCAAGCAGCTTGATCAGGCCGGCGGTGGTGGTGCAGATCAGCAACCAGCTGGCCGGCAGCAGGGTGACCCAGACATAGCGCTGACGCTTCATCTTGATCAGCACCACGCTGCCGAGCATCAGGGCGATACCGGCGAGCATCTGGTTGGAGATGCCGAACAGCGGCCACAGGGTGTTGATGCCGCCCAGCGGATCGATCACCCCCTGGTACAGCAGCCAGCCCCACAGCGCCACACAACCGGCGGTGGCGAGCACGTTGGCGCCCCAGGACTCGGTCTTCTTCAGCGCCGGGACGAAGTTGCCCAGCAGATCCTGCAGCATAAAGCGCCCGGCGCGGGTACCGGCATCCACGGCGGTAAGGATGAACAGCGCCTCGAACAGGATGGCGAAGTGGTACCAGAAAGCCATGGTGTTCTCACCCGGCAGCACCTGGTGGAGGATCTGCGCGATGCCCACGGCCAGGGTCGGCGCGCCGCCGGCACGAGCCAGGATGGTGTGTTCGCCGATATCGCGGGCCACCGCTTCCAGCGCGTCAGGCGTGATGGCGAAGCCCCAACTGCTGACCGTCGCGGCGACGGCCTGCACATCGGCACCAACCACGGCGGCCGGGCTGTTCATGGCGAAGTACACGCCCGGCTCGATCACCGAGGCGGCGACCATGGCCATGATGGCGACGAACGACTCCATCAGCATGCCGCCGTAACCGATGTAGCGCGCGTGGGATTCACTGGCCAGCAGCTTGGGCGTGGTGCCCGAGCTGATCAGCGCATGGAAGCCGGACACCGCGCCGCAAGCGATGGTGATAAACAGGAAGGGGAACAGGGTGCCCTTCCACACCGGGCCGGTGCCATCGGTGAACTGGGTCAGCGCCGGCATCTTCAGCTCCGGCATGGTGACCAGAATGCCGATGGCCAGGGCGATGATGGTGCCGATCTTGAGGAAGGTCGACAGGTAGTCGCGCGGCGCCAGGATCAGCCACACCGGCAGCACCGCGGCGACGAAGCCGTAGCCGATCAGCATCCAGGTGATCTGCACCCCGGTGAAGGTGAACACCGGCGCCCATTCCGGGCTGGCGGCAATCTGCCCGCCGAGCCAGATCGAGCCGAGCAGCAGGGCCACGCCGACCACCGAGATCTCGCCAATACGGCCCGGGCGGATATAGCGCATGTAGATGCCCATGAACATGGCGATGGGGATGGTCGCCATCACCGTGAACATGCCCCACGGGCTTTCAGCCAGGGCCTTGACCACGATCAGCGAGAGCACCGCGAGGATGATGATCATGATCAGGAAGGCGCCGAACAGCGCGATGGTGCCGGGCACCTGGCCCATTTCCTCACGCACCAGCTCACCCAGGGAGCGGCCGTTGCGGCGGGTGGAAATGAACAGGACCATGAAGTCCTGCACCGCACCGGCCAGCACCACACCGGCGATCAGCCAGAGCGTGCCGGGCAGGTAGCCCATCTGCGCGGCAAGCACCGGGCCGACCAGCGGGCCGGCGCCGGCGATGGCGGCGAAGTGGTGACCGAAGAGAATGTGCTTGTTGGTCGGCACATAGTCCAGACCGTCGTTATTGAGCAGCGCCGGGGTGGCGCGGGCCGGATCGAGCTGCATAACCCGGGTGGCGATGAACAGGCTGTAGTAGCGATAGGCGACCAGATAGAGAGCGACGGCCGCCACCACTATCCACAAGGCGTTGATCGCTTCGCCGCGGCGCAGGGCCACGACCCCCAAGGCACAGGCGCCCACTACTGCCAGCACTGCCCAGGGCAGGTGACGCAGCGGGCTATTGTTATTGTTCATAGGAATCCCCCAATCAATGGACAGACAAGCTGCCGCACAAGCTTAGTCCGTCCACGGCAAACCTCTATGCGACCATGGTCTAGACGCGATGCAGGCCCACCACAGGGGCCTGTGCAGGGTTAAACTGACCGCCTCTTTCGGCGCCTGCCAGGATGCTCGCCGTGCCTTTGATCCCTCGCCTTTGCGCGCTTATCGCCCTGCTCGCCCTCAGTGCCTGCACGCCACCGGCGCCGCTCGACCAGCAGCTGTACATCTGGCAGCGGCAGTGGCGCCCGGCCCATACCGAAGCCCTGGCACAGAGCCGTGCCGACTTCTCCACCCTGCGCGTGCTGGCCCTGCAGGCCCACCCGCAGGCCGGCTGGGCCCGCGCCTATGTCGACCTGGAGCTGCTCAAGCACGATGGCCGACCGCTGATCGCCGTGGTGCGCCTGGATGGCCAGCTGCCGCAGCTCGATCGCGCCGCCATCGACGCGCAGATCGCCAGCCTGCTGCGCGACTGGCAGGCCGCCGGCGTGGAGCTGGCGGGCCTGGAAATCGACCACGACTGCGCCAGCGCCCGCCTGCCGGCCTATGCCGAGCTGCTCGGCGCGCTGCGCCAAAGCCTGCCGGCCGACCTGCCACTGAGCATCACCGCCCTGCCCGCCTGGCTGGCCAGCCCGGAGCTGGACGGGCTGCTGGCCCGGGTCGACAGCTCGGTGCTGCAGGTGCATGCAGTCAGCGACCCGCGTTATGGTTTGTTCGATCCCGCACAAGCGCAAAGCTGGGCCGAGAAATACGCGCAACGCAGCCACAAGCCCTTCCTCCTGGCCCTGCCGGCCTACGGCGTGGCACTGACCACAGACGGCCAGGTGGAAAGCGAGGCGCCGCTGCGCCAGGGCGGCAGCCGCCGCGAACTGCAAGCCGAGCCACAACAGGTCGCCGAGTTGCTGAAAACACTGCGCGCCGCGCCTCCGCCTGGTCTGAGCGGGATCATCTGGTTCCGCCTGCCGCTGGCCGGCGACCGCCGCGCCTGGCCCCTGGACACCCTGCTGGCGGTGGTCCGTGGCCAGCCGCTGCAGGCCGCGCTAGGCGTGGCGCAGAGACAGAATGGCGCCGTCAGCGAGCTGCAGCTGTTCAACCACGGCACCCTCGCCAGCGCCCTGCCCAGCCGTATCGAGCTGCCGGCCCACGATTGCGAGGCAGCCGACGGCCTCGGCGCCTACCGCGTGGAAACCTCCGCGCAAGGCCTGCGCTTTACCCGCCAACACCCCGGCCAACTCGCCGCTGGCAGCCAGCGCGCGCTGGGCTGGGCGCGCTGCGCCCAGATCGATCGAGGAGGATTGCATGTCGAGTTCTAAAACCTACCGCCGGCATCTGCTCGCGCTGGCCATCGCCACCCTGTTGCCGCTGGGCGCGGCCCAGGCCTGCGGCCCGGACTTTCCCTACCGCCTGCTGAACGACCGCAGCAATGCCCTGAGCCAGCTGCCGGAAGGCAGCTTCAGCGTCGAGATCAAGCGCCTCGGCGCGGACATTGCCGGCCTCAAGCCGTCCAGCGAGGCAACCATCGCGCCCTATTGGGACGACAGCAGCCAACAATACCTGGACGCCCGCGTCGCTGCCGAACAGCAGCAGCTGAGCGCCGGGCAGTTCGCCCTCAGCAGCCAGCTGCGCAGCCTGAGCGATGCCCGCCAGGCGGACAGCCAGGGCGCCAGTCTGCCGACCGAACTGCGCCTGTACACCGCCGGCGCGGTGGCCTTCACCCAGCAGGACATGGGTTTGGCCGCCGAGTATTTCCGCCGAGTCCTGGCCTTGCCCGCCGCCGAACGCCCGCTGCGCAGCACCTGGGCCGCCTACTCCCTGGGCCGTGCGCTGAGCAGCCTGGCGCTCAGCGCGCCGGACAGCATGCTCGATGACGCCGCCCTGCAGCAGCGCCAACACGACCTGCTGACCCAGGCCCAACAGGCCTACCAGCAGGCCCGCGAACTGAGCGTGAGTGGCTTCAGCGACCCGCTGGAGCTGGGCATCGCCAGCCTCGGCGAAGAAGCCCGCCTGCACGTGCAGGCAAACGACTGGGCGGGCGCCATCCGTCTCTATGCCAGCCAGGCCAGACTGGGCTCGACCACCGGTTACAGCTCGCTGCGCCAGCTGACCTGGGCACTCAACGGCAAGAGTGACGAGGAACTGCTGCCACTGCTGGCCAATCTGGAAGTCCAGCAACTGCTGGCCGCCCAGCTGTTCAGCCGGATCGACGGCTACGACAACCAGGGCTCGCAGAACCAGCGCCTGCTCGGTCTGCTGCAACGCACTGGGCAGCTGCGCCCCGAACTGGCCGACCGCCTGGCCGCGCTGAGCTACCAGCAGGGCGACTATGCCGGCGCCCGGCGCCTGCTCGAGCAGGCCGGCGACAGCGGCCTGGCCTGGTGGCTGCGGGCCAAGCTGGCGCTGCAGGCCGGCGACAAGGCGGCGGCCGGCAAGGCCTACGCCCAGGCAGCCAGGGCCTTCCCCGCCGACGAGGACTGGGGCTGGCGGCGCAGCGAGAACTGGGACTACGAGACGCTCAAGCCGCGCTGCCGGGTCGAAGGGGAAATGGCCATCCTCGCCCTGGAACGCGGCGACTATCTGGAGGCCTTCGACCAGCTCTACCGCAGCGGCGAGATCTACTGGCAGGACGCCGCCGAAGTGGCCGAGCGGGTGCTGTCCAGCGATGAGCTCAAGGGCTATGTCGACGCCAAGATCGCCGCCGCCCCGCCGCCCAAGGCCGGCGAGGAGCCGTACTACTGGCAGCGCCCGCTAGCCACCAGCGCCCGCGAGCTGCTCGGCCGGCGCCTGCTGCGTGAGGGCCGCTACGCCGAGGCCGTGCCCTACTTCGCCAGCGCCGAACTGCAGGAAGCGGCCCGCCAGTACGGCGCCGCCCGCAAGCAGGCCACCGATGCCTGGACCGCCATAGGCCGCGCCGAAGGCTACTACCGCGCCGCCAGGCTGGCCCGCGAGCAAGGCATGGAGCTGCTCGGCTACGAGCTGGGCCCGGACCAGGCCTGGAACGGCGGCTCCTTCGGCGAAGAGCTCGGCAAGCCGGTGCAGCCCGCCGGCCTGCTGACTGCCGCCGAAGCCCAGCGGCAGAACGCCACGGCCGCCGAACCCAACCGGCGCTTCCACTACCGCTTCGTCGCCGCCGACCTGGCCAACCAGGCCGCCGACCTGCTGCCCGCGCGCAGCCAGGCCTTCGCGGCCGTGCTGTGCAAAGCCAGCGGCTGGCTGCAATATCGCGACCTGACGGCCGCCCGGGGTTACTATCGGCGCTATGTGCAAGAAGGCCCGTATGTCGACTGGGCCGCGAATTTCGGCCTCGCCTGCCAGGAGCCGGACTTCGCCGCAGCCCGCCAGCGTCTGTGGTTCGAACGCGAGCAGGCCGCGCGCCAGACGCTGCGGCCGTACAAATACGGGCTGCCACTCGGCCTGCTGGCCGTAGTGGCATCGGCAATCTACTGGCGGCAACGACGCCGCGCCTTGGCTATAGTGGATAAAACCGCAGAGGAATCACGCAATGAGTGATACGACCACCGAGCGTCGGCGCTTCCAGCGCATCGCCTTCGACGCCGCCACCGAAGTCGCCCAGGGCGAACGGCGCTGGGCGGTGAGCCTGCACGATGTGTCGCTCAAGGGCCTGCTGGTGGCGCGCCCGCGCGACTGGAACGGCGACCCCGACCAACCCTTCAACGCCACCCTCAACCTGGACGGCGACATCCACATCCAGATGGAAGTGGTGCTGACCCGCACCCGTGGCGAACTGCTCGGCTTCGTCTGCCGGCATATCGACCTCGACTCGATCAGCCACCTGCGCCGCCTGGTCGAGCTCAACCTCGGCGACCAGAGCCTGCTGGAACGCGAATTGGCCGCCCTGGGCGAGGAAGACTAGAGCGGTACGCATAAACGAAGGGCGCCGATTGGCGCCCTTCGTTTATCTGGATCGGCTCAGCGCCCGCCGCCGGGCTTCGACTGACGCAGTCGCGCCTGCACCCGGCGCACGCCCATGCTCGCCTCGCGGCGCTCCTCGGCACGATCCCGGGGACGCCCGGGTTCGTAGTTGAGAGTTCTGGCGAAGAAGTCGAAGAACAGGAACATGGGCCATCTCCTTGGTATGGATACGGCCCCATGCTGCTACTCCCCGGCCGAGGAAAACTTGATCTGCGGCAAGCACCGGATGGCGCTCCCAGCGGCAGAGCGCCGCAGGTGCGTTACTCGAACAGCGCGTCCAGCGCCTGCTCCAGGCGCGTCACCGCGATAACCTGCAGGCCCGGCGGCGCCTCCTTGGGCGCGTTGCCCTTGGGCACGATGGCGCGCTTGAAACCGTGCTTGGCCGCTTCCTTCAAGCGCTCCTGACCGCTCGGCACCGGGCGGATCTCGCCGGACAGGCCGATCTCGCCGAACACCAGCAGATCGTGGGGCAGCGGCTTGTTGCGCAGGCTGGAAATCACCGCGGCCATCAGCGCCAGGTCGGAGGCGGTCTCCAGCACTTTCACCCCGCCAACCACGTTGAGGAACACGTCCTGGTCATAGGTGGGAATGCCGCCATGCCGGTGCAGCACGGCCAGCAGCATGGCCAGACGGTTCTGATCCAGACCCAGGGTGACGCGGCGCGGGTTGGCCATATGGCTGGTGTCGACCAGCGCCTGCACCTCCACCAGCATCGGCCGGGTGCCTTCCCAGGTGGCCATCACCACGCTGCCCGGCACTTCCTCCTGGGCACGGGTAAGGAAGATCGCCGAGGGGTTGGTGACCTCTTTCAGGCCCTTGTCGGTCATGCCGAACACGCCCAGCTCGTTGACCGCGCCAAAACGGTTCTTCACCGCGCGCAGCAGGCGCAGACGGCCATCGGACTCGCCCTCGAAATACAGCACGGTGTCGACCATATGCTCGAGCACGCGCGGGCCGGCCAGGGCACCTTCCTTGGTCACGTGGCCGACCAGGAAGATCGCCGTGCCGCTCTGTTTGGCATAGCGCACCAGCAGCGCCGCGCTCTCGCGCACCTGGGCCACGCCGCCGGGGGCGGACTGCAGCTGCTCGGTGAAGATGGTCTGGATCGAGTCGATCACCATCACCTTGGGCTGCTCGCGGCGTGCCACCTCGATGATCGACTCGATGCAGGTCTCGGTCATCACCTTGAGCTTGTCCTGCGGCAGCTCCAGGCGCCGCGCGCGCATGGCCACCTGCTGCTGCGACTCCTCGCCGGTGACGTACAGGGCCGGCAGGCGCTGGGCGATATTGCACAGGGTCTGCAGCAGGATGGTCGACTTGCCGATGCCGGGGTCGCCGCCGATCAGCACCACCGAGCCATCCACCAGGCCGCCGCCGAGCACCCGGTCCAGCTCGCCGGAGACGGTGGAGAAGCGCGGCACTTCCTCGACGCTGACTTCGGCCAGGGTCTTCACCTGCGCCTGCTGCCCGGCCCAGCCACCGCGCCCACTGGGGGTCGCCGCGCCGGCTTCGAGCATGGTTTCGGTCAGGGTGTTCCACGCGCCGCATTCGCCGCACTGCCCGGCCCACTTGGGAAAGGTGGCACCGCACTCGGTGCAGCCATACATGCGCTTGGCCTTGGCCATGACAGTCTCCCCTCTCGCAAAAGAGGGCGATAATAGCGCTCCCCCAACCACGAGTCGCCCCGCGATGCAGATCGAACTTGTCCCCTCCAGCGCCGACCAGCTACCGCTGATCCGCAACCTCTACCAGTTCTATGCCTACGAGTCGTCGGACTGGGAGCAGGAGGATGTCGAGGTCGACGGGCGTTTCTATATCCACGAACCGCATCTGCAGCGCTACTGGCAGGAGCCGGAGTGGAGCGCACAGCTGATTCTGGTCGACGGCTTTATCGCCGGCTTCCTGCTGATCGAGCGCAGCGAGCTGCCGGGCATCGACGCCCTGGAGTTCGCCGACCTGTTCATCCTGAAGAAATACCGCCGCCTGGGCATCGGCCGTGCGCTGGCGCACCAAGTGCTCGGCGGCCAGCACAACTGGCTGGTGCGCTTCTACCCCCAGGATCAGCCGGCTGCGGCCTTCTGGCAGCAGGTGCTGGGGGAGCTGGCGCGACCGGTGCGGCAGATTGAGCTAAGCGACCAGCCGGAGCTGCTCAACTACCTGATCAGCCCCGCGCTTCACTGACCGCCACAACCATTGCCACAGCCGCAGCATTGCCCGGCGGCCCGCTTGAGCTGGCGCGCCAGATCGTCCTTGAGCGCCACGCGGTTCTGCTTGAGCAGCCCCAGGGCCGCGTCATCGAGCATATCGATGCCACCCTCGACCCGGCAGATGCGCTTGTCCAGCGCCTCGTACTCCTCGGCCTGGCGGGCAAAATGCTCGTTGTCCTGGCGCAAACGATGCAGTTCGTTGCGCAACTCGGGGAAGTCCTGAATCAGGGGATGGTGGTCGACATGCATGGGCGAGCTCTCCATTGGTAGATAGCGCCACCCTAGCGGGCGACGGCCCAGGCACCATTGACCCCGGTCAATGGTGCACGACCATCCGCCCACTGGCCGCCTTCCAGCCTGCCGCTGAGCTAGGCTAACTAGGCAAGTCCTGTCGGGAGTAAACGCCATGCCCCTCGAACACCATCCCCTGTCCCACGAATTCCCCGAATACCGCCAACAGCTGCAAGCCCTGCATGCCAGTGACGCCAAGTTCGCCCAGATGGCGCGCAACTATGAGGCGCTGGACAAGCGCATCTACGAAGCCGAAGACGGGCGCCAGGCCGTCGATGACCTGGCCCTGCAGGCCCTGAAAAGCGAGCGGGTCACGCTCAAGGACCAGATCGCCGAGCGCCTGCGCAAGGCCAACGGTGCCGGCTAGCCCCGGGCGCGGTGCAAAGCCGCGCTGCGCTCTGCTTCACCCAGGCCCACAAGCGCCATTGCAGAGGCCTGCGGCTGGTTTACACTGGCCGGCATAAACAGAACCTCAGGGAGTGAAACATGAGCATCCTCAGCGAATTCAAAGCCTTCGCCATGAAGGGCAATGTGGTCGACATGGCCGTGGGTATCATCATCGGCGCGGCCTTCGGCAAGATCGTCACTTCCTTCGTCGGCGACGTGATCATGCCGCCGATCGGCCTGCTGATCGGCGGTGTCGACTTCTCGCAGCTGGTCATCACCCTGCGCGAAGCAGTCGCTGCTACCGACACCACCGCGGCGGCTCCAGCCGTGGTGCTGAGCTACGGCAAGTTCATCCAGACCATTCTCGACTTCACCATCGTCGCCTTCGCCATCTTCATGGGCGTCAAGGCGATCAACAAACTCAAGCGCGAGGAAGCCGCGGCACCGGAAGAGCCGCCAGCCCCCACCACCGAGCAACTGCTGCTGGCGGAGATCCGCGACCTGCTGAAAGACCAGCAGAAGCAGTAAAGAAAAACGGCGCCCAAGGGCGCCGTTTTCGTTAGTGGGGTTAACCGTCACACCGGCTCGGGGGTGAGCAGCAGACGGCTGATCCGCCGCTCGCTCACTTCCTCCACGCGCAGGCGCCAGCCGCCGAACTGCACCTCGTCACCCATTGCGGGCAGGCGGTCAAGCAGGCTCATCACCAACCCGGCGACAGTCTGGTAATCCTCCGTGGCGTGCGCTTGCAGGCCAATGCGCGAGCGCAGCAGGGCCAGATTGAGCGCACCACTGACACGAAAGCCCTCGACCAGGTTCTCGATATCCGGGCCATCCACCTCGCTGGCATCCGGCAGTTCGCCGGCGATGGCCTCGAGGATGTCGGTCAGGGTCAGCAGTCCCTCGAAGCCGCCAAACTCGTTGACCACGAACGCCACGTGGGCCTGGGCCTGGCGCATCTGCTCCAGGGCGCCGAGCACCGAGCAGCTGTCCGGCAGGTTGAGCGGCCGGCGCAGCAGGCTTTCGATGTCCGGCAGCTGATCCTGCAGCAGCTCCTTGAGCAGCTCCTTCTTGTGCACGAAGCCCAGCGGCTCGTCGACCTGGCCGGCGCGGATTACCAACAGCCGCGAGTGCGGCGACTCCAGCAGGGCCTGGCGGATCTGTTCGGGGCCGTGAGCCAAGTCGATCAGGTCGACCTGCATGCGGTCGGTCATCACGGTCTTGACCGACTGCTCGGCCAGGCCCAGCACGCCACGGATCATCACCCGCTCGCTACGGTCGAACAGCGCGGCCTCGCCGGCGCCACCTTCGAGCATGTCGGCGATCTCCTCGCCCACCTCGTCGGTCTCGACCTTGCCGCCCAGCAGACGCAGCACCGCGTGGGAAGTGCGCGCACGCAGGCCACGACCGTTCTGCATCTGCCGTTTGCGCTTGTGCCGCACCAGCTGGTTGGCCACCTCGATCAGGATGGAGAAGCCGATGGCCGCGTACAGGTAGCCCTTGGGAATATGGAAGCCCAGGCCTTCGGCGGTGAGACTGAGGCCGATCATCATCAAAAAGCCCAGGCACAGCATGATCACCGTCGGGTGGGCGTTAACGAAGGCGGTCAGCGGCTTACTGGCGACAATCATCAGACCGATGGAAACGACCACGGCGATCATCATCACTTCCAAGTGCTCGACCATGCCCACGGCGGTGATCACCGCGTCTAGGGAGAACACCGCATCGAGCACCACGATCTGCGCCACCACCGGCCAGAACAGCGCATAGGTGCGACTACCGCCGGCCTGGTGGATGCGCCCTTCCAGGCGCTCGTGCAGCTCCATGGTGGCCTTGAACAGCAGGAACACGCCGCCGAACAGCATGATCAGGTCACGCCCGGAGAAACTGTGGTTGAACACCTCGATCAGCGGCTCGGTCAGGGTCACCAGCCAGGAAATGCTCGCCAGCAGGCCCAGGCGCATCAGCAGCGCCAGGCTCAAGCCGATCAGCCGCGCGCGGTCGCGCAGGTGCGGCGGCAGCTTGTCGGCGAGGATGGCGATGAACACCAGGTTGTCGATGCCAAGGACGATCTCCAGCACGATCAGGGTCAACAGGCCGAGCCAGGCGGTGGGGTCGGAGATCCATTCGAAGATCATGCGGCATTCCTCCGGACAGGCGTCGACACAGCGCGGGCGCGAATCTCGCGGCACTGGGCGTGGCTATCAGGCGTAATCGAGGAATGACGCGCGAGGGCGTCAAAGGAAGGGAGGCCACTCGGGGGTGGCTGGCAACAGTCGCTGTCCATGGGTTCCGCAGGGAAAAAAGGGACGGCAATCCTAACGGGATGACCGCCCATTCCTAAGCGGGAAAAAGTTACCAATTCTTAACGGGGTGGCGCGAACCGCTCTACCAGTAGTTCTCCACCGCCACGGCACCGGGCCGGCGGCTGAGCGACAGTTGCATGTCGCGGGTTTTCAGCACGGCGCGGGTGTCTTCGATCATCTGCGGATTGCCGCAGAGCATCACCCGCGAGTGCTCGGGACTCAGTTCGAGACCGGCGGCGCGCTCCAGTTCGCCGTTCTCGATCAGCGTGGTGACCCGCGCATTGAGCGCGCCTGCTACCCGCTCACGAGTCACCACCGGCACGTAGGTCAGCTTGTGCCCGGCACCGTCCAGCCACTCGCGCCGGGGCAGCTCGGCGATCAGCTCCTGATAGGCCAGCTCACCACGGTCACGGGCGCTGTAGACCAGCACGATGCGCTCGAAGCGCTGCCAGGCCTCCAGGTCCTGCAGGATCGACAAAAACGGCGCCAGCCCGGTGCCGGTGCCGATCAACCACAGGTCGCGGCCGTCGGGGAAACGGTCGAGGGTAAGAAAACCGGTCGCCTGCTTCTCCACCAGCAACTCGTCGCCGGCCTTGAGACGGCTCAGCTCGCTGGTGAACTCACCGCCCGGCACCACGATGGAGAAGAACTCCAGGTAGTCGTCGTGGGGCGCCGAGACCACCGAATAGGCGCGCCAGACGATGCAACCGCTGGCCTTGCGCACGCCCAGGCGCACGAACTGCCCCGCGCGAAAACGGAAGCCGGTGTCACGGGTGCAAATCAGGCTGAATAGGCTGGGCGACCAGACCTTGACCTCGGTGAGGGTCTGGCGAGTGAACTTCTCTTCGCTGGCAGTCATACTTTGCGTCCTTCATAGACAGTTGCCCCAGTGTCCCGCAAAGCGGGCCCGGCAAACACCGACGGTTTCCATGCCTATTCTCGACACCCCCTTCGCCCAGCTCGACCTGCTCCGCCAGCCCGAGATGCCCAACGAGCCATTGCAAGCCTTCGACGCGGCCGACGAGTACCTGCTCGCCCACCTGCACGAGCAGGGCCTGGCAGCGGATGCGCGCGTGCTGTTGCTCAACGACGGCTTCGGCGCCCTGGCCACCAGCCTGGCAGCGCACTGCCAGGTGGTCAGCAGTGGCGACTCGCACCTGGGCCATCTGGCCCTGCAGAAGAACCTGGCGGGCAATGGTCTGCGTTACGACAGCGTGCCGTTCGTCCCGGCCAGCGAAGTGGCGCAAGGGCCGTTCGACTGGGTGCTGATCCGCGTGCCGAAGACCCTGGCTCTGCTGGAGGAGCAACTGATCCGCCTGCACGGCCAGCTCGCCCCCGGTGCCCGGGTAGTGGCTGCGGCGATGATCAAACACCTGCCGCGCGCCGCCGGCGACCTGCTGGAGCAATATGTCGGCCCGGTGCAGGCCTCGCTGGCGGTGAAGAAAGCCCGCCTGCTATTCGCTACGCCGCAAGCCAAACCTGCCCCAACCTCGCCCTACCCGAGCCGCTACCGCCTGGAGCAGCCGCCCGTCGAGCTGCTCAACCACGCCAACGTGTTCTGCCGCGAAGGCCTGGACATCGGCACCCGCGCCTTCCTGCCGTATCTGCCCAAGGCTCTCGGCGAATTGCGCGTAGCCGACCTCGGCTGCGGCAACGGCGTGCTCGGCATCGCCTATGCCCTCGCCAACCCGCAGGCGCAGCTGACCCTGGTCGACGAGTCCTACATGGCCGTGCAATCGGCCCGGGAGAACTGGCAGGCGGCGCTGGGTGAACGCCCGGTAACCCTCCGCGCCGACGACGGCCTGGCCGGCCAGGCGGCGGATTCGCTGGACCTGGTGCTGTGCAACCCGCCCTTCCACCAGCAGCAGGTGGTCGGCGACTTCCTCGCCTGGCGCATGTTCCAGCAGGCCCGCGCGGCGCTGGTCAAAGGCGGCGAGCTGTGGATAGTCGGCAACCGCCACCTGGGCTATCACGCCAAGCTGGGCAAGCTGTTCCGCGGCGTGCAGCAAGTGGCAGCCAACCCCAAGTTCGTGGTGCTCAAGGCCACCAAGTAGGCCAAGCTGGGCTTCGCCGCTACGCGGCTCAACCCAACCTACGGGCAGCGCTTGCCGTGTAGGGCGGGTGCAACCCGCGCCGATGACAACGCGGGTTGCACCCGTCCTACGCTCCAGCCCCGTCGTCCTCGCGAAGGCGGGGATCCAGAAGAGCTTGCGCCGGCTCGGTGCCAGCGAACTATGCGCAGTTGCCGCCTGCGCGGGGATGACGGATTAAAAGCACGCGGCCCCCACCGCTACGGAAAAGCGCAACACCCCCCCGCCACCCCAGGTCTCACGGGCTCCAGCAGCGCCGAGTCACTGCGACAAATTGCCCAATGCGACAATCCGCCAGCTACGGTTAAAGCCATAGCTGGCGGATGATTGATCCAGATCAATTTATCGAGGGGCCCTCTATGTTTGGCCTGGATGCACTGGAACTGGCTCGAATCCAGTTCGCTTTCACCATCTCCTTCCACATCGTGTTTCCCGCCATCAGTATCGGGCTGGCCAGCTACCTGGCCGTGCTCGAAGGGCTGTGGCTGAAGACCAAGAACGAGGTCTACTACGACCTGTTCCGCTTCTGGCTGCAGATCTTCGCCGTGGCCTTCGGCATGGGCGTGGTCTCCGGGGTGGTGATGAGCTACCAGTTCGGCACCAACTGGAGCCAGCTATCCACGGCGGCCGGCAGCATCATGGGGCCGCTGCTGACCTACGAGGTGCTCACCGCGTTCTTCCTCGAGGCCGGCTTCCTCGGCATCATGCTGTTCGGCCTGAACAAGGTCGGCAAGGGCCTGCACTTCTTCGCCACCCTGATGGTGGCCATCGGCACGCTGATCTCGACCTTCTGGATTCTCTCCTCCAACAGCTGGATGCACACGCCGCAGGGCTACAGCATCGTCGACGGGGTGTTCTACCCGGAAAGCTGGTGGGACATCGTGTTCAACCCGTCCTTCCCCTATCGCCTGGCGCACATGGCAGTGGCGGCCTT
>JBOFCR010000085.1:0-1594 GCA_051646165.1 Pseudomonas sp. | reverse complement strand
AGGTTGGCCATGACGGCCTGGATGGTTTCGGCTGTCCAGATGCCGCGCTGCTCGGTCAGCAGGGCGTTGCGGTTGCCTTCGTTGCCCAGGTTCGCCATCAGCATGACCATCTGCATGCGTGTCATCGACTGGCCTATCTCGGGGATGGCGATCAGCTTGCCGGCGTCGTGCATGCCCTTGATGTCGTCGTCACCGTAGAACTGGCGCACCAGTTCGGCCAGGCTATTCATTTCCGCCTTCTCGCGGATGACGGCCTCGCGGGCTGCCTTCTGTACCGGGCCGACAATGTGCTCCTGTACCGGGCCCAGGTCATCCTGGCCATCCAGTTCGCGGGCAATCTGGTCGGCCGGCAGGAAGCCCAGCCACTCGCGGCCCCACTTGCGGATCTGATCCTTGAAGTTGCGATTGAACGCGCCGCTGGCGGCCTGATGCCCATTCAGCTCGATGCTGGCAGCGATGGCGTCGCGGATCGGCTCATACTCGGCCCACTTGTCGCCCTTCAGCACGAACAGCTTGTTCTTCGCCATCTGGTCGATCTGGCGGATCATATCGACGACATCGACAAGCTGGTCAATGGTGAGGTCTTTCCAGTTGGTGCGCTCGGCGCGATCCAGCAAAACCCACTCAGGCGGATTGACCACGATGCTCTCTCCGGCCATCTGCGCCAGGAACTGCTGCAGGGTTTCGCGCTGCTGGCGGATTGCCTTTCTCGGGATGCCGAACTCGTACTTTTGCAGCAGGCCATCGACTTGTTCGAGAAAGTTGAACAGCGGCGTGACGGTGGCGCCTTCTTCCTCGGCCAGCTTGGCGGCTGCCTTGGTCGCGGCGTACTCGATGCGTCCGTCAGGATAGGCAAGCTCGAAGTTCTCGGTGCTGGCTTCCTGCAGGCGTTTGCGCTTGGCGCCGGCCTTCATGTACGCCTTGGCCTGGGCGCGCTTCTGCTCGGCCAGGTCTTGCGCCTTCACTGCCTCCCGGTACAGGTGTAGGTTCATCAGCTGGCGCTCTTTTTCCTCGTAGGCCTTGGGCAGATTACCGGCAAGCAGCGCTTCCTCGACGGCGCGGGCTGCTTTGGCGCTGGCTCGCTGGTACTGGTACGGGATAGCGTCGCGCAGGCGCAGGCGGGCAATGTGCTGGCGCGCTGCCTCTTTGATGATCCTGTGCTGGGTAGCCTTGCGGCCAGCTTCCCGAGCAAGGGCGCGCAGCTGGATGGCCTGAACTTCTGCCTCGCGATCGCCGACTGCTGCCATTGCCTTTTCTGCCAGCTCGCCGCTGGTGCGCGGGTCATGGTAGCGTTCGGCCATGCGGCGGTCAGTCTCGGCCTTCACTGCAGCAGACAGCCCATCGACTGCCATCATATCGGTCAACATTTCCACCGGGTTGCCGTAGCCCAGCAGGAAGGCTGCAGTCTCTGGGTGCATGCCGCCGGTCTTCACCCTGGCCCGGCCAAGGAATCGCGCCTGCTTCGACTTGGTGCCGAACAGTTCGGTGACGGCGGCCGTGTCCAGCTTCACCGGCTTGCCGGTCTGCGGGTGCGGCGCGTTGCTGAACAGGTACTTGCGGGCCTGGTAGGCCGGTGCCGCCTCCAGCTCTGCGC
>JBOFCR010000055.1:0-1936 GCA_051646165.1 Pseudomonas sp. | reverse complement strand
CTGTGCGCCTATGCGACCATCACGTCGAACGCGCGCATCGGCCGCTTCTTCCACGCCAATCTCTACTCATACGTGGCGCATGACTGCGTGATCGGCGACTTCGTCACCTTCGCTCCACAGGTGCATTGCAACGGGCATGTCCACATCCATGACCACGCCTACATCGGCACCGGCGCCGTGCTCAGGCACGGCACGCCGAACCGGCCACTGGTCATCGGTGAAGGCGCAGTGGTGGGCATGGGGGCCGTGGTCACCAAGGACGTACCGGCCTTTGCCACCGTGGTGGGCAACCCGGCCCGACCACTGCAGCGTGGCTGACACGCCGAAGCGTCGGCACCAGCACGCACGCTGGCCGTGCACCCAATGCATCGATCGGCTCGGCTGCGGGTTACTCCTTAGGAATTTGCCTGACAAGCCTCTTGGAAAAAGCGGGACTCAAGCCACGGAACTGACCTGATGTGACGGGCTATTTCTCGGTAATACAGTGCGTTCACGCCTTGAGCGAAACGCCAGTCCACCATCACCGAGGAGCCCTTCAATGACCGCCGACCAGATCCTTGCCGAAATCCGCGAAGCCAACCTGTCGTACCTGATGCTGGCGCAAAGCCTGATCCGTGTGGACACCGAGCAGGCGCTGTACCGCCTGGGCGTGAGCGAGGACACCGCCAAGCTGATCGGCGCGCTGACGCCGGCGCAGATGATGAAGATCGCCGCCAGCAACACGCTGCTGTGCCGCTTTCGCATGGACGACGACATCGTCTGGGGCCTGCTCACCAGCCACGGCAAGGCGGCGGCCAACGAGAGTGTCAACCGCCTGCATGCGTCCATCCTGATGGCCGGGCGCCACCAAGAGGCGGCCTGACCATGGCCCGCAACAAGAGCATCCTCACCGAAGCGCGGCAGATCGAGCGCTCGGTCACCCTGATCCAGCTCGGTGCGCGCCTGCAGGTGCTCGAGTCCGAGACTGACCTGAGCTACGAGCGCTTGCTGCGGCTGTACAAGGAAGTGGCGGGCAAGAGCCCGAGCAAGGGCCAGTTGCCGTTTTCGACCGACTGGTTCATGACCTGGCAGCCCAACATCCACGCCAGCCTGTTCCTGAACATCCACGAATACCTGAACAAGGTGTCCGAGCTGGACGAGATCGACGTGGTCATCAAGGCCTACCAGCTGTACCTGGAGCAGACGCAGTCGCAGGCGCTGGAGCCGCTGCTCAGCGTGACGCGCGCCTGGCGGCTGGTGAAGTTCGTCGACAACGGCATGCTCACGCTCACCAAGTGCAGCTGCTGCGGCGGCCACTTTGTCACCCACCCCTACGAGATCGCCAAGCACTACGTGTGCGGCATGTGCAACCCGCCGGCCCGCGCCGGCAAGGGCAAGCTGGCCGGTGCGCTGCAGATCCCGTCGGCACCGGGCCGCGTGGTGGCCCAAGCGGCAGCGCATGCGCATTGATTCACGGTGTGGGCGCTCAGTCGCGCTGTCGGCTTGCCGATATCCATGACAGCAGCTGATCTTTTTTTTCAGTCTCCTCCTGGCACAGACCACTGTGCTTTCAGCGGGTCCTTCGGGACCCGCTTTTTCTTGCGGCCTTGTGCCACGCCGAGCCGGTGAAACTCGTCAACTTCTCGACCGAGCATCTGCGCCTGGATGCGCCGCTGCCCTTTGGCGTGCGCGACGCCACCGGGCGGCTGCTGCTGATGGCGGGGGTGTCGATCACGCGCACCGGGCAGCTGGAGCAGCTGCGCTCGCTGCCACTGTTCGCCGACGAGGACGAATCCAACGAGTGGCGGCGCAAGCTGGGCGCCACGGTGGGCGCCATGCTGCGCCAGAACACCGCGCTGAAGGCCATTGCCGAGGCGCGCCCGGCGCAGGCCGAACGTGACGGCCTGGCCCGCGTCGACGTCACCGTGCCCGACCAATGGGACAGCCTGTGCACCGG
>JBOFCR010000026.1:0-1504 GCA_051646165.1 Pseudomonas sp. | reverse complement strand
TGCAGCTGGCCCTGCAGGCCGTGCTCAGCGGCCACCGCTACCTCAGCCCGCGGGTGGCCGGCCAGGTCATCGATGCCGCCGCCGGGCATGTCGCGGAAACGCCCCTGGAACTGCTCACCAACCGCCAGCAAGAAGTGCTGTACTGGCTGGCCAAGGGCAAGAGCAACAAGGAAATCGCCTTCATCCTCAACCTCAGCGTGAAGACCGTCGACACCCACCGCGCGCAGATCATGGACCGCCTGGGAATCCGCGATCTGGCCGGTCTGGTGCTGTATGCCCTGCGCCGCGGCATCATCAAGCTGGATGAGTGATTGCCGGCCGGCGATCACCCCAGTCAACGGCTAGGTAGTTTTACCTAGCCGTTCCGCAAATCGCTGATAAGCGACTTTGCAGGCTTTGCATAAGCTGCAGAAACCAGAAGGCTAAATGGCACATTGCCATCGATCGGCCGGTCCGCCTGTACCCGACGAAAAAACGGCGGACAGTCCGGGCATTAACTATAAGAACTGTAAGGCTGGTTTCGTGACATTCCCCTCTTATCCCGGAGAAACGTCCATGGTCGAACGCCCACGGCTGCTGACCCTGACTCCGCGTCCCTGGCTGTTAGTCGGCCTGGTGGCGATTCCCAGCATCTGCCTGTGGCTCGCCGCCGCCTGGTGGCAAGGCGCACTCGCCGCCCTGCTGCTGCTCGGCTGGCTGGCTCTGTTGCTCAGCAGCCACCCCGTTGCCCAACCCAGCGCCCGCGAACCGGACGTCAACGCCCAGGCCCTGGAGCAGGCACGCAGCAATCTGAGCGCCCTGCGCGACCTGCTGCAGGCGGTGCTGCCGCTGTGGGTGCGGCATATCGAGCTGGCCCAGGGGCAGACCTCCGACGCGGCAGGTGGCCTCACCAGCAAATTCATCCAGATGAGCCAGCAGATGCGCGCCGTGCTCGACTTCGGCAGCGGTGCCGACGGTGCCGACGTCTCCGCCGTGCTGCGCGAGGCACAGATCGCGCTGCCGCAGGCGGTGCAGGCCCTGGGCGACTCCGACCAGCAGCGCGAGCGCTTCCTGGTCGAGATCCGCGAGCTGAGCAACTTCGTCAACGAGCTGTACGGCATGG
Source organism: Pseudomonas sp. (assembly GCA_051646165.1). Taxonomy (GTDB): domain Bacteria; phylum Pseudomonadota; class Gammaproteobacteria; order Pseudomonadales; family Pseudomonadaceae; genus Aquipseudomonas. Next base: position 402 of record JBOFCR010000026.1, on the reverse strand, counting down.
CCGAAGGCGTGGCCAAGATCGCCTCGCAGACCAACCTGCTGGCTCTCAACGCCGCCATCGAAGCGGCCCGCGCCGGCGAAAGCGGCCGTGGCTTCGCAGTGGTCGCCGACGAGGTGCGCAAGCTGTCGTCGATGTCCGGCGAGACCGGCACGCAGATTACCGAGAAGGTTCAGGTCATGGGCCGCGCCATGGAAGCCATGGTCACCCACGCCGAGCAGATGTCGACGCGCAGCCACAGCAGCATCGCCGAAGCGGAAAAGATCGTCGGCCACGTGCTCGGCGAACTGGGCAGCGGCCTCAGCCAGCTGGAGCAGCGCCTGCACCTGCTGCACGGCAACAGCCAGGAAGTCGAGCAGACGGTCAACGCCGTGCTGGTCGACCTGCAGTTCCAGGACCGGGTCA
>JBOFCR010000182.1:0-11287 GCA_051646165.1 Pseudomonas sp. | reverse complement strand
TGCTGCCTGGTGGTTCATCGATGCGGGACAAGAAAGAGCAAAAACCTTCAGGCAGCTCGGTGCCCAAACCCCGTCAGGAGGCCGAGTGGAGGTGTTGCGCAGGGGACGAGCCGCATGGATGCGGCGAGAGGCGTAAAGGGCCATGGATGGCCCTTGTACGCCGGCCCCGGAGCGGCACCGGAGGGAGGGAAGTTTCGCGCAGCGAAACCCGGATGCCGGGCGCGCTTTCTCTTTGGTTACTTTCTCTTTCGCGCGAGCAAAGAGAAAGTGACTCGCCCAGGAGGGCGAAACCAGAAGCCTAAAAGCACTCGGCAATCAGCTTGAAACCCAAACACTGCCCTGGCCAATTCGCGAGCACAAAAAAACGGGCGACCGAAGTCGCCCTAAATTGCCTTGCGTGCACGTGAATCGGAAGGATCAGTCAGCTTTGACCTTGACCCGATGGGCATCCTTCCAGATGAAAAAACCAACGCCGCCGAAGAAGGCGAGCATCAAAGTGACTGTGCCGATGCCGGCGAGAACCACAGTATCGATAAACATGGCGGGCCTCCTGCGCGGAGCCTGTTGGAGATGGCTTCAAGGTACGCGCAGGACGGCGGTGGGATATTGACCGGGATCAATGAAGCGGATGACTAACAGCCGCTGAGCACCTACTTAGAGGGCTGGTTGGAGGTAGCAACTGAGTATTTGGGCCTTTGAATACTTATCCGGGCCATTGATGCCCTCTTGAGGCTCGTCAAACGCCACCCAATAAAAGAAATCAGCGCCCTGCAGCGTTTCAACAGGTTCGGCTGCACTGCAGATCACCCCGTAAGCAGCTTGCTTCCAGCCACCCTCGGGTAGAACCAGAACCCGAGCATTCACTGCAAACGTCTTTCCCTGTGCCGACATCGATACCCATTCCCTGAGTGATTTAGCGCTTCTTCGGCTTACCCTTGGCCTTCTTCTTGGCCTTGGTCAGCGGCAATGCCTGCTCGAAGGCCTGGCGCATCTCGTCGAGTTTCTTGTCGCGCAGGTCATGGATGCGCTTGTCGCGCTCGGCACTAAAGTCGATCAGCTTGTCGTCGTTGCTCATGGCAGGGCCCGGATCAAACGGAATGTAAGGTTAAGGCGCAGCGCCACCGGCTTGCCGGTCTTCGCCACCTGATGCTGCCAATGATGCTGGGTTGCGCCGCGCATGACCAGCAGTGCGCCATGGCCAAGCTCCAGGGAATGCTCGATACGCTGCTGGCCCTTGCGCCGCAGGTCGAAGCGCCGCGTGCCACCCAGGTTAAGCGAGGCGATCAGCGGATCGCGACCCAGCACCGCCTCATCATCGCTATGCCAGCCCATCGAATCGTTGCCGTCACGGTAATAGTTGAGCAGCACGCCATTCAGGCGCTGGCCGGCGGCCTGCTCCACCGCCGCGCGGATCTCGCCGAGCAGTGGTGTCCAGGGCAGCGGCTGGTGGGTCAGGCCGGAATAGCGGTAGCTGGCCCCGGCATCGCCATACCAGGCCAGCAGACGCGGTACCGGGTAGTGCTTGCCATGCAGAAACACCTGCGGTTGTTGCCAGGGCGTCTCGGCCAGCAGTTGCGCCAGCCACTGGTCGGCGCGGGCGGCGTCCAGCCAGTGCGGCTGGAAATCCAGCTCGGCGCCGGGTAGCTGCAAGGTGGGGGTAGCGAATAGGTCCACGACTAAAACCTGTCAACGAATCCGGGGGATCAGACCTCTACATCCACCCACAGCCCCTGGCGCGGCAGGTCGGCCAGGGCCTTCTCATCTTTCTGTTCCACCTCGCCCTCGGCCATTTCCTCGGGGGTATAGCCGCGCCGCTGACGCCGGCGCTGCTCCTCGCGCAGCAGCTCTTCGGCCTCCTGCGGGTGGCGCTTGTCCAGCTCGACCGCGCTTTCCTTGCTGCTTTCGTTGGTCGGGGTGACCGGCGGGATATCCGGGCGCGGCTTCATCACGTCCTGTTGGGCGGTGACCGGGGCCAGGCTATGGGGAATGGGCGGCAGCATCGATTTTCTCCCTGGATAACACGGCTGTCGGCCAGACGGCCATCAACTTGAACCAGCGCTCGCTACACTTTCGACTGGGGGCGGGCGGATTGATTCAGTGCGGACGTCGCTCTGCGCGCGGCGTTCCGCTACCATACGCGGCTTTTTTCGCAGGTAGGGCTTTCCATGGCAAGTAGTGGCACTGTGCAGCAGTATCAACCGGGGCAACGCTGGATCAGCGACAGCGAAGCGGAGCTCGGGCTGGGTACCATCCTGATGACGGATGGCCGTCTGCTTACCGTGCTCTACCCCGCCACCGGGGAAACCCGTCAGTACGCGCAGCGCAACGCGCCGCTGACCCGCGTGCGCTTCGCCCCGGGTGACGAGATCACCCATTTCGAGGGCTGGAAGATGACCGTGCAGGAAGTCGAGGACATCGACGGCCTGCTGGTCTACCACGGTTTCGACGCCCAGCACGCACCCTACAGCCTGCCGGAAACCCAGCTGTCCAACTTCATCCAGTTCCGCCTGGCCAGCGATCGCCTGTTCGCCGGGCAGATCGACCCGCTGAGCTGGTTCGCCCTGCGCTACCACAGCCTCGACCACCAGAGCCGCCTGCTGCAGTCCGACCTGTGGGGCCTGGGTGGCACCCGCGCGCAGCCCATCGCGCACCAGCTGCACATCGCCCGCGAAGTGGCCGACCGGGTCGCCCCGCGCGTGCTGCTGGCCGACGAAGTGGGCCTGGGCAAAACCATCGAAGCCGGCCTGGTAATCCATCGCCAGCTGCTCTGTGGCCGCGCCTCGCGCATCCTTATCCTGGTGCCGGAAAACCTGCAGCACCAGTGGCTGGTGGAAATGCGCCGGCGCTTCAACCTGGAAGTCGCGCTGTTCGACGCCGAGCGCTTCAGCGAAAGCGATGCCGACAACCCCTTCGAGGACACCCAGCTGGCCCTGGTTTCTCTGGAGTGGCTGAAACGCAGCGAGAAGGCGCAGGACGCCGCCTTCGCCGCCGGCTGGGACCTGCTGGTGGTCGACGAAGCGCACCACCTGGTCTGGCATCCGGAGAAGGCCAGCGACGAATACCGCCTGGTCGAGCAACTGGCCGAGGTCATCCCTGGCGTGCTGCTGCTCACCGCCACCCCGGAACAACTGGGCCTGGAAAGCCACTTCGCCCGCCTGCGCCTGCTCGACCCCAACCGTTTCCACGACCTCGCCGCCTTCCGCGCCGAGAGCGCCAACTACAAGCCGATCGCCGAAGCGGTGCAGGAGCTGCTCGACGAGGGCCGCCTGTCCGACAAGGCCCACGCCACCATCAAGGGCTTCCTCGGCAACGAAGGCGAAGCCCTGCTGGCCGCCGTCACCGATGGCGACAGCGACGCCGCCGCGCGCCTGGTGCGCGAGCTGCTCGACCGTCACGGCACCGGCCGCCTGCTGTTCCGCAACACCCGCGCCGCCGTGCAGGGTTTCCCCGAGCGCAAGCTGCACCCGTACCCGCTGGCCAATCCCTCGGAGTACATGGAGCTGCCGATCGGCGAGCATGCCGACCTCTATCCGGAAGTCAGCTACCAGGCCCAGCAGGAGACCGGCGAAGAAGAACGCTGGTGGAAGTTCGACCCGCGCGTCGACTGGCTGATCGACACCCTGAAGATGCTCAAGAAGTTCAAGGTGCTGGTGATCTGCGCCCACGCGGAAACCGCCATGGATCTGGAAGACGCCCTGCGCGTGCGCTCCGGCATCCCGGCCACGGTGTTCCATGAGGGCATGAGCATCCTTGAGCGCGACCGCGCGGCGGCCTACTTCGCCGACGAAGAGTTCGGCGCCCAGGTGCTGATCTGCTCCGAGATCGGCTCCGAAGGCCGCAACTTCCAGTTCAGCCACCACCTGGTACTGTTCGACCTGCCAGCCCACCCGGACCTGCTCGAGCAACGCATCGGCCGTCTCGACCGCATCGGCCAGAAGCACACCATCCAGCTGCATGTGCCGTACCTGGAGAACAGCCCGCAGGAGCGCCTGTTCCAGTGGTACCACCAGGCGCTGAATGCCTTTCTCAACACCTGCCCGACCGGCAACGCCCTGCAGCATCAGTTCGGCCCACGCCTGCTGCCGCTGCTGGAAGACAGCGACGACAGCAGCTGGAAAGCCCTGCTGGATGAGGCCAAAGGCGAGCGCGAGCGCCTGGAAAGCGAGCTGCACAGCGGCCGCGACCGTCTGCTGGAACTCAACTCCGGCGGTGCCGGTGAAGGTGAGCGCCTGGTCGAGGAAATCGCCGAACAGGACGACCAGTACGCCCTGCCGATCTATATGGAAGAGCTGTTCGACGCCTTCGGCATCGACAGCGAAGACCACTCGGAAAACGCTCTGGTGCTCAAGCCGGGCGAGAAGATGCTCGACGCCGGCTTCCCGCTGGGCGACGACGAAGGCGTGACCGTCACCTACGACCGCAACCAGGCGCTGACGCGCGAAGACATGCAGTTCCTCACCTGGGAACACCCCATGGTGCAGGGCGGCATGGACCTGGTGCTATCCGGTTCGATGGGCAACACCGCCGTCGCGCTGATCAAGAACAAGGCGCTCAAGCCCGGTACCGTGCTGCTGGAAATGCTCTACGTCAGCGAAGTGGTAGCGCCGCGCTCGCTGCAGCTCGGCCGCTTCCTGCCGCCGGTGGCCCTGCGCTGCCTGCTCGACGGCAACGGCAACGACCTGGCCAGCAAGGTCGCCTTCGAGACCCTCAACGACCAGCTGGAAACCGTGCCGCGCGCCAGCGCCAACAAGTTCATCCAGGCCCAGCGCGAGGTGCTGAGCAAGCAGATCAACGCCACCGAAGCGAAGATCGCCCCGCGCCACGTCGAGCGCGTTGAAGCAGCGCGCAAGCGCTTCAGCGACAGCCTGGGCGAGGAAATCGCCCGCCTGACCGCCCTGCAGGCGGTCAACCCGTCGGTGCGCGACAGTGAGATCGATGCCCTGCGCAAGCAGCTGGGCAGCGGCCTGGCGTTCTTCGACAAGGCCGCCCTGCGCCTGGAAGCAATCCGCGTGCTGGTGGCCGGCTAACCTTGTAGGGCAGGTGCAACCCGCGTTGGCATGGCGCGGGTTTCACCCGCCCTACAGCCTCAGCAAACAAACAAAAAGGGCGGCCATTGGCCGCCCTTTTTGTTACCCGAGCCATGTGCCTTAGGCTCCACCGATCCGATGGTTCCTACGCTCCAGCGTGGGAACCATCAAATACGCCGGCAGTGGCTCAGGCGCCGGTGATCTTGCTGCGCATCTTGTCCGACATCTGCGCCATCTGGTCGTAGAGCGCCTGCGGGTTCTGCTGCTTGATCTGCCAGGCCATGCGGCCTTCTTCGTGCGGCAGGATCATGAACGCGCCCTTGGCCACTTCGTCGTAGATGTAGCTGGCAATATCGGATGCGCTGATCGGGCTGCCTTCCAGCAGCTTGCCGACCTGCTGCTTCATCGCCGGGGTCGGACCGCGGAAGGAGTCCAACAGGTTGGTCTGGAAGAACGACGGGCAGACCACGTGCACATCGACGCCCTCGCCCTTGAGCTCGATCAACAGGCTTTCCGACAGCGACACCACACCGGCCTTGGCCACGTTGTAGTTGCTCATCGCCGGGCCCTGCATCAGCGCGGCCATGGAGGCGATGTTGATGATCTTGCCCTGGCTCTGCTGCAGCAGTGGCAGGAAGGCCTTGCAGCCCTTGATCACGCCCATCAGGTTGATCGACAGCTGCCAGTCCCAGTCTTCCAGGCTGAGGTCAGCAAAGAAGCCGCCCGCCGCCACGCCGGCATTGTTGACCAGTACATCGACGCCGCCGAAACGCTCCTCGCAAGCCTGCGCCACCGCAGTCAGCTGGCTGTAGTCGCGCACGTCGCAGCGCAGGGTGAAGCCATCGCCACCGGCCTCGCGCACCAGTTTGAGGGTTTCCACCAGGCCCGCTTCGTTGACGTCGCACAGAGCCAGACGCCAGCCCTCGCGCGCCCAACGCAGAGCGATTTCACGTCCCAGGCCGGAACCAGCGCCGGTGATCATCATGCGATTTTGCATACTGCTTGCCTTGTTCTGTGGTGAGGTTTTGGCGAGTGTAGCCAAGGCATGTCGCCCTGCCCCGCAGCATCAGATTGCTGAATGACGATCAAGAAGAGCGCCCCCGGTCGGCCACCTTGCGCCGGCGCAACCAGCCCACCAGCAGGCAGATGTAGACCGCCAGATTGATCACCAGCACCAGCGCTCCCAGGCCCAGCTGGATCTGCGGTGTAAGGCCGGCGGGATAGATCAGTGGAATCAGGTAATGCTCGACGAAGCCGCCGGGATAACCGACCTCCCCGGCTGCCCGGCGCAGGCTGTTCTCCAGCGGCGTCAGCGGGCAATACAGGTGCAGCAGCTCCACCGCCACGCCCCAGGCCGCCGCCGGCAGATGCAGCAAGGCCAGCCAACGCCAGCGCAACACCAGCAGACCACCAAACAGTACAAACAAGATAAAGGCCAGGTGCACCAGCACCACGGCATCCGCTGCCAGTCGCCAGATCATCGCCAACTCCCGTCCAGGTCATGTAGCCGGGGTAATACCCAGTTAATAAGATGCATTCCTGCTTACACTCCAACATGCCCGGAAATAAGTTTCGCCCTCTTATCCGGCAATCACTTAAACCACCTCTTTAATTGCGCCATAAATTCAATAACTTACTACCAAGATGCAGAAGTAAAACATTCTTATTTATATTAAATTTTATATATATTTCATGCATTTATGTTTGACGCAATAGTGCTTGCAGCGCAGACTTCAAGGTTACTAAAGCCCGCCACGCAGAGGCCCATCATGAAAGGCGACAAGAAAGTCATCCAACACCTGAACAAGATCCTCGGCAACGAGCTGGTGGCGATCAACCAATACTTCCTGCATGCCCGCATGTATGAAGACTGGGGCCTGAAAAAGCTCGGCGAGCATGAATACCACGAGTCCATCGACGAGATGAAGCATGCGGACAAGCTGATCAAGCGCATCCTCTTCCTCGAAGGCCTGCCCAACTTGCAAGACCTGGGCAAGCTGATGATCGGCGAGAACACCAAGGAAATGCTCGGCAGCGATCTCAAGCTGGAGCAGACCGCCATCCCCGACCTGAAAGCCGCCATTGCCTACTGCGAAAGCGTCGGTGACTACGGCACCCGCGACATGCTGGAAGACATCCTCGAGTCCGAGGAAGAGCATATCGACTGGCTGGAAACCCAGCTCGGCCTGATCGACAAGGTCGGCCTGGAAAACTACCTGCAATCGCAGATGGACGAGTAATACCAGCGCCCATAAAAAAGCCCCGCCAAGTGCGGGGCTTTTCATTCCAGGCTGAAATTACTCAGCGCTGGCTTTCTGTGCGGCTTCCTTGATCAGGGCCTGCAGCTCACCCTTCTCGAACATCTCGGTCATGATGTCGCTACCGCCGACCAGCTCGCCACCCACCCACAGCTGCGGGAAAGTCGGCCAGTTGGCGTACTTCGGCAGGTTGGCGCGGATTTCCGGGTTCTGCAGGATGTCCACGTAAGCGAACTTCTCGCCACAGGCCATCACCACCTGCGCGGCTTTCGACGAAAAACCACACTGCGGGGCATTCGGCGAGCCTTTCATGTACAGCAGGATGGTGTTGTTGGCGATTTGATCTTTGATGGTATCGATAATATCCACGACTCACCTCATCTGAACGTCCCCGGACCAGCGCCGGGCGGGATGGCGCGATTGTAACCGAAAAACCCAGCAGCGGGCTCGGGGATGGCGCGAGGCGCCGACCGACGCAGCGTAAACCACCAACCTGGCATGTGCTGCGCAAGCATGTTCTGTGCAAGGTAAAACGCTCAGGCAACTATGCTGGAGGCAGGCAGTGGCAAAAACCGGGGGCAATGCCGTGAAGGGGTTGATCAAGACGCTTGGCGTGCTGTGCCTCTGCGGGTCCATGCACAGTGCTCTCGCCGACACCTTCGAGGTGGGCTTCTACGACTACCCGCCGATGATGATCGAGGACGGCCGGCGCGGCATCTACCAGGATATTCTCGATGCCCTGGCCGAACTCACCGGCGACCGCTTCAACGTGCAGTACTACCCCTACCCCCGCATCGGCCTGCTGTTCAACGAGGGCCAGCTCGATATGGAGCCAGGCGTTTATCCCGGCTGGGTACAGAGCCAGCCGATTCCGGGCGCGTTCTCGGTACCCTTCGGCAAGGTGGTCGATGTGCTGGTGTTTGCTCCGCGCAAGGCCTTTGCGGTGAAGCAGGCCGAGGATCTGCGTGGCAAGTCGGTGGGTATGGTTCGCGGCTATGCCTACCCCGAGCTAGCGCCGCTGATCGCCTCCGGGCAGCTGGACCGGCGCAATGGCCTGAATGAAGAGCAGTTGCTGAGCATGCTGGCCAAGTCGCGCTTCGACCAGATCATCGTCAACAAGGCCATCGCCCAGTACCACTTGCACAAGATGCCGGAGTATCGCCAGCTCGAGATCGGCGATGTGATCAGCTCGTACGATGTGAGCATGCGCGTGCACCCCAGGCACGAGGCCTGGCTGAACAAGCTGGACGCGGCGATCGTCCAGCTCAAGCAGCAAGGCACCATCGACAAGATCTACGCCGCCTACGGCGTACACCTCTGAACTGGCAGTAGCAGCGCCGGACTAAGCCGCCTCGACCCGCACCGGCACGCCATTCAGCGCGGCATTGCCGGACACCGCATCGAGCTGTCGTTCATCCGTCAGGTCGTTGGCACTGGCCCCCGGCTGAGCACTGGCGATACCCATCTGCACCCCCGGCCGCGCATGGCCCCAGCCGTGCGGCAGGCTGACCACGCCGGGCATCATGTCCTCGCTGGCCGCCACCTCCACCTCGATCATCCCGACCCGCGACTGCACGCGCACACGCTGGCCGTCGGCCAGGCTGCGCCCGGCCATGTCCTGCGGGTGCATGAACAGCTGGTGGCGCGGCTTGCCCTTCACCAGGCGCTGATAGTTGTGCATCCAGGAGTTGTTGCTGCGCACGTGGCGACGGCCAATCAGCACCAGTTCGCCCGCCGCCGGCAGGGCCTGGGCGGCGAAGCGCGCCAGGTCGGCGACCAGCAGTGCGGGCGCGGCCTCAATGGCTTTGGATTCGGTCTTCAGGCGCGCCGCCAGGTTCGGCTGCAGCGGGCCCAGGTCGATGCCGTGGGGCGCAGCGCTCAGCGTCGCCAGGCTCAGCTTGTACTCGGTCTTGTCGCCATAGGGGCCGAAGCGCAGGCCCATGTCGATCATCTGCTTGGGCGGCATGGTCGGTTTGAGTTCAGCGCCTTGCTTGGCGGCAAAAGCCTTGGCCAGGCCGACGAAAATCTCCCAGTCGTCCAGCGCGCCCGCCGGCTTGGCCAGCACCGGCTCGTTGAAGCGGGTGACGTTGCGCACCGCAAACAGGTTGAAGGTGGTGTCGTAGTGATCGTGCTCCAGCGGCGCGGTCGGCGGCAGGATCAGGTCGGCATAGCGGGTGGTTTCGTTGATATAGAGGTCGACGCTGAGCATGAACTCCAGGCCATCCAGCGCCCTTTCCAGCTGGCGGCCATTGGGCGTGGACAGCACCGGGTTGCCGGCCACGGTGATCAGCGCCCGCACCTGGCCTTCACCGGGGGTAAGCATTTCCTCGGCCAGGGCCGCCACCGGCAGCTCGCCACCGTATTCCGGCAGGCCGGAAACGCGGCTCTGCCAGACATTGAAGTGACCACCGGAAGTTGTAGCCACCAGGTCCACGGCTGGCGAGGTGCACAGCGCACCACCAGGCTGGTCGAGGTTGCCGGTGACCATGTTGATCAGCTGGATCAGCCAGTGGCACAGGCTGCCGAAGGCCTGGGTGGAAACCCCCATGCGCCCGTAGCAGACCGCCGACTCGGCCGCCGCGAAGTCCCGCGCCAGCTGGCGAATCTCCTGCGCCGGCACGCCGCAGCGCTCGCTCATGGCTTCGGCGGTGAAACCGGCAATCGCGCTGCGCACCTGGTCCAGACCGTTGATCGGCAGGTGGCTGGTGCGGGTCAGGCCCTCCTCGAACAGGGTGCTGAGCAGCCCCAGCAGCAGCGCCGCGTCGTTGCCGGGACGTACGAACACGTGCTGGTCGGCCATGGCCGCCGTCTCGCTGCGCCGCGGGTCGACCACCACCAGCTTGCCGCCACGGGCCTTGAGCGCCTTCAGGCGCTTCTCCACGTCCGGCACGGTCATGATGCTGCCGTTGGAGGCCAGCGGGTTACCGCCGAGGATCAGCATGAACCGGGTGTGGTCGATGTCCGGGATCGGCAGCAGCAGGCCGTGGCCGTACATCAGGTAGCTGGTCAGGTGGTGCGGCAACTGGTCCACCGAGGTCGCCGAATAGCGGTTGCGCGTCTTCAGCTGGCCGAGGAAGTAGTTGCTGTGGGTCATCAGCCCGTAGTTGTGCACGCTGGGGTTGCCCTGGTAGATGGCCACGGCGTTCCTGCCGTGGGCCGCCTGGATTGCGCTCAGGCGCTCGGCCACCAGCGCGAAGGCCTCGTCCCAGCCGATCGCCTGCCAGCTGTCACCGGTGCGGCGCATGGGCTGGCGCACGCGATCCGGGTCGTTCTGGATGTCCTGCAGGGCCACGGCCTTGGGGCAGATATGGCCGCGGCTGAAGCTGTCCTGGGCGTCGCCCTTGATGGAGAGGATCTTCTGGCTGCCGTCGGCCAGGGTCTCGGTCTCGATGCTCAGGCCGCAGATGGCTTCGCAGAGATGGCAGGCACGGTGATGGAGGGTCTTGGTCATGGCCTAGCCTCTTTTTATAGATTCGAGACGACCGGTCGGGTCGTGAAAACATGACTATGGCGGCTGGCGGAATACTTGGCCAGCGGTCTCAGCCTCATGAATCGGCGGCCATCATGCCCACCGATGCAAGCCCCCTCGCAGCCCGGCGCGACAGAGCAGAACCCAGCAAATGAGAAACACTTTCAGCGGTAAACGTTTCTCCACGTAACACCCCAGCATTTCCATGAAACCAGCATGAGACTAAGGCTTGACGGCAAACGGCCGTTTAGAGCCTTCGTTTGAATTTTGCGCTAAATGGCATGGTTTCTGCGAACACTCGTGCGCTGAAGTTCCGGGCCAGGGATGGCCAGGATGGCGAGAAAGGAGGGATCAAACCCCACTCAATCGAGAGCACTCCATGCATAACAACAAGTCTCTGCTCGCCCTCTTCGCTGCTAGCAGCCTGCTCCTGGCCGGCCCGGCCGAAGCCGGCCTGTTTGGTTCCAGCGGCTACACCAAGACCCAATACCCGATCGTCCTCGCCCACGGCATGCTGGGCTGGGACAGCATGC
>JBOFCR010000170.1:0-6659 GCA_051646165.1 Pseudomonas sp. | reverse complement strand
TGCGTGCCCCGGCGCGGGTGTTCGGCAGCGAAGCGGCTGTGCAGCTGGCTTACCAGGCCGGCGAATTGCTGGGTGATCTGGTGCTGGTGGTGCGTTTCCAGGGGCCGCGCGCCAATGGCATGCCCGAGCTGCACAAGCTGATGCCGCTGCTGGCCAATTTGCAAGCGGCCGGCCAGCGGGTGGCGCTGGTCACCGACGGGCGTTTGTCCGGCGCTTCCGGGCAGGTGCCGGCGGCGCTGCATGTCACCCCGGAAGCTGCTGCAGGTGGCGCGCTTGCTTTGCTGCAGGATGGCGATCTGGTGGAGGTGGATGCGCTGGCTGGTGTGCTTCAGGTGCACTTGACGCCGTCACAGCTGGCATCGCGTAGCGCTGCGCCGGCTCCTGCCGGGCTGGCGGCTGGCTACGGACTGGAGTTGTTCGCCGCCCAGCGGCGCTTGGTCGGCCCGGCCGACCGTGGGGCAAGTATTTTCGATGAAGGGGACTGACATGAGTCTGACAATGGACAAGGTGCTGCAGCTGGCGCGGCCGGTGCTGCCGGTGCTGGTGATCGAGGACAGCTCGCTGGCCGTGGATCTGGCGCGGGCCCTGCACGCTGGCGGAATCAAGGTGCTCGAGGTGACGCTGCGCACCCCGCGTGCCCTGGACGCCCTGGCGGCGATCCGTCAGGCCCTGCCGGAGCTGCTGGTCGGCGCTGGTACGCTGATCCATACCGAACAGTTCCAGGAGGCGCGCGATGCCGGGGCGCAATTCACCGTCAGCCCCGGTTGCACCGAGCGCCTGGCCGCGGCGGCGGAAGATTCTGGCCTGCCTTACCTGCCGGCGGTGATGACGCCTTCCGAAGTGCTGCTGGCTCTGGAGTACGGCTACCGTTCGCTCAAGCTGTTTCCGGCCAACGGCGCGGCCAGCGTGAAGATGCTGAAGAGCTTCAAGGGGCCGTTTACCGGTATCCGGTTCTGCCCCACCGGCGGGATTACCGTGGACAACCTGCTGAGCTTCCTGCGCCTACCCAACGTGGCCTGCGTCGGCGGCACCTGGATCGCCCCGGACAACCTGATCCGTGCCCGCGCCTGGGACCAGATCACCCTGCTCGCCAGCGAGGCCTGCGCCCTGGCCAGCAGCCAGGAGGTGCGCCCGTGAGCTGGGACCTGGCAACGCCCTTCGTCATTGACCTGACGGTCAGCGCCGAGGATATCGACGGCCTTGGCCATGCCAACAATGCGGTATATGTCAGCTGGCTGGAACGCTGCGCCTGGCGCCATTCCCAGCACCTGGGCCTGGATCTGACCGAATATCGCCGCCTGGACCGGGCCATGGCTGTGTTGCGCCACGAGATCGACTACCTGGCCGCCGCCTATGAAGGCGAGGAGCTGCAGATGGCCACCTGGATCGTCGAGTCCGATCACAAGCTGAAGATGACCCGCCACTTCCAGCTGTGGCGCCCGGCGGATGCCAGCACGCTGCTGCGGGCCAAGACCACCTTCGTCTGCATCGAACTGTCCAGCGGGAAACCCAAGCGCATGCCGGTGGAGTTCGTCGAGGGTTATGGGCAGGTGCTGCTGGAGCCTTTTCCGCTGCAGCTGTAAGCGCTGTCAGTTGAGCATGGGTGCCAGCAGCACTTGCCCCGGCTTGACCCGGATCGCCAGCTGGCGGGTTGCCCCCGGGCTGATCAGCACCGACTGGGTGCCCTGCGGGCCTTTGCCGCCGCAATAGCCATCGGACGACAAGGCCACGGCCACATTGATCAGGCCGCTGGGCAGGTCGAGGCTGGTGCTCTTGCCCGGTCCCAGGCTGGTGACCCGCTGCTGGTTCACGTAGATGTCCACATCACAGGCATTCGGTGCGTCGCTGTCGCGGCTGAAGATCAGTCGCCCCGGCGAGTCGGGCGAGGCATTGCTGGGCACATGCAGGATGCCGCGGGGCAGGGCTTCCTCGGCCGGGGCGGTGGTGCAGATCAGGCAGAGGGCGAGCAGCAGGTAGCGCATGGAGTATTCCTTGGGCAAGACGCTTGCAGTGTGGACCATGGCTGCCGTCGGGCAAGTCTTGCGCGGCAGCGGGTGGGCTTTACACTACGCGCCCCGTTTTCCGGATAGTCCCATGCAAATCGCCCTGGCGCCCATGGAAGGGTTGGTCGACGAAATCCTCCGCGACGTGCTGACCCGTGTCGGCGGCGTCGACTGGTGCGTGACCGAATTCATTCGCGTCAGCGACCGCCTGCTGCCAGCCTCCCACTTTCGCAAGCTGGCCCCCGAGCTGCGCAGCGCCTCGCGCACCCGCAGCGCGACGCCGGTGCGCCTGCAGCTGCTCGGCTCCGATCCGGCTTGCCTGGCGGACAACGCCGCCTACGCCTGCAAGCTGGGTGCTCCGGTGATCGACCTCAACTTCGGCTGCCCGGCCAAGACGGTGAACAAGTCGCGTGGCGGTGCGGTGCTGCTCAAGGAACCGGAGCTGCTGTATGCGATTCTCTGCGAGGTGCGCCGGGCGGTGCCGCGCGAGATCCCGGTGACGGCCAAGATGCGCCTGGGCTTCGACAGCCCGGATGGCGCCCTGGATTGCGCGCGGGCCCTGGCCGACGGCGGCGCTGCGCAGATCGTGGTGCATGCGCGGACCAAGGTCGATGGCTACAAGCCGCCGGCCCATTGGGAGTGGGTAGCGCGGGTGCAGGAAGCGGTCAGCGTGCCGGTGTATGCCAATGGCGAGATCTGGAGTGTCGAGGACTGGCGGCGCTGCCGCGAGATCAGCGGCGCCGAGGACATCATGCTCGGTCGCGGCCTGGTGTCGCGTCCGGACCTCGCCCGACAGATCGCTGCCGCGCGTGCCGGCCAGGAACTGGCGCCGATGAGCTGGGAGCAGCTGCAGCCGCTGCTGCAGGACTTCTGGCTGCAGGCGCGGCGCAAGATTGCCCCGCGCTATGCGCCGGGCCGGCTCAAGCAGTGGCTGGCGATGCTGACCCGCAGCTACCCGCAGGCCAGCGAGCTGTTCAGCGCCCTGCGCCGGGAGAATGACTGCGCGCGCATCGATGCATTGCTGGGCTGTTGCAGCCAGGTCTATGTGGTGCCTGACGAGGCCTGTGACGAGCCGGCGTGAAGTCGGGCTTGAAATTGTTTTTCATGTCCATATCTAGGGGAATACGGGATGCCGAAGTCGGGTCCTGTGATCAACCTACTCGCTGAAACTCAGGAGATATGACATGACCAACGCCTTTTCCATGGCCCCGCTGCTGCGCCAATCCATCGGTTTCGACCGCTTCAATGACCTGTTCGAATCGGCCTTGCGTAACAACGACGCAGGTAGCACTTATCCGCCCTACAACGTAGAGAAGCATGGCGACGACCAGTATCGTATCGTCGTCGCGGCTGCCGGCTTTCAGGACGAGGATCTGGAGCTGCAGGTCGAGCGTGGCGTGCTAACCGTCAGTGGCGGCAAGCGTGAGCGCAGCGCCGAGAGCGTGACCTACCTGCACCAGGGCATCGCCCAGCGCGGCTTCAAGTTGTCGTTCCGCCTGGCCGACCATATCGAGGTTAAGGCTGCCAGCCTGGTCAATGGCCTGCTCAATATCGACCTGGTGCGTATCGTGCCGGAAGAGGCCAAGGCCAAGCGCATCCCCATTGCCAGCCAGAAACCGGCTCTGCAGAGCTGACCGCAGCGGGGAAAAACCGAGGGCGCCAATGGCGCCCTTTGTCGTTTTTGCAGGTCGTCAGTTGGCCGTCAGTGGTTTGTGGTTATGCCGCAGCAGCTCGTGGAACGCCATCAGTGGCAGCGGCTTGCTGAACAGGTAGCCCTGGTAGAAGTGGCAACCCTGTTGCAACAGAAACTCCAGCTGCTCGGGTTGCTCCACGCCTTCGGCGATCATTTCCAGGTTGAGGCTGCGCGCCATGGCGACGATGGCGCGGATGATCTCGGCGTCGTTGGGGTCGGTGGTGGCATCACGCACGAACGACTGATCGATCTTCAGCACGTCCACCGGCAGGCGCTTGAGGTAGGTCAGCGAGCTGTAGCCGGTACCGAAGTCGTCCATGGCGAAGCTGACACCGAGTTTCTTCAGGCGGTGCATCTTGGCGATGGTGTCGTCGAGGTTCTGGATGACAATGCCTTCGGTGATTTCCAGCTTGAGCATGCGGCTCGGCAGGCCGCTGTCTTCCAGGCAGCGCTCGACCAGTTCGACGAAGCCGTTCTGGCGGAACTGGCGGGGGCTGATGTTGACGCATAGTTGGAACTCGCGCCGCTCCACCAGTTTTTCGCGCAGCAGGCGGGCGCCGGCCAGGCAGGCTTCCTTGAGCACCCAGCTGCCGACTTCGAGGATCAGCCCGCTTTCCTCCAGCACCTGGATGAACTGCGCCGGCGATTGTGCGCCGAGGGTCGGGTGGGTCCAGCGCAGCAGCGCCTCGCTGCCGATCACCAGGCCGCTGCGGGCATCGACCTGGGGCTGGTAATAGAGCTCGAACTCACCGCGCAGCAGGGCCTGGCGCAGGTCGTTTTCCAGGCGCAGGCGTTCGCTGGCGGCATCCTGCATGGACTGGCGGAAGATCTGCACGGTGTTGCGGCCGCTGTCCTTGGCCCGGTACAGGGCGATATCGGCGCGCTTGAGCAGGTCGGTGGGGTTGTCGCCGTGGTCCGGCACCAGGGCGATGCCGATGCTCGGTGTGACCTGCAGGCGATGGCCGTCCAGCAGCATCGGCTCGGCCAGCAGTTTGCGCAGCTTCTCGGCGATCTGCCGCACTTGCTGGGTGACCTCGCGGCGCTTGCCTTCCAGGCCGGAGAGCAGCACGACGAATTCGTCGCCGCCCAGGCGGGCCACTGTGTCTTCCTCGCGCACACTGGCTTCCAGGCGCGCGGTGACCATCTTCAGCACGGCGTCACCGACCGGGTGGCCGAGTGAGTCGTTGATGTGTTTGAAGTGGTCGAGGTCGAGGAATAGCAGGGCACCGTGCAGGTCATGGCGCTTGAGCAGGGCGATCTGCTGCAGCAGGCGATCCATCAGCAGGGCGCGGTTGGGCAGATTGGTCAGCGGGTCGTGGTAGGCCAGGTGGTGCACCTGGGCCTGGGCGCTCTTCAGTTCGCTGATGTCGCGGGCGGTGAGCAGCAGGCAGGGCGTTTCGTTGAGCTCGATCGGCTCGACCGAGACCTCCACCAGGCGCGAACTGCCGTCGCGGTGCATGCCGTGCATTTCCAGGTGATAGACGCGGCCGTCGCGCTGGATGGCTTCGACCATGCGCGCGCGTTCGTCCGGGTTGTTCCACACATTCAGCTCGCCGGCGCTGCGGCCGATGACTTCCTCGCTGCGATAACCGGTCAGGCGGCAGAAGCCTTCGTTGACTTCGATGAAGCGGCCGCTGTCGCGCTCGGTGATGGTGATGGCGTCCGGGCTGGAGTGGAACGCCTTGGCAAACTTCTCCTGACTGGCCTTGAGTGCGACCTCGGCCTGCTGGCGTTCGCTGATGTCGCGGAAGGTGGTGGTGATGCACAGCTGGCGATCGACGCGGATAAAGCGGCTGGAGACCACGCAGGTCAGCTCGTGGCCATCGCGGGTACGGAAACGGGCGATCTCGTTGTCCAGGCTCTGCTGTCGGGTCAGCTTGGCGAACAGATCGTGGCGTTGCTGCTCGTCGACCCAGAAGTGCAGGTCCGGACTGCTGTGGCCGACGATCTGCTCGGGTGTCCAGCCGAAAGTCTGGCTGAAGCTGGGGTTGATCTCGATAAACACGCCATCACGGATGCGCGACACGCAGATCGGTTCCGGGCTGGCCTGGAACAGGGTGACGAATTTCTCCTCGGAGGCAGCCAGGCGCTGCTCGCGCTGCATGCGCTCGCTGATGTCCATGAGGATGCCGGCCATGCGCAGGGGCTGGCCCTGCTTGTCGCGGTAGAGCTTGGCGGTGCTTTCCAGGAAGTGGATGTCGCCATTGGCGAAACGTGCGCGGTAGGTCAGCTGGTAGTCCTGGCGCGTGCCGGCGAGCAGTTCGCGGTAGGTCTTGCGCATGCTGGCCTGGTCGCCCTCCGGTACGCACTGGAAGAACGCCTCGAATTCGCCGTGGTAGGGCTCGGCCGGCAGGCCGTGCAGGGTGGCGGCGCGGGCCGAACCGTAGAGCGTGCCGCTGGGAATGTGCCAGTCCCAGGTGCCGAGGTTGGCCGAGTCGAGTGCCAGGGTCAGGCGTTCGCGGCTTTCCAGTAGATCCTGTTCCTGCTGGCGCTGCTGGCTGATGTCGCGCACATGCAGCACCAGGCAGGTATGCCCGTTCAGCTCGATCTCGCCGCCGTAGATCAGGTTGCGGCTGCGCTGGCCGGTGCGGCTGAACAGCTCGACTTCGAGGTTCTGGAAGCTGCCGTCCTGGCGCAGGGCGTCGAGCATCTGCTGGCGGTCGCTGTCGCGGGCCCAGATGCCCATTTCCAGGGACGTACGGCCGAGGGTTTCATCCTTGCTCCAGCCGAATTGGCGTTCGAAGGCCGGATTGATCTCGATGAAGCGCCCGCTGGCCTTGTCGGTGATCACCACCGCATCCGGGGTATGCAGGAAGGCCTTGGCGAATTTTTCTTCGCTGGCACGTAGCGCGGCTTCGGCGCGCTTGCGCTCGCTGGTGTCGAGGAAGGTGCTGAGCACTAGGGCCTGGCCGTCCAGTTCGAGGTACTGGCTGCTGAGCAGGCCGTCCAGGATGCGGCCGTCG
>JBOFCR010000146.1:0-7550 GCA_051646165.1 Pseudomonas sp. | reverse complement strand
GAGCTGAAGTTGCAACTGCCCCAGGGCAGCCGCAGCTGGAGCAGCGAGCAGCTGCTCGCCCATCCCCAGGCACAAACCATCGAGATCAAGGCCGACGTGGCCTACAAGCGCGACATGCACTATCGCGCCGTACCGCTGGCCGCGCTGCTCGATGGCGTGCAGCCCGGCGACCACCTGCAGGCCGTGGCCCTGGATGGCTTCGCCGCCGAACTCCCCGCCGCCCCGCTGCTCAGCACCCAGGGCGCCCGCGCCTGGCTGGCGGTGGAAGACCCGGCCCAACCCTGGCCTGCGCTGGCCACGGGCAAACCCAGCGCCGGGCCCTTCTATCTGGTCTGGCAACAGCCGGAAGCCGCGCAGATCGGCCCGGAGCAATGGCCGTTCCAGGTTTCCACTTTCCGCCTGCTGGCTCCGGTTGCCGAGCGCTTCCCTGCCCTGCTGCCGGCCACCGACGCCGGCGCGGAGGTGCTCGCGGGGTTTGCGGTGTTTCAGAAGAACTGCCTGGCTTGCCATCGCCTGAATGGCGCAGGGGATTCGCACTTCGGGCCTGATCTGAATATTCCGCATAACCCGACTGAGTATTTCAGTGGGAATTTTCTGCGGCAGTACATTCGTGATCCGCAGAGTCTGAGGAAGTGGCCGCAGGGGCGGATGCCGGGGTTTATTCGGGAGGTGTTGAGTGATAAGGAGTTGGGGGAATTGATTGGGTATTTGGGGCATATGGCTAAGTTCAGACCCACCCAATAACAGACTTACTACAACACGCCCCTACAGAACCTAGAAACTCACAAACCTTATAGACAGAGAATATCTAGAAAACCTGAAAAACATATAAGTCATTGAAAATAATCAAAACACAATTGATGCCCTTATACTTTCCAAGCAGGTGCCGTCAGATGAACACTCCGCTCACCAAAATCGATGCTGCGCGGCGACAACTCGCAACGGCGATTAATCTACTATTCAGTGAAGGCGACCCTGTTTCCGTATACTCGCTGGCCACGAACGCATGGGAAATTATAGACACACTATGTGAGCGGCAAGGAATTGAAAGCGCCTCAGCACAGACAAGAGAGCATCTGCCTGAAGGAAAAATACTCAAGCGAGACTACATAAACTCTCCATACCGAAACTTCTTCAAGCATGCTGACCGAGACCCTGATGAAGTTCTAGAGGAATTTAGCGAATCAAGCGCTGACTCAGTTCTATTTTTAGCTGTAGAAGATTATTTGAGATTACTAAAAAAATCCCCCATAGAATTTCAAGTATTCCAGCTCTGGTATCTGGCCATCCATGTTGAAAAAATAGCCCCAGACGCCCTTACAGAAATAACAGAACAGATTGAGTACGCATTCCCATCAATTCGCGAGCTACCTCGCTGCGAGCGCTTAGCCATAGGCCGTAAAGTCATTGAGGAAGCTCGGAATGATCAAGAACTCCTAAAAGACAGCCGAACGGAGCCCGTCATCTGAGCGAGTAGCCTGGATATTTGTAGGGTGGACAACGCTTTGCTTGTCCACCATTGGAGCAACACGAGACTTCCTGCACGCCGGAAGTCGTGCTTTGCGCCCTTACGGCGCCTCACTTTTCTTTGTTTGCGCAAAGAAAAGTAAGCAAAAGAAAGCGCACCCCGACATCCGGGTCTGGCCTGCGGCCAGACTTCCCTCCCTCCGGTGCTGCTCCGGGGGCCGGCTTACAAGGGCCATCCCTGGCCCTTTAAGCCTCTCGCCGCATCCATGCGGCTCGTCCCCCTACGCAACACCTACGTTCGGCCTCCTGACGGGGACTCGGACTCCGAGCTGCCTGATGGCCTTGATCGTTCCCACGCTCTGCGTGGGAATGCAGCCGTTGACGCTCATGCGTCCACCCGTTGCTCTGTGCCAGCCGACAGCTCTGTGACGCGGAGCGTCACGGGATGGGTTCCCACGCAGAGCGTGGGAACCATCATAATTGGCGGTCAATACCAACGAGGAGAACTAAGTGGTTACCTGCTACCTCAGATACGTCCTCAACCCGCAGAAGCTCAAAGAGTTCGAGCACTACGGCAAGCTCTGGATTCCGCTGGTCGAGAAGTTCGGCGGCAAACACCACGGCTATTTCCTGCCATCGGAAGGTGCCAACAACATCGGTCTCGCCATGTTCACCTTCCCCAGCCTGGCCGAATACGAGCAGTACCGGCACAAGTCCATAGCAGACCCTGAATGCATTGCCGCATTCAAATATGCAGAAGATAACCAATGCATCATCAGCTATGAACGCTCCTTCTTCCGACCAGTGTTCACTGCCTGACACACGCAACGCAAAACCACCAGGCAGCGCCAAACGCCCCCTTCAGGAGGCCGAACGGAATCATTGCGCAAGGGGTTGAGCGGCATGGATGCCGCGAGAGCGCCGATGGGCCAGGGATGGCCCTTCGGCGCGGGCCCCTGGAGCACTGATGGAGTGAGGGAACCCCGCCGCAGGCGGGGCCGGATGTCGGGGGCAAGCGTTTTTGGTTACTTTTTCCGCGACTGGAAAAAGTGACCCGCCCAGCAGGGCGGAACCAATGCACCAGCAAACAGCGAAAACCAGCAGCGGCACGAATCAAACAACCGAAACAGCCCGTAACACAGGGCCTACAGCAACGTGGAACCGCCACACCCGCGTGATCTCAAAGTGACATCTATGGCCTTGTGCGTCCCCTCCCCCATGCGCATTCGAGAGTCTCGGCTTCAGTACGCAACCTCACCTCCGCTCAGATCACCCCAGCACTAACACACCCCTACTTTCGCCTTCGCCAGGCAACAACGAGGTCGCGAACACTCGATGAACATCCCCGGATGTTTTGCTTCAGGAACGATCAAGGCACTTGTCACCATCACCGCTCTCATCGCCTGCCTGCTGCAAGCCGGCTGCTCTACCGCCTACACAGCCAAAGGCACGCTCACCACCAGCGACAACGGCAAACTGCAGCTTTCCAGCGAAGATCCGACTCAGTTTCTGCAGCCCGGCGCCACCAGCATCGATTTCATCCCCGAGCCGCTGATATTCCCCTTCCTCACCCTGAGAAACCCCAAGGCCGAGTTCAAAACCTCGCTGTCGCGCAGCAACTATGGCTACAACGGCTTTGCCATCAATCACGACGACAGTGACCTGCTCTACGACATCGCCGGGCAGTGGCGGGAAATCGTCCTGAGTATTTTTCAGGAGGCCGCACTCAATCCTGCACAGGCAGCGGCTATTGCGAGAAGGCAGTGACCGTTATCTCCTGCCCCAGGCATGGCGAGCGGCTGTACACCGACAGCTACTCCATGAGCGACGACGAAGAGGACGCCGGCTGCATCAGCAGGCGCGGCTATGTGAGCGACTATTACTACGACTGCCCCGGCACCCAGCCGGTGAGCAACACCCTCAAGCGCTTCAAGTACGACGTGGAGCTGCACTTTACCGAGCCCGGAGAAGCGGCCAGGGAGCGGGCGAGCTTTATCGGGGAAACCAACCCGAGTATCCGCGTCATCGATTCGGTGCCGACAGGTTCCTGCGATGCCGAATGATTGATGGTTTCTACGCAGGAAGTCATCAGCGCGACGAGGAGCAAACACCGGACTAGCAGGCAACTTCAATCGCCCCCTTCAGGAGGCCGAACGGAGTCATCGCGCAAGGGGTTGAGCGGCATGGATGCCGCGAGAGCGCCGATGGGCCAGGGATGGCCCTTCGGCGCGGGCCCCTGAAGCGATGATGAAGTGAGGGAACCCCGCCGTAGGCGGGGCCGGATGTCGGGGGCAAGCGTTTTTGGTTACTTTTTCCGCGACTGGAAAAAGTGACCCGCCCAGCCGGGCGGAAGCAATGCTTCAGCTAGTGCGACAACGGGCATCGGCACGAAAGGCCGTTATCCACCCCAAGAAACTCGGAGCCAGCCAGCAGCTCGGAGTATCAGGGAAGTACCCTCACCCCTGCCCCTCTCCCGGAGGGAGAGGGGTTAAGAGAAAAGCGTGCTCCGCGCGCCCCGTCTTATTGTTGCTGTTGCGTCTGCATCAGCGCCGCCACGTTCACCCGCGCATGCATCTGCTCGCCACCACCACCCCGGCGCATCCCGCGCACCGGGCAGGCATCCAGATAATCCAGCCCGACCGCCAGTTTGAGATGCCGCTCCGGCCGCGCCAGCTGGTTGGTCACATCGAAGCTGTACCAGCCATCGTCCAGCCAGGCCTCGGCCCAGGCATGGCTGGCCAGGTGGCCGCTGTCCTCGGTGTACAGGTAGCCGGACACGTAGCGCGACGGCACACCCAGGCTGCGGGTACAGGCCAGGAAGGCGTGGGTATGATCCTGGCAGACCCCGGCGCGCCCACCGAAAGCCTCGGCGGCCGTACTGTCGACCTGGGTGGCGCCCGGTGTATAGGGCATCTGCGCATGCAGGCCGTGCATCAGGTCGACCAGGCCATCGCGGTCACTCCGCCCGGCACTGCTGGTCTGGGCGAAATCGCGCAAAGCGTCGTCGGCCTGGGTCAGGCGTGTGCTGCGCAGGTACGGCAGGGCCGAGCGGCTGTCGCCTTCGGACTCGCAGTACTGGTCGATCTCGACCTGGCCACGGGCGCCGATTACCAGCGCCTCGTGCGGCTCGTCCAGGGTCAGCACATGCAGGATATTGCCGTAGGGATCGCGCTGCGCGCGCACCGGGCGCGGCAGGTCGAGCTGCCAGCTGATTATCCGCTGGCGCGCGCTCTCCTGCGGGGTCAGGCGCAGGTACTGGATGCTCGCGCGCACCTGGTCGTCGTAGTTGTAGGTGGTGTCGTGACGGATCGAAAGTCTCATACAACCTCCAGATAGGAAGTGTGGATGGAGCTGCCCAACTGGCGAACGAGCAGGATGAAATCGGTGAGCCAGACATGCAGGCCCTCGTCGAGCACCTCGTCGATGCTGGTGTAGCGCAAACGTGCGTCCAGCTCGGCGGCCAGGCGCTGGGCCGAGCGGCCGTTCTCGCCGGGCAGGCCGGCCAGCATCAGGTTCAGTTCCTCCATGCAGGCCCGTAGCGAGCGCGGCACTTCCGGGCGCAGCAGCAGCAGCTCGGCGATCTTGTGGGTACGCGGCGAGCCCCGGTAGATCTCGGTGAAGGCCTCGAACGAGGACAGCGCACGCAGCAACGCACTCCACTGGTAGTAGCCACGGGCGGAGGTATCGCTGACCGCCTCGGCTTCCTCGCCGAGCATTTCGTAGCGCGCGTCGAGCAGACGCAGGGTGTTGTCGGCGCGCTCGATGAAGGTGCCCAGGCGGATGAAGCGGTACGACTCGCCGCGCATGATGGTGCCGAAGGTGGCGCCACGGAACAGGTGCGAACGCTCCTTGACCCACTCGCAGAAGCGGCTGATGCCGTAGCGCCCCAGGCCCTGAGCGGCGATGCCGCGCATCTCCAGCCAGGTGGCGTTGATGTTCTCCCACATATCGGCGGTGATGCGCCCGCGCACGGCGTGAGCATTGGTGCGCGCACCCTGCAGGCAGCAGTAGATGCTGGCCGGGTTGTCCGCATCGAGGGCGAAGAAGTGCAGCATGCGCTCGGCATGCAGTTGACCGTGGCGTTCCAGGTATTCGTCCAGGGTGCCGGTAATCAGCAGCGGCATGGCCAGTTCTTCCAGGCCATCGCCACGACCGTCCTGCGGCATCAGCGACAGCGAATAACTGACGTCGAGCATGCGCGCCAGGTTCTCGGCGCGCTCCAGGTAGCGCGACATCCAGTACAGGTCAGAGGCAGTTCTCGAAAGCATGATCAGTCCTCCACCACCCAGGTGTCCTTGGTCCCGCCGCCTTGCGACGAGTTGACCACCAGCGAGCCTTCGCGCAGTGCCACGCGGGTCAGGCCGCCAGGCACCAGGCGGGTTTCGCGGCCGGACAGGACGAACGGGCGCAGGTCGATATGGCGCGGCGCGATGCCGCTTTCGACGAAGGTCGGGCAGGTCGACAGGCTCAGGGTCGGCTGGGCGATGTAGGCCGCCGGGTTGGCCTTAAGGCGCGCACGGAAGGTCTCGATCTCGGCCTTGGTCGCGGCCGGGCCGACCAGCATGCCGTAGCCGCCGGAGCCCTGGGTTTCCTTGACCACCAGCTCGGGCAGATGGGCCAGCACGTGGGACAGTTCCTCGGGCTTGCGGCACTGCCAGGTCGGCACGTTCTTCAGGATCGGTTCTTCATCGAGGTAGAAGCGGATCATGTCGGTGACATAGGGGTAGATCGACTTGTCGTCCGCCACCCCGGTGCCCACGGCGTTGGCCAGCACCACGTTGCCGCTGCGGTAGGCAGCCAGCAGACCGGGCACGCCGAGCATGGAGTCCGGGTTGAAGGCCAGCGGATCGAGGAAGGCGTCGTCCAGGCGGCGGTAGATCACGTCCACTGCCTGCGGGCCGGAGGTGGTGCGCATAAACACCTTGTCGTCGCGGACGAACAGGTCGGCGCCCTCCACCAGTTCCACACCCATCTCGCGGGCCAGGAAGGCGTGCTCGAAGTAGGCACTGTTGAAGCGCCCCGGCGTCAGTACCACCACGCTGGGGTTGTCCAGCGGGCTGGAGCTTTTCAGCGTGTCGAGCAGCAGGTTCGGGTAGTGGTCGATGGGCGCCACGCGCTGCATGGCGAACAGCTCGGGGAACAGGCGCATCATCATCTTGCGGTCTTCGAGCATGTAGCTGACGCCGCTCGGGGTGCGCAGGTTGTCTTCCAGCACGTAGTAGGTGCCGTCGCCATCGCGCACCAGGTCGACCCCGGCGATATGCGCGTAGATGTCGCGATGCAGGTCGAGGCCCTGCATGGCCAGCTGGTAGCCCTCGTTGGCCAGCACCTGCTCGGCCGGAATGATCCCGGCCTTGAGGATGCGCTGGTCGTGGTAGAGGTCGGCGAGGAACATGTTCAGCGCCTTGACCCGCTGGATGCAGCCGGCCTCGACGATGCGCCATTCACTGGCGGGGATGCTGCGCGGAATCGTGTCGAAGGGGATCAGGCGCTCGGTGCCCTGCTCGTCGCCGTAGAGGGTGAAGGTGATGCCTGCGCGGTGGAACAGCAGATCGGCTTCGCGGCGGCGCTGGGCGAGCAGCTCTTCCGGCGTATCCGCCAGCCAGCGGGCAAATTCCCGGTAGTGCGGGCGGACAATGCCGCTCGCGTCATACATCTCGTTATAAAAGGTACCGGCCATGCCGTACTCCTTGCTACCCGGATAAGGGAGGCATCGCAAGGGCCGTGCCAGCGGAATTTATCCTTATATTTCAGATGGTTGATTATTAAGCGAAGCGGCTACGCACCAGTTCGGGGCAGCCTTTCCAGCCTGGCGAGCCGACGCGCCCCATGGAATGGCAAGGCTGGCCGCACTTATCCCCTGCCCCGTCGTCCTCACGCAGGCGGGGACCCAGAGGAGCTTTGGCCAGCTCGACTGATGCAGGTAGAAATGGAGTTGCCGGCTGTTGGTTTCCCGCCTGCACGGGACAGCGCTTGCGCTGAACGCACTTCAGTGCGACCCGAATAGGGCGAGCGCAGCGAGTAATGACGGGCATGGAATACTGGGGGGCGCTGTGATTGGGCTGCATGGCTGGACTGTAGGG
>JBOFCR010000119.1:0-22667 GCA_051646165.1 Pseudomonas sp. | reverse complement strand
GCGCTACGCGCCTCAACCCAACCTACGACCGTCGAAGCCAAAAGCCCCGCATTGCGGGGCTTTTTTGTGGCTACGGACAGTAGGGCGGGTGGAACCCGCGCACGGGCAACGCGGGTTTCACCCGCCCTACGCGCGACCCAGCAACTGGGCCAGGCCAACCTGCAGCGGCGTTGCCGGTGCCAGCTGGAAGCGCTGACGCAGCAGGCCGTTGTCCGCCCGCGAGTGGCGGATATCGCCGGCGCGGGCCTCTGCATGGGTCACCGGCGGCAGGCTGCCGAGCACATCGCGCACGGCGGTGAGCAGCTGGTTGAGGCTGATCGACTGGTTGTGACCGACATTCACCGCGCCATTCTGCACCTGCGCCTGAGTCAGGCCCTGCAGCAGCAGCGGCAGCAGATCGGCGATGTAGAAGAAGTCGCGGGTCTGCTCGCCATCGCCGAACACACTGATCGGTGCGCCGCTCAGGGCGCGCTCGGTGAAGATGCTGATCACCCCCGAGTAGGGCGAGGACGGATCCTGGCGCGGACCGAAGATATTGAAGAAGCGAAAGATCACCGGCTCCAGGCCATGTTGGCGCTGGTAGAAGTCCAGGTAGTGCTCACTGGCCAGCTTGTCTGCGGCATAGGGGGTGAGCGGCGCCTTGGGCGTGTCTTCGCGCACCGCCACGCCTTCGCCGTTGTTGCCATAGACAGCGGCGCTGGAGGCGAACAGCACACGGCGCACGCCGGCCTCGCGCATCGCTTCGCAGACATTCAGGGTGCCGATGAAATTGCTCTGGTGGGTGCCGACCGGGTCGTCCACCGAGGCCTGTACCGAGGCCACCGCGGCCAGGTGGACGACGGCCTGGCAACCGGCCACCGCGCGGCGCACCAGGACAGCATCGGCGACATCGCCTTCGAGCAGTTCCAGGCGCGGGTTGTCCAGCGCCAGGTTGCTGCGCTTGCCGGTGGACAGGTTGTCCAGCACGCGCACGCGGTGGCCGGCGGCCAGCAGCGCATCAGCCAGGTGCGAACCGATAAAGCCGGCGCCGCCGGTAATCAGGATCGGGGAGTCAGACATGGGCTCTCAACTGTGCCGGTAATAGCGATCGAGCAACGCCGGCAGCCCGGCACGCCAGGCCCGCGGCTTGATGCCGAAGGTATGGAAGATCTTCTTGCAAGCCAGCACCGCGTGCTGCGGCTCGTCGGCGGCATCCGGGCGGGCGGCGTGCGCCTGGGCGCTGACGTCCTGCACCTGCAGCGGGTGCAGCGGACGCGCCTCGCCGAGAATCGCCTGGCCAAGCGCCAGCGGCGTGGTCGCCTCGTGGGCGCCGTAGTGATAGGTGCCCCACAGCGGGCTCTGGCAGTCGAGCTGCTTGAGCACGGCGAGAATCACCCGCGCGGCGTCGTCGACCAGGGTCGGATTGCCGCGCCGGTCGTCGGCCATGAACAGTTCCTGACCCAGTTCGGCGCGGCGCAGGAAGCGCCCGAGCAGGCCCTCTGCACTGTCGTCGAGCAGCCAGCCGAAGCGCAGCAGCACATGCCGTGGGCAGGTGGCGCGCACGCTCTGCTCGATGCGGCGCAGAGCCTGGCCACGGATACCCAGCGGAATGGGTTCGTCCTTCTCGCTGTAGGCGGTAGCGCGCGAGCCGTCGAACACCCGGTAGCTGGAAGGTTGCAGCAGCAGGATGTTGTGGTGCTGGCACAGCTCGGTGAGTCGCTCGACCGCGCGTTCCTGGTGGGCGAAGCGGGCTTCGTCGACCATCTCGGCCTGGAACCAGTCGAAGTAGTAGGCGAGGTTGATCACTGCCGCCGGACGGGTTTCGTCCAGCAACAGGGTCAGGCTGGACGCGTCCCAGCCACCCTCGGGCGGGCGCGGGGCAAGAAAGCCGATATCGTCTTCGGCGCCCAGGCGGATCAGCGCCTGCCCCAAGGCATTGCCGCCGCCCAGCAGCATCAGGCGCATGCGCATGGTGGTGCGGGTTACTCCAGTCACGAAAGGAACAGGCTGCCAGGCAGCCAAACTGAAGGCATTTTGCGGGTTTTACCGGGGGGCGTCACCCGCAAAGTGCCGAACAGACGCCGAGGCGCCTGTTCGAGAGGGAGATGAGGCAGGGCTGGCGCGGCTCTGGGTCGCTGAGAGTTCAGCGAACCGGTACGCCGGAAAGGCTCTATTGCGTGCCTTTGCGGCGCAGGCTGGCCGGCGTCCAGTTGCTTTCCGGCGGCGGGGTGAGGAGGAACTGGCGCGGGTTCTTCTCATTGTTGCGCAGGCCGATTGCCGTGTAGCTGCGGGCGATCAGGTCATGGAACACGATGTTCACCGGGGTGATCACCGGCACCTCGTAGGCATTCTTGGTAAAGGCCAGGTTGACGTGCCACAGCTCGCCGCGGGCGTCGTAGTTTTCCACCATCAGGGCGTACCAGCTGTCCTCGTCGAGGTAGAAGCGGCGCTTGGCATGTACATGACGCTGGCCTGGACGCAGGGTGGCCTCGACTACCCACACGCGGTGCATTTCCCAGCGCGTCAGGTCGCTGTTGAGGTGGCCGGGCTTGACCAGCTCCTCGACCTGCATGCCCGGCTTCTCCATGGCGTAGTTGTGGTACGGCACCAGCAGTGCCTGCTTGCCCACCAGCTTCCAGTCGTAGCGGTCGGTGGCGCCGTTGTACATGTCGGTGTCGTCGGCGTAGATGCCGTCGATCGGCGTGTCGTAGGCCAGGGTCGGCGCACGGCGTACGCGGCGCTGGCCAGGGTTGTACATCCATGCCGAGCGCGGTGCGGCAACCTGGTCGATGGTTTCCTGCACCAGCAGCGCACGGCCGACATCACGCGACGGCGGCAGCAGCTCGCTGCCGAAGTAGTAGAGGATGTTGTCGAGGCTGCCGGCATCCTTCTTCGGGTTGTAGTAGTTGGACAGCAGCTGGATATGCTCGCGCAGCAGCGAGTAGCTGCCGCTGGTGGTGACCTGGGCGGTGACCGCCACCTCGTCGATGTAGCGCCCCTGCCAGCGGGCGATGTGGTTCCAGATCGCCTGGCGGCCATCGGCCGGAATCGGGAAGGGAATCCCCGCGTAGGCATTCACCAGGCCGTAGCCGGCGCCATCCAGTTCGGCCTTCTGCGCGTTGGCCAGGGTGTTCTGGTAGATATCCTGCGGCGCGGCGAAGCTGCGGTGGCTCGGGTAGACCGGCACCTTGAAGCTCTGCGGGTAGGTCTTGAGCAGCGCCTTGACCCCTTCGCTGAGGTGCGCGGCATCGGCCTGCATGTTCTGCGCATCGATCACCCGCAACGGCTGTTCGCCGGCATAGGGATCGACATGGAAACTGCCCGGCCCGCCGTAACCGGCCGGTGCCTGGGTCAGGCCGCCGGTCCATTCGGGAATGCCATTGGCGGCATCGCCCTGGCGCTCGGCACCGAAGGGCGTGAGCGTGGTATTGAGCTGGGCCGCCTGCTCGGCACTGACCTTAGCCTGCGCCGCCAGCGGCAGCAGCAGCAGACCCAGGGAGAGCACGACGGAACCGACACGCGAAGCTGTACTGATCATGGTGATTCCTGCGCTCAGAAGGAGTAGGAGACGTTGAGGGCGACGTGGTCGCGGTCGATCAGCGCGTTGTCCTTGCGCGCCCCCCAGAACGAGGTGTAACTGAGCTTGCTGGCCAGCTTCTGGCCGTACTTGGCGCCCAGCTCCAGGGTGGCCGACTTGCGTCCCTGGACGAAGTTCTCGTTGAGCGACGGCGAAGTGCCGGAGACGTCCTGGCGGAAGGTGATCGCCGGCATCAGGTCGAGGTTGGGGCGCACGTCCTGGTACAAGCCGGAGAGGTTCACCGTGTAGCCCCAGGCGAAGGAGCTCAGGTACTCGTAGTTGACCGAATCGAGCAGGCTGCCCGGCACATGGTTGAAGGCCACCTCGGCCAGCACCATCACGTCGTCCAACCCGGCAGTCGGGCCGAAGGTGTGGATGGTCGAGACCGAGCCGGTATACAGCTCATGGCGCTTGTACAGGTCGATGCTACGGCGCGGATCATTGGCCGAGCCGTCGCCGAACTCGCCCAAGTCGATGTTGCCACCACTCGCCCCGCCCACACTTGGATCTAAAGCACTTCCAGCCAGCTGCCCCAGCTCGTAAATCATCGAGGGCTCCAGCGGAGCGTTGGGCCGGTAGGTCAGCTCGCCCGCCACGCTGGTGTCACCGATGGTGCCGGACACACTGAAGCCGAACAAACGGATGTCCTCGGGATAGATGAAGTCGTAGTAGGTGCTATCCAGCAGGGCCAAGCCATCGACAACCGAATCCAGACCCAGACCGCACAAATCGCTAAACTGCCCAGCCTTGCCGGCACCGCAGGCAAAGGACTGGCCCTTCTGGATGCTCAGGAACGGCACCTTGCTGTGGTAGTTGAGGTAGTAGAGGCTGAACTCGGTGTTGTTCCAGTCCTCCGCCAAATAGCGCAAGGCCACGCCGAACTGACCGTCGTCACGGGCGTCGTGCTCCTTGCCGTAGCGGGCACCGGCGACGTAGCCATTTTCACCATTGAGTCCCGGCACCAGATCAGCCACATCTCCAAAATCTGGATGCAGGTCGACCAGCACGCCGTTGCTGCCCTTGCCGAAGTAGTCCTGGTTGTTGAGGAAGGCGCCGGTGGGGATCAAGTCGTGGCCTTTCCACTCCAGGCCGTAGAAGCCTTCGATATTGATCTGGTCGGTGAGGCCGAACTGGCCGGAGATCATGTTGGTCGGCAGCAGCGCGTCCTTGAAGCTGGCGTTGGGCAATACCACCCGGCCAATGTCCACCGGGTTGATCACGTTGAGGCCGTCGGCGTAGTAGATGCCCTCGCCCCAGTTGATCACCTGGCGGCCTAGCCGCACGCTGACCGGGTGCTCGCCGATGTAGCGGTTGGTGTAGAGGTAGGCGTCGAGCAGGCGCGCACGGTGGCCGGCGCGGTTCTCCAGGTCGGAGGGATAGCGCTCGTCGCTGTCGGTGTTGTGCGTTTCGAAACCGTCGCCCGTAGGGTCATGGTCCATCAGCTGGGTGTCGTACCAGGCGGTACCACGCATGAACAGGCCGTCCTGCTCGGTGCGCACATGCAGCTCGGAAGTCAGCTTGAACTCGTTGGCCACGAAACCGCGATCGTAGTACTCGCTGCCATCGTTGTTGTTGGTGAAGACGTTCTGCCCGCCGCGCTCGATATGCTCGGGCGAGGTGGTGCGATACACCGAGGTGTATTCGGCGACGCTCTCCAGCGAGGTGGTCAGGTTGGGCCCGGTATCGATCTGGAAGGCCTGGCCCTGCTGTGTTCCCAAGAGTCCTATGGCCAACGCCACTGCATGCTTTGCCGGTCGCCCGGTTTTGTTTTTATGCGACATGCTGCTATCCCCTAGCGGTTGTGAGGCGAAACTAGCTGACTTGCGAAAACCTCCATGGGGCCGAACCGGACAAAAAACGGCGCCGAAAGGGCCCTTGAAACATTTCTTAACTTTCTCCGCGCGTCCCACCGCGCGGTACTCACTACGCCTGCCGGGCAAAAGCCTCGAGGCTGTTGGCGTAGACGAACTGCAGGGTCTTTTTCAGCTGGCCGAGGGTGCGCGAACGCTCCGGCTCGGGCAGCGACATGGCCAGTTTGGTCACCGAACTACCGGCCTCGCAGAGCAGCAGCGCCAGGCCGCGTACCTGCTCGATATCCGCCTTGGGCTGGGCCGCGCGGATAGCCGTGGCCACCAGTTCGGCGGTGGCCAGGGTGTCGGCGCTGTTCAGCGCGCGCAGCTCGGGCGAGGCGGCCACGCAGCCCCACACCTCGACAAAGCCGGGATGGCTGACCTGGATGCCTACCATCAGGTCGATCAGGCGCTCGATCATCGCCCCCGCCGCCGCGTCGTCCGGCGCACCGCTGACCTGCGCCAAGTCGGCCTGCAGACGCTCGCCGACGCTGCCGGTGTAGCGCTGCCAGACTTCCTGGACGATCGCCAGCTTGGTCGGGAAATACAGGTACAGCGAGGCGATCGGCAGGCCGGCCTCGCGGGCGATTTCGCGCATCGACACGGCCTCGTAGCCACGCACGGCGATCAGTTCCAGGGCCACCTTGAGGATCGCCTCGAAGCGCACCTGACTGCGTTCCTGCTTCGGTTCGCGACGCACTCGCGGAGTCGGCGGGGTGCTTGACAAAGTTTTGTTGGCCACAGCATTCTCGAAAACATGAGCAATGCTTATGTTTTAGCGTGACTCTCACAAAATGGGAAGAGGCTGATGAATTTGAGGCGAAAACTGTGAGCCACGACGAACGTCTGGTACTGGCCGTGGATCTCGGCAGCTCAGGCTGCAAGACCGCCCTGGTCGGCCTCGATGGCCGGGTGCGCGCCTTCGCTTTTCGTGCCGTAACCAGCCATGTATTGCCCGGCGCTGGTGTCGAGCAGTGCCCGGAAGACTGGTGGCAGGCCTTTCTCGACAGCGCTGGCGAAGTGCTGCAGAACAACCCGCAGGCTCGTGAAACGCTAGTCGCCATCGCCTGCTCCTGCCAGGGTGAAGCCACCCTGCCGGTGGACCGCGACGGCAACCCATTGGCCCGCGCCATGCTGTACATGGACATGCGCGGCCAGGCCGCCGTGCAACGTCGGGTCGGCGGGCGCCTGCCTCGGGTGGCCGGCTACGACCCGCTCAAACTGTGGCGCTGGCTGCGCCTGACCGGCGGCGCGCCGGCGCTGTCCGGCAAGGACCCGTTCGGCCATATCGCCTTCCTGCGCGAAGAGATGCCCGAGCTGTACGGGCGCACCGCCAAGTTCCTCAACGTTCTCGACTTCATGAACCTGCGCCTGACCGGGCGCACCGTGGCCACCGTCGATTCGGCGCTGACCACCTGGGTCACCGACAACCGCGACCCGGCCAATATCCGCTACGACGACGGCCTGCTGCGCCTGGCCGGCATCGAGCGCGAGCAGCTGCCGGAGCTGGTGCGCTGCAGCGACGTGCTCGGCCCGCTGCGCCCGGTGGTGGCCGAACAGCTCGGCCTGCCGGCGGGCATTCCGGTGGTCGCCGGCGCGGTGGACAACACCGCCTCGGCCCTCGGCTCCGGCGCAGTGGCGGACAACGCCCTGCACCTGTACGTCGGCACCTCGTCGTGGATCGGCGCCCATGTGGCGAAGAAGAAAACCGACGTGTTCCAGCAGATCGCCGCCGTGCCCTGCGCCCTGCCCGACCGCTACCTGATGATGGTCATGCAGTCTGCTGCTGGCGCCAACCTGAGCTTCCTGCGCGATCGCATCCTGTATGCCAAGGACGCCCTGCTGCAGGACGAGGCGCGTCCGGACGTCTATCGCATCCTCGACCAGATCGCCGCCGGCGTGCCAGCCGGTGCCCGCGGCCTGCTCTACCTGCCCTGGCTGATGGGCGAGCGCAGCCCGGTGGACGACGCCAACCTGCGCGCCGGCCTGCTCAACCTGAGCCTGGAGCACGCCCGTGAAGACATGGTGCGCGCCTTCCTCGAAGGCGTGGCGCTCAACACCCGCTGGATGATGGAGGCGGTGCAGGGCTTCCTCGGTACGCCGGCCCAGGCAATCACCCTGGTTGGCGGCGGTGGCCAGTCCGACGTGTGGAGCCAGATCTTCGCCGACGTCCTGGGCATCACCGTGCACCAACCGGACCAGCCGATCCAGGCCAATGCCCGTGGCGCGGCCTTCCTCGCCGGAGTCGGCATCGGCGCCATGGACTTCGCCGATATCCCGCAGCGAGTTGCCATCCGCCGCAGTTTCGAACCGGGCGCCAGCAACCGCCAGCGCTACGCCGACAGCTATGCCACCTTCCGCGCCGCGCACAAGGCGCTGGCCCCCTTCTACGCCTCGCTGCACGGAGCCCGAACCCAGTCATGAGTATCGAACAACAAGCCCGCGAAGCCGTGGTGCGCACTGCCGTGCTGCTGGCCGACCAGGGTTACCTGGCCGGTGTCGGCGGCAACCTGGCGCTGCGCATCGACGCCGAGCGCTTCGCCGTCACGCCCTCGGCCAGCGACTACTACGCCATGACTGCCGAAGACATCTGCGTGCTGCGCCTGGATGACCTCCAGCAGCTCTCAGGCCACGGCAAGCCATCGGTGGAAAGCGGCCTGCACGCGCGCATGTTCAAGGCCCGCCCGGACTGCTGGGCCAGCGTACACACCCACCAACCGGTGGCCAGCGCCTTCACCCTGCTCGACCGACCGTTGCCGGTCAGCGATGAGCAAGCACGCCAGCTGATCGGCGGCGACGTACCGGTGTGCGCCTATGCGCCCTCCGGTACCAGCTGGCTGGCCGGCAATGTCGGCAAGCGCGTGCGCTTCGACCTCAACGCCTACCTGATGCGCAACCACGGTGCCGTATGCCTCGGCGCCAATCTGGAAAACGCCTGCCGCGTGGTGCAACTGCTGGAGCAGGAAGCCATCGCCTGGTTCCAGCGCGCCCTCACCGCCCAGCCTGACAACCAGACGTTCCAGCAAGCGCTGGCCGCCCTTAAATCCTGACCCGGACTATTAGAAGAGATCCCGCGATGAACGCCTCCACCCAGCCCGACCCGCAAACCTCCGGCATTTCCCACTGGCCGGATACCGACGCCATCGATGCGCGCCTCAAGGCGCTGATCAAGCAACCGATCCGGCCGATCCGCCGCGAGCACATGGATAACGTGCTCGGCTACTTCGAGCAGAAATGCCAGAGCTCCAAGCGCCTCGCCGAACAGGCCGCGACAGTGATCCCCGGTGGCATCCAGCACAACCTGGCGTTCAACTACCCCTTCGCCCTGGCGATGAAGAGCGCCCAGGGCGCGCACCTGGAAGACATCGACGGCAACCGCTACATCGACTTCCTCCAGGCCGGCGGCCCGACGCTGCTCGGCAGCAACGACCCGGTGGTGCAGGAAAAGGTGATCGAGACCCTGCGCGAGTGCGGCCCGGTCACCGGCCTGCTGCACGAGTACGAATACAAGCTGGCCGAACTGGTTTGCCGTCACGTGCCCTCGGTCGAGATGTTCCGCATGCTCGCCTCCGGCACCGAATCGGTGATGGGCGCCATCCGCCTGGCCCGCGCCTACACCGGCAAGAAATGGGTGATCAAGATCGGCGGCGCCTACCACGGCTGGAGCGACCAGCTGGTGTACGGCATGCGCATCCCCGGCACCGGTCGGCGCGAGGCCGTCGGCATCCCGCGTGGCGCCACCAGCCACACCCAGGAAAGCTTCCCCAACGACCTCAGCGCGATCCGTCGGCGCCTGCAGCTCAACCGCCTGCGCGGCGGTACGGCGGCGATCATCGTCGAGCCGCTCGGCCCGGAAAGCGGCACCCGCCCGGCGCACAAGGAATTCAACGCCAACCTGCGCAAGCTGTGTGACGAGTTCGGCGCGCTGCTGATCTTCGATGAAGTGGTCAGCGGCTTCCGTGTCGGCCTGTCCGGCGCCCAGGGCTACTTCAACGTGAAGCCGGACCTGACCATCTTCGGCAAGTGCCTGACCGGCGGCTACCCGATGGCCGGCGGCATCGGCGGCAAGCGCGAAGTGATGATGCTGCTGGCCGGCGGCATCGGCGGCAAACAGGCCAAGCGCGCCTTCGTCGGCGGCACCCTGACCGCCAACCCGCTGTCCTGCGTGGCCGGCTACTACAGCCTGGTGGAGATGGAAAAACGCAACGCCGCCGCCGTGGCCGGGCGTGCCGGTGACCGCCTGACTGCCGGCCTGGCCACCATCATCGAGCGCCGTGGCCTGCCCTACGTGGTCTACAACCAGGGCTCGGTAGTGCACCTGCAAACCTCCGGCGTGCTGCTGCTCAACGTGCGCAATCCGATCCAGCTGCTGCGCGAGGTCAACCCGCGCAAGCACATGATGGAAGAGATGGGCGCCGCCTACATGGCCCACGGCCTGGTGACCCTGGCCGGCAGCCGCATGTACACCAGCGCCGCCGATACGGACGAGATCATCGACGAGGCGCTGAACCGCTTCGACGATGTCTTCGGGCTGGTCTGAACATGCACGAGGAACTGCTCCAGGCCGCCGCGCGACTGAGCGCCAAAGGCTTCTTCCAGACACCCGGCGATGCCCTGTCGCTGCTGCAGCCAGGCAGCGGGCGCATGCTCCTGCTGGTCCACGGCGGCGAGGTTCAGGAGATCGAGCTGAGCCAGCCAGACAGCGCCCTGGCCCGTCTGCATGCCGAGGTCTATCGCCTGCGCGGCGACGCCGGTGCGGTGGCTACCCTCAGCCCGCGCTGGAGCCTGCAACTGGGCGGGCTGGACGAAGCCATGCCCTCGGTGTTCGACGAACAGGCGCGGCATATCGGCCGTTCCTGGAAGCCGGCGGCCGCCACGCAACTGCCGACGCTGCTGGCCGAGGGCGGCAATGCCGGGCTGGTCGACGGCCACCTGCTGGCCCTCGGCGTTACCCGCAATCGCATGCTGTTCAATGCCGAGCTGTTCGAGAAATGTGCCATGGCCTACGTGCTGGCGCGCCTCGGCGGCGGCCGGGTGAAACAGGTGCCGTGGTGGGTACGCCTGATCGCCGGGCGGCGCCTGCTCAAGGACCAGGCCAACGCCGCAGCCAGCCATGCTTTGGGCCAGCAGGCGGCGGAGCTGGGAGCCTACTGATCGCGGCACCATGTAAGGTGTGCCAGTGGCGCCACGTAGCGGCGCCATGCTAACAATGCTGAACGGCGCCCACCGCGGCGCCGCATAACAACAAGAACCAGGCGCTCGACGCCAGTGGCCTCCTGCCAGGAGCGTATCCATGAAACCCATCGCCGATCCGCGCTACTCTGAAGCCTCGGCCCCGCCGCAGATCTCGCGTTTCCTGCTGCAGCACGTGGCCGCCCTCGGCCGCGATCCGGCCCTGCTCTGCCGTGGCCTGGGCTTCGAGCCGGACGATCTGAAGAAACCCGACTATCGCCTGTCCTATCGGCAAAGCTACCTGCTGGTGCGCCGCGCCCTACACAGCCTGGACGACAGCGGCCTGGGCCTGGCTGTCGGCCATCGGCAGACCGCTGTGTCCTGGGGCCTGGTGGGTATGGCCATGCTGGCCAGCCAGACCCTGGGCGAAGCGCTGGACCTGGCCATCCGTTACCAGCGCCACACCGGCGCCCTGCTCGACTACGAGATGGAATTGCGCGGCGGGCGCTGCCTGGTATTCGCCAGCACGCGCTTCTTCGATCCGGAAGTGGCGGTGTTCTATCTCGAAGAAGCCTTCGCCAGTTCCCTGGCCATCGTTCGTCATCTGTCCGGCCAGGATCTGACCCTCGACCGCATCGAACTGGAATACCCGCGCCCGCCGCACTGGCAGCGTTACGCGGAGATCTTCCGTTGTCCGGTGAAGTTCAGCGCCGGGCGCAACCTGATCGCCTTCGACGCGCGCTGGCTGGAACTGCCGCTGCCGACCCGCGACGACTATGTCGCCGCCGAGATCGCCAGCCTGCTCGACAGCGAGCGCTGGGAGCAGCACGGCAGTTCCGACCTGATCGAGACCATCCAGCGCGAAGTGCGCAAGAGCCTGTGCCGCCCGCCGCAACTGGCCGAGCTGGCGCAGCAGCTCAACCTCGGTGAACGCACCC
Source organism: Pseudomonas sp. (assembly GCA_051646165.1). Lineage (GTDB taxonomy): Bacteria > Pseudomonadota > Gammaproteobacteria > Pseudomonadales > Pseudomonadaceae > Aquipseudomonas. The sequence goes on along the minus strand of JBOFCR010000119.1, from coordinate 11,151 downwards.
TGCGCCGGCGCATCGACGAGGCCGGGCTGTCCTACCACGGCATCGTCGACTCCGTGCGCCGGGCCAAGGCCCTGGCCCTGCTCAGTCACCGTGACAGCCGGCTGATCGACGTGGCCAGCGAGACCGGCTTCAGCGACGTGCGCAACTTCCGCCGCGCCTTCAAGCGCTGGACCGGGGTGACGCCGCGCACGGCGAAGCAGCGCATCGCTCAGGAGTCCTAGCAGCCCTCACAGGCTGTATTCAGGAGTCCTGATACACCGGCCAGCGCTCGACTATCTTGCCGCCGCGCACGGCCAGCAGATCGCCGAACTGCAGCAGCACCGACTCGCTCTGAGTCGGCCGCAGGAACACCTGATCGTCCACTTCAAGGCTCACCGTCGGCGAGCCGTTGACCAGTTCCTGGTTCGAGCTGCGCCCGTACAGGCCACTGAGCTGTAGCCCCGCTGGCGAAACCAGGTCGGCCTGCCAGTTGCCGCCATAGATGAAGAAAGTCTCGCGCTGGTTGACGTCCCACCAGGAGAACAGCCGCGACTTCTCATCCAGCGCCGGAATGCGCAGCGCACCCGTGCGTTTGAGCACCGGCGTAGCGATGTATACCGCCGGCTCATGCTCGGCCAGCGACGGCAGGTCGTAATGGCTGGGCTTGAGCAGGCCGGTGCCAATCGCCACTTCGCTGCTCAGTCTCTCGTGCTCGTGGGCCCGGTAGCTGGGGCTGCCGGCGGTGTTGAGAGTCAGGCCCTCGCGCCACAGGGCCGGGAAGCGCTGACGGGTGAAATCCACATAGCCCTGGTACAGCGCCAGCACCTTGGCCAGCAGTTCGTCCTGGGTGCCGAGCACCGAAGGCAGGTTCATCCCGACGAAGGGGTCGTAACCCATGAAACCGGCGAACTCCAGATGCTGCGGGTTATCCGCGATCAGCTGCAGCAGTTGCTCCAGCGTCTGCGTATTACCCACGCCGCCACGATGCAGGCCCACGTCCAGCTCGATGTTGATCCGTAGCCGCGTGCCCAGCCCCTGGGCCAGTGCCAGGTACTGCTGCAGGCGCTCGGGGGTATCGATCAGCCACTGCAGCTGCGTCGCAGGATCGAAGGAGCCGCTGTGCTGCTGGTAGAACAGCTGCGCCGAGCGCACCGGCAGCGGCTTGCCGAGCAGGATGTCGGCCTCGGGAAACAGTTGCGCATCGTGATTGAGAAACGGCTGGTGGAAGGACATCAACCGCCGCGTGCCGAGACGCTCGCCGATGTAGCGCAGCAGACCGGGCGCCGGCAGTGACTTCTCCACCAGGCGCAGCTGCTTGCCGCTGCGGGCGAGGAACTGGCGCACCACCTCGATATTCTGGTCGAGGCGGTCGAGGTCGATCAGCAGGCTCGGGCGCATCGGCCCGTTAACCTTGAGCTCCTGGTTCAGCGCCTGGAAATAGCCGTCGTGCGGCTGCCCATGGTCACGCGGGCGCAGCCAGGTGGCGGCCAACAGCCCACCGGCGCCCAGGCCGGCCAGCACAAGCGTGCGTCGCTTCATCGTTGCTCCTTAACCGATACCGATGCCAAGACCGAACAGCCCCGCCAGATGCGCATTGACGAAGCGCCCGTGCGGGTCCAGCGCCTGGCGCAGTTCGGTGAATTCCTTCCAGCGCGGATACAGCGCCGCCAGCTGGCGCGCGCCCAGGCTGTGCAGCTTGCCCCAGTGCGGCCGACCCTCATACTTCCAGAAGATCGGCTCGATCGCAGCGAAGAACTCGCGGTGGTCCATCGCATGGTGCTGGTGGATCGACAGCGCGCAGCTGTCGCGCCCCTCGAACATGCTCAGGGGGATGTCGTCGGCCTTCACGTAGCGATACTCGACCGGCATCCAGGTGCGCAGGTTGCCGTCGTCGATGCGCTTGAGGATCTCGCGCAAACAGGCCGGGCCGTGCTCGGCCGGCACCGAGTATTCCATCTCGTTGAAGCGCACATTGCGCACGTTGGCGAAGATCTCGTAGGAGGCATCCACCCGGTCGTCGAAGCTGGCCAGATGGCGCATGTTGTTGAGCAGGCTGCGACGCAGATCGGGCGACTCGTTCAGGTACTTGTCCAGCCCCTCGATGATGTCGATGAAGCCGTTGCCACCCTCCTCGTCCGGCGGCACCGGTGGTGTGTTCGGCTCCTCGGTCTCGTTCAGCGCCACCGACAGCGCGTAGTCGGAATGGGTGATGACCAGCATCTCCCAGTGCTGGTTGTCGCGCTTGAGGTTCTCGACATCCTCCAGCAGCTCCTCGGTCTTGCCCAGCCACTGGCGCTCGCGCAGGCGGAAGGCGGCGCGGTTCTGCATGCGTACCTTGGTCACCACGCCCAGCGCGCCGAGGGAGACGCGCGCGGCGGAGAACAGCTCGGGATTTTTCTCGCGGCTGCAGTCGAGCACCTCGCCGGTTGCGCTGACCAGTTGCAGGCCGCACACCTGGGAGGAATAGGAGCCGAAGCCGATGCCGGTGCCATGGGTCGAGGTGGCGATCGCCCCGGCCAGCGTCTGGTAGTCGGTGTCGGCCATGTTGACCAACGCCTGGCCGACTTCGCGCAGCGGCGCGCCCATGGTCGACATCGGCGTACCGCCGCCGAACTCCGCCTGCAGGGTCTGCGCGTCATGCGCCAGCAGCCCGGAGAAGTTGGCCAGCGACAGCAGGGTATCGTCGGTGGGCACCAGCGCACTGAAGGAATGCCCCGAGCCGACCGGGCGGATCTTGCCCGAAGCCTTGCGGATGACATCCACCAGCTCGTCGAGGTTCTTCGGCGCCAGCCGTTCAAACGGCAGGCAGCTCTGCACGCCGGACCAATTGCGCCAGGGAATCGGCCGCGGCGTGTCTGCGGCCCAGAGCGAACGGGCCGGCAACGCCAGGCAGGCGCCCAGCAGGCTGGCGCGTTGCAGCAGCTGACGGCGGGAGAATGGCTGCCCCATGTCACTGGCCCTCCGCGGGTTTCGGCATGGCCGACATGAAGGTGATCAGCGCGCGAAAGTCCTGCTCCGAGCACTGCATGCACAGGCCCAGCGGCGGCATGGCCTGGAAGCCATTGATGCTGTGCTCCAGCAAGGTATCCATGCCCTTCTCCAGGCGCGGCGCCCAAGCGACGGTATCGCCGGTCAGCGGTGCGCCGGCGCCCGGGTTGGCGTGGCACTGCTTGCAGCTGGCGCCATACAGCTGCGCCAGCGCCGCATCCTCCGGCATGCGCTGCGCCGCATCCGCTCGCGCCTGCAGCGAATCCTCCTCACCACAACCCGCCAGCAGCATGCCCAGCCCCAGCACCATGACCCAACCGCGCCAGCCCACGTTTCGCCCTGCCTGCATAACTTCTCTCCGAGCCTCTGCTCATCTCGATAGCGCCACACTAAAGCAGCGGCGTCTGGCGAATGAGGTCTCAAACGGCCAGCCAAGAACAGCCGAACGGCCAAAACCCGGTGCGGCTGCGCACCGTTGCGACTGGCCATCACTGCCCTCTTTCGTGGCCACTCCGCCCCTGCCTACCCGGCAGCGGCTTGGCTAACGTGAAGTCAGCGCCACCACCCCGAGCGGAGAGCCCCGTGAGCACAGCGAACACCATCCAGGATTGCGGCGATGCCGTGTGCATCATCGGCGGCGGCCCCGGCGGCCTGTGCATGGCCCGCGCGCTGAAGCGCCAGGGCCTGGCCTACGAACAGTTCGAACGGCACAGCGATGTCGGCGGGGTATGGGACATCAGCAACCCGGGCACGCCGATGTACGAGTCCGCGCACTTCATCTCCTCGCGTGACCTCTCCGGCTTTCTCGACTTCCCGATGCCCAGGCACTTCCCCGACTACCCGAGCAACCGACAGATCCTCGAGTACGCCCGCTCCTTCGCCCAGGCCTTCGAGCTGTACAACAAGATCCGCTGCAACACCGCGGTCGAGCATGTGGCCAAGCGCGAGGACGGTCGCTGGCTGGTGACCCTGCAAGGCGGCGAGCAGCGCTGCTACCGCGCCGTGGTGTGCGCCACCGGCTGCAACTGGGACCCGAACATGCCAGCGGTGAAGGGCCAATTCAACGGCGAAATCCGCCACTCGGTGACCTTCAAGAAGGCCGCCGAATTCAACGGCAAGCGCGTGCTGATCATCGGTGCCGGCAACTCCGGCGCGGATATCGCCTGCGATGCGGCAACCCACGCCGACAAGGCCTTTATCAGCTTGCGCCGCGGCTACCACTTCATTCCCAAGCACCTGTTCGGCCTGCCCGCCGACGAGGTCAGCGAGAAGGGTCCGCACCTGCCGATCTGGCTGGTGCGGCCGGTGTTCAGCCTGATCCTGCGCCTGATCAACGGCGACCTGACCCGCTTCGGCCTGCCCAAACCGGACCACAAGCTGTTCGAGAGCCACCCGCTGATGAACACCCAGCTGCTGCACTACCTGCAGCACGGCGACATCCAGGCCAAGCCCGACCTCGACCACTTCGACGGCGATTACGCAGTGTTCAAGGACGGCAGCCGCGAGCAGATCGACCTGGCGCTCTACGCCACCGGCTACAAGTGGAGCTGCAAGTACGCCGCCGACTACTTCGAGTGGAAGGGCGGGCGCCCGCAGCTGTACCTGTCGATCTTCAGCCGCCAGCACCACAACCTGTTCGGCATCGGCTACCTGGAAACCAACTCCAGCGCCTACAAGCTGTTCGACAACGAGGCCCACGCCATCGCCTGCTACCTGCGCGACCAACTGCAGCGCCCCGAGCAGGCACGCCAGTTCGAGCAGCTGATCGCTAGCGATGATCCGGACCTGTCCGGCGGCATCGACTTCATCCAGTCGCAGCGCCACGAGGTGTACCTGGAAGTGCACGCGCTGAAGAGCTACCTGCACAAGCTGCGGCGCCAGCTCGGCTGGGGCGACCTCGGCGAGGGTTACTACGCCGGCCTGCGCCGTAGCACCAGCAACGCCTCTCCGGCGCCATTACCGCAACCACAGCAAGTCGTCTGAGCCGGGAGGCGAGCATGAACGAAGTCGTCCTGATTACCGGCGCGGCCGGCGGTATCGGCCAGGCCATCTGCCAGCGCCTACTCGAGCGTGGCATGCGCCTGGCGCTGCTGGATATCGACGCCGCGCGCCTGCAGCAACTGGCCGAGCGCCTTGGCGAACGGGCCACGCCCTTCGCCGTCGACCTCACCGATCATGCCGCGCTGGCGCGGGTGCTGGAGCAGATCGACCAACAGTTCGGCCGCCTCGACATCCTGATCAACAACGCCGGCATCGCCCGCGTCGAGGCCTTCGACGAACGCTCGGTGGAGAGCATCCTCGGCGAGCTGAACATCAACCTGGTCGCACCGCTGGTGCTGACCCGCCTGGCCATCCCGCTGCTCAAACGCTCGGCCGATGCGCGGGTGATTTCCACGGTGTCCATCGGCGGCATCTTCCCGCTGCCCGATTCGCCGATCTACGCCGCCAGCAAGTTCGGCCTGCGCGGCGCCATGCTGTCGATCGGCCTGGACCTGGCGGCCAAGGGCATCAAGGTCGGCTCGATCCTCCCCGCCGCCACCGAAACACCGATGCTGCATCAGGAAGCCATCCACGGCGGCAACGCCCTGCAGTTCATGGACCCGCCACAGCAACCGGAAGACGTCGCCGAACAGGTGCTGCTGATGCTCGACAAGCCCTGCCTGGAGCGCACGCCCAAGGCCAGCGAGTCGTGGCTGTCCAGCCTGGCCATGCTGTTTCCCAACCTGCTGCCGCGCAGCATCCATCTGTTCAAGAAGCGCGGCGAAAAAGGCCTGCAGCGCTACCTGGAATCCCTTGGCGAACGCGGCCTGGCGCAGCGGGTGAATGGGCGCTGGGAGTTGAAGTAGCGCAGTTCCCTACCGAGCAAGATGATGGTTCCCACGCTGGAGCGTGGGAACCATCGATAACCCAAACCCGCACCGCCGCCACTAAGCGCTCAGCCGTTACGCGCCTGGGTGAACTCGCCGAAGGCCTGCAGCGGCAATGGCCGGCTGAAGTGGTAGCCCTGGAACTGCAGGCAGCCGTTCTCCAGCAGGAACTGCTGCTGGGCTGCTGTCTCGACGCCCTCGGCGATCACGGTCAGGCCCATGCTGTGGCCCAGGGCGATCATCATGCGCACGATGGTTTCGCTGCTGGCATCGGTCAGCACGTCGAAGACGAACGACTGGTCGATCTTGAGCTTGCTCAGGGGCAGTTTCTTCAAGTGGCTCAGCGATGAGTAACCCGTGCCGAAATCGTCCAGGGCGAAGGTGACGCCGTGCTGCACCAGCGCCGCCATTTTCTGCGTGAGTTCCTCCATGTCGCGCACCACCATGGTTTCCGTCAGTTCGAGCTGCAGGCGGCTGCCATCGATCTGGTAGCGCTCGAGCAGGCCCAGCACCTCGCTGACGAAGCCAGCCTGGCCAAACTGCTTCTGGCTGATATTGACCGCCAGGCACAGCTCCCGGTGCGCGGGATCATCTGCCCAGGCGCGCAGCTGGGCGCAGGCGCTCTCCAGTACCCATTTGCCGATGGGGATGATCAGCCCGGTCTGCTCGGCATACGGGATGAACTTGCCCGGCGGCACCAGCCCACGCTCAGGGTGTTCCCAGCGCACCAGAGCCTCGGCGCCGATCACCTTGCCGGCGCTGTCCAGCTGCGGCTGGTAGTGCAGCAGGAACTGCTTCTGGGCCAGCGCCTCCTGCAGCTCGGCTTCCAGCTCGGAGCGCTCGAGCGCATCGGTCTGCAGGATATGCAGCAGGGCAAACAGCATGGTTATCGCCGCGGCTGTATTGACCCAGGTGCCTGCCGCACGAACTTCATCGGGCAGGCCATGCCCCGGCCAGGGCGTCCAGGGTGTGCAGGCGAACAGGACGAAGATCAGCAGGCACAGGGACGCCACGCCATGGCGCAACCACAGTGCCTCGTCGCGAAAGGCCATCAGCGCGGCTACGCCAAGGGGCAACAGATAGTGATGGGTCGACCGCGGGATGGCCGTGCTGGGCACATCCAGCACCGCCGTCATGCCGCTGATGATGACCAGCAACACACCGAACAGCACCAGGTTGGCGCTGCGCACCTGATGCCGCCAGCTCAGATTGAACACCGCCAGCCCGGCGAGGATCAGCACTACATCGAGAGCAACGATCAACCAGTTGCCCTGCAGGGCAAAGAACACCGCCCAGACCAGGCCCATCAACAGCATGACCACGCTGGCCAATACCCGCATGCGCCGTTCACGGCGCTGATAGATCAGGCCCAGATCCGCCGAAGCCCAGAATTGCCGGAGGCGCTTGAAGAGCATGCTGTCGAGTATCCCTAGGTGTATCCAGAAGTCCTGCGCGCCCCTAGATAGTAGTTAGCAACTGCAGGCCAATGAGCACGACGCCCGAATAAATATCCGCAAACGACCACAGCTGTCATCTGCGCCAGGCAACAAAAAACCCGCACAAGGCGGGCTTTCTGTTTTGCCGCACCAGCACTCAGCGCAGCTGGTCGACCATCCCGGCTACCACCGTCAGCACGTCGCGGGCCAGGCGCTTGGAGCGTTCGCCGTTCCAGCCGGTACGCGGGTTGGGGCTGAGATTGTGATCCTTGAACGGCATCTCCACGGTGTAGGCCAGGCAGTCGTAGGTCTGCCCGACCCAGTTGCACGCCAGCGCCAGGTTGGCCTGCCCCGGTTCGTCGCGCACGTAGCCGTGCTGAACCTGGAACTCGCCAATCGCCATCAGCTGTTCGCGGAAGGTGTTTTCCAGGGCATCCAGGCGTGGGGTGAAACCGGGGTTGCCTTCGCAGCCGGCGGTAAACACGTAGGGGATTTCCTCATCGCCGTGGATATCGAGGAACAGGTCGACGCCAATCGCCGCCATCTGCTGCTGGACGAACAGCACCTCAGGGCTATCCTCGGCGCTCGGTGCCTGCCAGGCGCGGTTGAGGTCCTTGCCGGCGGCGTTGGTGCGCAGGTTGCCGTTGAAGGCGCCGTCCGGGTTCATGTTCGGCACCAGGTACAGCTCGGCCCTGACCAGCAGTTGCTGCAGCTCGGCGTCGTCGTTGGCCAGGCGCTCGATCAGGCCTTCCATGTACCACTCGGCCATGTGCTCGCCCGGATGCTGCTGGGCGATCAGCCACAGCTTGCGCGGCGCACCGGGGTTACGGCTGACGCGCAGCAGCGGGATGTCGCGGCCCTGCACGCTCTTGCCGGTGGCCAGCAACTCGACCCCGGGAATGCTCAGGGCCTTGGCGATCAGCTGCTCGTGACGGGCACGGCTGTAGGGTTCGAAGTAGGCGAACCAGGCCTGCGGCTGGCTGGCGTCCAGTTCGAAGTGCAGGCCGTTCTGGTCGAAGCGGGTCGGTACGCGGAACCAGTCCTGCTGGTCGTAGGAGGCCACCGCCTGATAACCGCTCCAGGCATGGGCGTAAGACGATTGCGCGGCGTTGCTCAGGGTGAAACCGTGGCGGCTGCCCGGCACCAGGCCTTCGGCCTTGAAGTGGAACCACTGGAAGTGCGCGCTGGCGATGTCCGGGCGAATGGCCAGCAGCACCTGCTGCGGGTTGCTGGCGTCCAGCACCTGGATGTTGCCGCTGTCGAAGTCACTGCGAATATTCATGGGTCTCCCGGAAGGCAGAGAAATACCGGCGAATTGAAGCGCGTTCACGGCGCCACGTCCACGCTGCGGCGACCGCCTGCGCCAGACGCAGGTCTTGCGCCAGATGAAAAAAGCCCGCCGGGTGGCGGGCTCTTTCAGGCATGGAGAGGACTCAGAAGTCCATATCCAGCTTGGTCCACAGGGTGCGCCCCGGCTCGTCGATGGCCAGCGGATCGGCCGGGTAGCCAAAGCCAGCGTCGCCCGCCAGGTTGAGGTGCTCGGCGTAGTCCTTGTCGAACAGGTTGTCGACGCCGGCGCTGAGCTTGAAGTGCTCGCTGAAACGGTAGGCACCGTTGAGCGAGAACACACCGAAGCCGGCGCTGTTGCCGAAGTCCTGGCCGACCACGTTGCCCTTGCCGGTATCCACGCGGTTCTGCGCGGCGACCACGCGCCACAGGGCACCAGCACTCCAGGCGTCTCGCTGGTAGGTCAGGCCCAGACGGGTTTCCAGCGGCGGCATCTGCGGCAGGGCTTCGCCATCGCTGCTGTTCTTGCCCCAGGCGTAGGCCAGGGTGGCGTCGGTCTTCCAGTGCTGATCGAGGTCGTAGGCCACGCCCAATTCGCCGCCCATGATGCGCGCATCGATGTTGTCGGCCTGCGAGCTGCTCATGCCCATCATGTCGGTGCTGTAGCTGAACAGTATGTAGTCACGCACCTGGCCGACGTAGCCGGAGGCCCAGGCCTGCAGGTCATCGCTGGCGTACTGCAGGCCGAAGTCGAGCTGGGTGGTTTTCTCCGGCTTGATGCCGTCGAAGGCGTTGTCCGCACCCGCCGGGCCGCTGCCGGCGGAGAACAGTTCCCAGTAGTCGGGGAAGCGCTGCACATGGCCGATGCCGGCATACAGGGTGGTCGGCGAATCGGCCAGGTCGTGCTCGTAGCGGGCGAAGCCGCTGGGCAGGGTGTCGGCGCGGGTGTCGCCCTCGGTGGGGTTGGCCACCTGCATCATGCCGCTCCACTCGCTGGCGCGATAATCCTTGGCCGAGGCGCGATCCAGGCGCGCGCCGCTGACCACGCGACTGCGCTCGGCGGTATGCCAGGTCAGCTCGCCGAAGGCGCCGTAGCTGTGCATCACCGCGTCCTTGTCCCAGGCGAACTGGTCGGCATCGATGTAGCTATCGCTCATCATGTCGTAGTCGGAGTTGCGCCAGCGGTGCTCGCTGCGCAGCGCATCGACGCCGCTGACCAGCTCCACGTCGGTCCACTTGAAGCTGGCGGCGAAGCGCCCGCCGACAGTGCGGCGGTCAACCTGCGAGGCCATCGGCATGGGCATCATGCTGCTCGGGTCAGGATCGCGCAGGCTGAAGTTGTCCATCACGTGGTCGGCGTAGTTGTAGTAGAGCTGCGCCTCGACCTTATCCAGCACGCCGCCCAGGTTGGATTTCTCGAAGCGCAGGCCGAGGCTTTCGCGCTCGAACTGCGCGCCGTCCATACCACGCCCGGCATAACGTGCCTCACCATCGCCCTTGCCGGCGGTGAATTCGATCAGGGTGTCGGCATCCGGCGTCCAGCCGACGGCGATATCGCCATTCCACTTCTTCCAGCGCGACGGCACGGTATCGCCATCACCATCCTGGTAGTCGTCGGCCTGGGCCTGGTTACCGGTGAAGCGCAAGTAGCCCAGCTCACTGCCGACGGCACCATCCAGCACCTTGTCGAAGCGCCCGTTGGAGCCGGCCAGCACGCTGGCGTGGATGCGGCTACCGAGTTCGCCGAACTGCTCCGGTTCGCGCTCGAACAGCACGGTGCCGGCCGAGGCACCGGGGCCCCACAACACGGTCTGCGGGCCTTTGATCACGGTGAGTTTGTCGAAGGTCTCGGGCGAGATATAGGAACTCGGCGCATCCATGCGATAGGGACAGGCGCCCAGCATCAGGCCGCCATTGGTGCGCAGGTTGATGCGCGAGCCGAACATGCCGCGCAGCACCGGGTCGCCATTGCTACCGCCGCTGCGGATGGCGGAGAAGCCGGGAATGGTCTTCAGGTAATCGGTAGCGTCGCTGGCCGGCACCGGCTGGCGGGCGTCCTTGGGATTGGCGATCACGGTCAGCGGTGAACTCTGCTGCACGGCGGTGACCACCGTGGGTTCGAGCTCGGCGACGGCAGCTGCCAGTGCAGGGGCGGACAGAGCCAGGCCACCGCACAGGGCAAATGCCTGGCGCCAGCGCAGGTGCTGCGGGGTGAAGGTAGAAGGCGACAACAGGCCGGCAACGGCCGACGGGGTACGACGATCAGTCATGGTGTTTCCTGAATTCAAAGGCAACCGAGCGCCCTCACGATGAGGACGCAATCTATGGGTTGGAATCAGGAAACGAGCGGCGGCGCCCGATTGGGCGGTGCAACCAGGAACGGCGGACTGAGCGCCAGCAGCTCGGCAAAGCGCGGCCGCTGTGGCGGCGGCGCCACGGCGGGTGCCGGCGGGCTGTAGGGGAAGGATTGCACGCTGGCCAGGTGTGCGCCGCATTGCACGCAGGGCAACTGCTGGCTGGCGTACTGGTCGTCGCCCTCCTCGCCCAGCTGCCACTGCACGCCGTGCGAGGTACACATCAGCATGAAACCGTCG
>JBOFCR010000104.1:0-8551 GCA_051646165.1 Pseudomonas sp. | reverse complement strand
CAACTACCATCCGGACTGGAGCATCGAACGCATCTTCGAGGTGTATCAGGATATCGCCCGGCGCTTCTATCCGGCCCGACGCTACTTCGACTATGCCAACTCGTTGACGAGCAAGCGCCGGCTGCGTATCGGCTATGTTTCCCCCGACTTCCGCCAGCATGTTTGCAGTCTGTTCATCGAGCCGCTGCTGAAAAACCACCAGCACGATGACTTCGAGATTTTTGCCTACTCGGCTGTGCGCCGAGAAGACGATGTCACCGAGCGCTACAAGAGCTATGTCGACCACTGGCGGCATTGCGTGGGTGTCGATGACGATAAAGTGGCGGAGATGATTCGTGCCGATGGCATCGATATCCTGGTCGACCTGGCCGGGCATACCGCCAACAACCGCCTGGCGGTATTCGCCCTGAAGCCGGCGCCTGTGCAGGTGACCTGGTGGATGGGCTTTGCCTACACCTCGGGTCTGGACAATATCGACTACTTCCTCAGCGACGAGGAAATGGTGCCGCACGGCTTCGAGCATGTGTTTTCCGAGGCTCCGTGGCGCTTGCCATGCCCGGCGGTGGCCTACCAGCCGCCAGATAACCTGCCGGCTATCACTGGCCTGCCGGCCCTGCGCAATGGCTACATCACTTTCGGCACCTTGACGCGGCCGGTACGCCTGAACCACAAGGTAATCCGCTGCTGGTCCGAGCTGCTGCATCGCGTACCAGGTTCCAAGTTGATGCTCAATGCGCCGGCGTTCATTGATGTAGCGCTGTCGGATTACTATGCCGGCCTGTTCGCCGAGCACGGCATTACCCGCGACCGTCTGGATATCGGCTGCACCTCGCCACCCTGGCCGGTATTGGCGAGCATGGATATCGCCCTCGACTGCTTCCCGCACAACTCGGGCACCACGCTGTACGAGAGTCTGTGGATGGGTTTGCCCTATGTCACCCTGCGCGACCGCCCATCCATGGGACGCGTTGGCTCGCTGATCCTGCGTGGCCTGGGGCGTGACGAGTGGATCGCCGATAGTGAAGGCGAATATGTGGACAAGCTGGTCGAGCTGGCTAGCGATGTCGAGCGTCTGGCCGCCACGCGTGCCGGCCTGCGCGATGAAATGAAATCCTCGCCCCTGTGTGATGGCGTACTGTTCGCCGGACGGGTCGAGAGTGCTTTCCAAAGCATGTGGCAACGCTACTGCGAACAAGGAGAACAACAATGAAGGCAGTGATTCTGGCCGGTGGCCTGGGCACTCGCATCAGCGAGGAGTCGCATCTCAAGCCCAAGCCGATGATCGAGATCGGCGGCAAGCCGATCCTCTGGCACATCATGAAGCAGTACTCGGCCCACGGTATCCAGGACTTCGTCATTTGCCTGGGCTACAAGGGCTATGCGATCAAGGACTTCTTCGCCAACTACTTCCTGCATACCTCCGATGTCACCTTCGACATGCGCAGCAACCAGATGGAAGTGCACCAGAACTACAGCGAACCCTGGCGCGTGACCCTGGTGGATACCGGCGAAGACACCATGACGGGTGGGCGCTTGCGCCGCGTCGGGCGTTTCCTCGAAGAGGAGGAGGCGTTCTGTTTCACCTATGGCGATGGCGTCTCGGACTTGGATCTCAGCGCTTTGGTTGCCTTTCACAAGCAGCATGGCAAGCACGCTACCGTCACCGCGGTGCAGCCGCCCGGCCGCTATGGCGCACTGGCCCGCGAGGGCGATCAGGTCACCGGTTTCGTCGAGAAGCCGCGTGGCGACGGCGGCTGGATCAATGGCGGCTTCTTCGTCCTGTCGCCCAAGGTGCTGCCTTATATCGCCGAGGATTCGAGCACTTGGGAGGCCGAGCCGCTGGGCCAGCTGGCCAGCGAAGGGCAGTTGATGGCCTTTCAACACGAAGGCTTCTGGCATCCGATGGACACCTTGCGCGACAAGAATTATCTGGAGCAGCTGTGGCAGAGCGGAGAGGCGCCGTGGAAACAGTGGAGCTGAACCCCGCCTTCTGGCGCGGCAAGCGCGTCCTGCTGACCGGCCATACCGGTTTCAAAGGCGGCTGGCTGGCGCTCTGGCTGGAGAGCTGGGGTGCTCAGGTGACCGGCTTTGCTCTCGAGCCCTCGACCGAACCCAGCCTGTTCGAGCTGGCGCGGGTGGGCGAGGGTATCGACAGTCGCATCGGCGATCTGCGCGACCTTCCGGCCTTGCTAGCCCTGGTGGCCGAGATCCAGCCGGAGATCGTCCTGCACCTGGCGGCGCAGCCGCTGGTGCGCGAGGGCTACCGCGATCCGCTGGGTACTTACGCCAGCAACGTGATGGGTACCCTGCATCTGCTCGAAGCGGTGCGCCAGACCGGCGGTGTGCGCGCCTGCGTGGTGGTGACCACCGACAAGGTCTACGCCAACAACGAGTGGGCATGGCCCTACCGGGAGAACGAGCCGCTCGGCGGGCATGATCCCTATAGCAGCAGCAAGGCCTGCTGCGAGCTGGTGGCGCAGTCCTTTGCCTCCTCCTATTTTCCGCTTGCCCGCTATGCCGAGCACGGTCTGGCTATGGCCACGGCGCGTGCCGGCAATGTGCTGGGCGGCGGCGATTTTTCTGCCGATCGCCTGGTGCCGGACGTACTGGCCGCCTGGACGCGCGGCGAGCCGGTAACCCTGCGCTACCCGCAGGCCGTGCGGCCCTGGCAGCATGCCCTGGAGCCGCTGGCCGGCTATCTGCAGCTGGCCCAGGGTCTTTACGAGCAGGGTACTGAGCTGGCCGGTGCGTGGAACTTCGGCCCAGCCGATAGCGATACCTGCAACGTCGGTGACGTGGTCGCCCGCCTGGCCGCACGCTGGCCACAGGCGCCTGGTCTCAAGGTCGAGCCGAGCCCGTTGCACGAAGCCGGCCTGTTGCGCCTGGACAGCAGCCGTGCCCGCCAGTTGCTGGGCTGGCAGCCGCGCTGGGAGCTGGATGAGTGTCTGCAGCAGACCCTCGACTGGCACCTGGCCTGGCAGCGTGGCGAAGACATGCGCGCCGTGACCCTGGCGCAACTGGCCGGTTACTGGGGGCAGGCATGAGCGATATGCAGTTGCTTGAGCTGCCATTGCCCGGTCTGTTCGCCCTGCAGCACCGCGTGCATCAGGACGAGCGCGGGCGTTTCGCGCGCCTGTATTGCGAAGGCAGCCTGCAGCTGTTCGGCCAGCCTTTCCCTATACGCCAGATCAACCAGTCGCTAACCCGCGAGCGCGGTACCGTGCGCGGCCTGCATTTTCAGTATCCGCCGCACGCCGAGAGCAAGCTGATCAGCTGTCTGCGTGGCGCGGTGTGGGATGTGGCGGTGGACGTGCGGCAGGGCTCGCCGACCTTCCTGCGCTGGCACGCCGAACGTCTGGAGGCCGGTGATGGCCGCAGCCTGCTGTTGCCGCCGGGCTTCGCCCACGGCTTCCAGTCACTGACTGACGATGCCGAGCTGCTTTACCTGCACAGCGCCGATTACACCCCGGGACATGAAGGTGGCTTGTCCGTCACTGATCCCCGTCTGGCCATCGAGTGGCCGCTGCCATTGAAGAACCTGTCGGCCCGCGATGCCGGCCATCCCTTGCTGGATGAGAGTTTCCAAGGAGTCTGTCTATGAATTGCCGTGGCTGCGGTGCGCATCTGCACCTGCCGTTGATCGACCTGGGGACGGCGCCGCCGTCCAATGCCTATGTCAGCACCGAGCAGCTCAATCAGGCCGAGCAGTGGGTACCGCTGCGGGTCTTGGTGTGCGATGGCTGCTGGCTGGTACAGACCGAGGACTATCGCGCCGCCGATAGCCTGTTCGATGCCGATTATGCCTATTTCAGCTCTTTCTCCAGCAGTTGGCTGAGCCATGCCGAAAACTACGTGGCACGCATGACCGAGCGCTTCGGCCTGAATGCGCAAAGCCGGGTGGTAGAAATTGCCGCCAACGACGGCTACCTGCTGCAGTACGTGGCCAAGCGCGGTATTCCCTGCCTGGGTATCGAGCCGACCGCCAGCACGGCGCGTGCGGCCCGCGACAAGGGCCTGGAGATTCGCGAGCTGTTCTTCGGCGAAGCCGTCGCTAGCCAGTTGGCGGGCGAGGGCTGGAGTGCCGACCTGATGGCGGCCAACAACGTGCTGGCCCATGTGCCGGACATCAACGACTTCCTCAAGGGGTTCGCCGCGCTGCTCAAGCCTGCCGGCGTGGCCACCTTCGAGTTCCCGCACCTGCTGCGGCTGATGGCCGAGCACCAGTTCGATACCCTGTACCACGAGCATTATTCCTACCTGTCGCTGACCGCCGTGCAGGCGCTGTGCGCGCGTAATGGCCTGGTGCTGTTCGATGTCGAGGAGCTGCCGACCCATGGCGGCTCGCTGCGTGTATTTGTACAGCGCGGCGATGGCGTGCGTCAGGTTGCCTCTGTGGTTGGCGAGCTGCTGGCACGTGAAGAGGCCAGCGGAGTGAAACGCGCTGCTTTCTATAGCAGCCTGGCGCCTGCTGCCGAACGGATCAAACACGAACTGCTGGATTTCCTGCTCAAGGCCAAGGCCGCCGGCAAGAAAGTGGTGGGTTATGGCGCGGCAGCCAAGGGCAATACGCTGCTCAATTATGCCGGGGTGCGTGGTGACTTGCTGGCCTGGGTGGCTGATGCCAATCCGCACAAGCAGGGCAAGTTCCTGCCGGGTAGCCGCATCCCGATAGTTCCGCCTGCGCGTATCACCGAAGAAAAGCCCGACTATGTGCTGGTACTGCCGTGGAACCTGCTGGCCGAGGTCATGGAGCAACAGGCGGCGGTCAAGTCCTGGGGCGGTCAGTTCGTGGTGGCCGTTCCCGCACTGCGGTGCCTCTGATGGCACGAGTGCTGGTCACGGGTGCCAGTGGCTTCGTCGGCCGCCAGGTGGTCGCACAGTTGCTGGCCGCAGGGCATGAAGTGCATGCGGCTTGCGGGCGTCAGGTGCTGGACGGCCCGCTTGTGCACCAGCTGGATCTGCTTGAGCCTGGTGCCGCTGCGGATCTGGTCGCCAGGGTGCGCCCCGAGCGTCTGTTGCACCTGGCCTGGTGCGCGAAGCCCGGGGTGTACTGGACGTCGCCGGAGAATATCGGCTGGGTTCGCTCAAGCCTGGAGCTGCTGGAGGCTTTTCAGCGCCATGGTGGTGAGCAGGCCGTGCTGGTCGGCAGTTGTGCCGAATACGACTGGAGCGGCGCGGGCGTCTGTCGTGAAGAGCAGACTCCTTTGTTGCCTGCTACGCCGTATGGGCGTTGCAAGAATGCGACCCGTGAGTTGGCCGAGCTGTTCGGGCTGCTGCATGGCATGCCGGTCGCCTGGGCGCGGATCTTTCATGCCTATGGCCCCTACGAAGCTCCGGGGCGACTGGTGCCGGCGGTGATCGGTGCATTGCTCAAGGGCGAACCGGCGCGCTGCTCCCACTGTGAGCAACTGCGCGACCTGCTGCATGTGGCGGATGTCGCCTCGGCACTGGTGCAACTGATGCAGGCCGATGCCAGTGGCTCGTTCAACATTGGCGGCGGCCAGCCGATACGCCTGCGCGAGGTGATCGAGTATCTGGCCAGGCAATTGAACGCTGAGCATTTGCTGCAATTCGGGGCCATTCCGGTTGCGGCCAACGATCCACCGTTGCTGATCGCCGACAACCAGCGCTTGCTGGCGCAGGGTTGGCAGCCGCGGTTCGATCTACACAGTGGTTTGGATGATGCTCTCGCCTGGTGGCGTGGGCGTATTTGATACTCGGAAAGGAGCAGGACGTGAAACTGACAGTCGATACCGATAACAAGAAGCTGATCCTGGAAGAGGGCGGTGCCGTCCGCGAGCTGGATCTATATACCGACGAGGCTTTCGAGCTGCTGTCCCAGCAATGGGTCAACCTCGGCTGGAACCAGAAGTACCCCTATACCTTCTCCTGGATGGGGCGTCCGGTAATCCAGCTGCCGGAAGACATGATCCGTATCCAGGAAGTGATCTATAAGGTCAAGCCGGACGTGATCGTCGAGACCGGCATCGCCCACGGCGGTTCCCTCATCTATTACGCCAGCCTGTTCCAGGCCATGGGCAAGGGCCGGGTGATTGGTGTGGATATCGAAATCCGCCCGCACAACCGCAAGGCCATCGAAGAGCACGAGCTGTTCAGCTACCTGACCCTGATCGAGGGCAGCTCGATCGCTGATGACATCGTGGCCCAGGTGAAATCGCTGATCAAACCGGGCGAGACCGTACTGGTGATCCTCGACTCCAACCACACCTATGCCCACGTGGCCGAAGAGCTGCGTCTGTACTCGCCGCTGGTGACCAAGGGCTCTTACATCGTATCCACCGACGGGGTAATGAAGGACGTCAAGGATGTGCCGCGCGCCGGCAAGGACTGGGGTACCGATAACCCGTCGAATGCGGCCATCGACTTCGCGGCGGGCAATTCGCAGTTCGTCATCGAGCAGCCTGCCTGGGGCTTCAACGAAAGCACGCTGAGCAAAAACATCACCCACTGGCCGGATGCCTGGCTGAAACGGGTCTGATTTCTCCGGAAATGGCGCGTTGCTGAGCCGGTAACGCGTCAAATTTTCTGGTTGAAAGTGATTTCAGACTCTAGCGTTAATCTAAGTGATTGTTTCCAAAGCGATAAAAAAAATCGAAATTCCTTGCTAAAGCCTCCTAAAGTTGCCGCCGGTAGCGCCGATAAAATTACCGAATGCGAACTTAATGGGGCGTCTGAGCAAAGCAGGCCCGAAGCTCGCAAGCTCAGACAAACTCAGTAGCACGGTCCTTTGGAGGCACTCACCATGGCCCTTACAGTCAACACAAACGTAGCGTCGCTGAACACTCAGCGTAACCTGAACACCTCGTCCTCCAGCCTGAACACTTCGCTGCAGCGCCTGTCCACCGGCTACCGCATCAACAGTGCCAAGGACGACGCTGCCGGTCTGCAAATTTCCAACCGCCTGACCAGCCAGATCAACGGCCTGAACGTGGCCACCCGCAACGCCAACGACGGTATCTCCCTGTCGCAGACCGCTGAAGGCGCGCTGCAACAGTCCACCGGCATTCTGCAGCGTATGCGTGACCTCTCCCTGCAATCGGCCAACGGCTCCAACGGCGCCAGCGAACGTGCCGCACTGCAGTCCGAAGTGTCCCAGCTGCAGCAAGAGCTGAACCGTATTGCTGAAACCACCAGTTTCGGCGGCCGTAAGATCCTCGACGGCTCTTTCGGTTCGCAGAGCTTCCAGGTCGGTGCCAACGCCTTCGAAACCATCAGTGTTTCCATCGGTGCCTCGGATGCCAGCCGTATCGGCGTCAACCGCTACAACACTGCCAGCAGCACCGGTACCGGTACTTCTGCGGGTTACGCCGCGACCAACGTGGCCGACTATGCTGCCGCCACCGCAACCGGCCTGGGTTATCAGCAGTCCGGTACTGGCACCAGCGCCCTGAGCATCACCGGCAAGCTGGGTAGCTCGACCATCGACTTCACCAACGGCGCCAGCGCCCGGGACGTTGCCGCAGCGGTCAACGCCAAGTCGGATGTCACTGGCGTAACTGCCAACTCCCGTACCGTGGCTTCCCTGGATACCTTCTCCAGCCTGACTGGTACCCAGACCGGTACCGTCTCCTTCACGCTGTACGGCTCCAACACTGGCGCTGGTAATGGTGTGTCGATTTCCGCCAACATCACCGACTCCGCCGACTTCAGCGCTCTGGCCGATGCGGTCAACAAGGAAACCGGTACCACTGGTATTACTGCCAAGCTGAACAGCGATGGCACCGGTGTAGAGCTGACCAGCGAGAAGGGCGATGCGATTGTCATCGACGAGCTTTCTGCTAACGGTGGTACTGCGGCTCTGACCAGCTATGTATTCGACGGCAACGATGGCCTGGATACTGATGACAGCGATGTCGTCGGTGCTGCAGCCACCATCGCAGACGGCGCTGCCGGTCGTGCCGATGGCCAGGTACGCCTGGAATCGCCAGATGCCTTCAACGTTACCAACGCGGTGACAGAGTTTGGTGGTGGCGGCTTCAGCGAGCTGAATTCGGTTGCTGAAATCGATGTCAGCACGGCGATTGGTGCTCAGAACGCTCTGGGTATCATCAACGGCGCCATCTCCAACATCGACAGCCAGCGTGCTCAACTCGGTGCTGTGCAGAACCGCTTCGATAACACCATTTCGAACCTGCAGAACATCTCCGAGAACGCCTCTGCTGCTCGTAGCCGGATCCGCGACACTGACTTCGCTGCCGAAACCTCGGAACTGACCAAAAACCAGATCCTGCAGCAAGCCGGTACCGCCATCCTGGCACAAGCCAACCAACTGCCGCAGGCTGTACTCAGCCTGCTGCAGTAAGGGCAAAAGCGCTAGACTGCGGGGGGAAGGGCTTAGCTCTTCTCCCCGCTACCTCATTGTGAGGAGAAATGTATGGACGTCGGCTCAATCAAGAATTCGCTGGGTCTGGGGCTCTCTACCGGGCGTACTGCTCCGGCGGGGGACGCAAGCAAGCAGGTCGTCGGTGTAGCTGAAACAGCTGCGGCTGGCGAGGAGCGGGCGACTCAGGCTGGTGCGGGGGGCTCCCAG
>JBOFCR010000059.1:0-33418 GCA_051646165.1 Pseudomonas sp. | reverse complement strand
GGGCTGAGCCTGCCGCAGATGCAGGTTCAGGGGCCGGCGGTGCTGGCTGGCTACACGGCCGGGGGGGAGAGTGTGGTGCCGCAGAAGTCGAGCGTGCAGCTGCCTTCCGCCAACTGGCAGGAACAACGCCTGCCGAGCTATCTGCGCCAGCATGCTCAGCAAGCCGCCGCCAGTGGTGCGGACTCCGCCTTGCCTTATGCCCGCGCTGCCAGCCTGGAAAATCGCTGAGGAGCCTATGCGCGCCATTCCGCTTATCGCATTGCTCGGCTGGCTGGCGACACCTGCTCAGGCCGCCGATGCGCAGGACTGGCTGCAGCGCATGGTTCAGTCGTCACAGCAGAGTTTTCACGGCACTTTCGTCTACGAGCGCAATGGTAATTTCTCCACTCATGCGATCTGGCACAAGGCCGGTGCGGATGGCGTGCGTGAGCGCTTGCTGCAACTCGATGGGCCGGCGCAGGAAGTGCTGCGGGTTGATGGTCGTCCGCAGTGTGTGAGTGGTGGCCTGGCCGATGAGGTGCCGGATGTGCAGTCACCAGCGCGCCATCTGGACGTGGCTTTGCTCGAACAGCGTTACGAGTTGCGTGTATTGGGCCGCTCGCGAGTGGCGGGGCGCCCGGCCGTGGTGCTGATGCTGATGCCGCGCGACCAGCACCGTTATGCCTTCGAATTGCATCTGGATGCGGAAACGGCGTTGCCGCTGAAATCGCTGCTGATCAGCGACAAGGGGCAGCTGCTCGAACGCTTCCAGTTCATTGATCTGAATCTGCGTGATGCGCTGGCCGATGAGGCGCTGCAGCCGGGCGAGGCATGCAGGCCCGTGACCTTCAGCAAGGTTGCCGAACTGACGCAGCCTTGGCGGGCCGGTTGGCTGCCGCCGGGCTTCGAGCTGAGTCAGTCGCTGCAGCGGGCCAGCCCGGCCTTGTCGACCCCGGTGGCCTGTCTGGTGTATGGCGATGGGCTGGCGCGCTTCTCGGTGTTTCTCGAGCCGTTGCATGGGGTGGCGGTGGATGACTCGCGACGCCAGATGGGGCCTACCGCAGTCGTGTCGCGGCGTATGCCGACGGATGATGGCGACGTGATGGTGACGGTGGTCGGAGAAATTCCGCTGGGTACTGCCGAGCGCGTGGCGCTGTCCATGCAGGCCGCACCGGCGACCAACAGCAGTGCTCAATGAGCTGAGCCGTTCGCGAGTCGTTTGATGGGGTGTCGTTGCTTGCGTTGCCACCGGCTGAGCTGTCTCGGTGCGGTGCTTTGCAAGTGTGCGAGCTGAGAGTGTTTGGGCCCGGTTTTTTTCCGGGTCTGTCGAGGTGATGCTGGTTAGTTGATCGAGCGCCTGTTTCATACAGCTGCAATTCGGTCTGTTCCGTATAGAAACGCTTGTTCCCTTGTGGATGGAGCTGCAGTAAATGCTGAACCTGAAATCCTCTTTGTCCGGTCTGTTTGCACTGTTTCTCATGGGGCAGGCTGCTCTAGCCCAGGCCGAACTGCCGGAGTTCACCGGGTTGGTCGAGCAGGCCTCGCCGGCTGTGGTGAACATCAGCACGCGGCAGAATGTGCCGCAGCGTGAAGCCTCCATGCGCGGGCAGATGCCCGATCTGGACAGCCTGCCGCCGCAGTTTCGCGAGTTCTTCGAGCGCAGCCTGCCGCAGATGCCGCGCAACCCTGGTGGGCGCCAGCGCGAAGCGCAATCGCTGGGCTCCGGCTTCATCATCTCCGATGATGGCTATGTGCTGACCAACAACCACGTAGTAGCGGATGCCGATGAAATTCTCGTGCGCCTGTCCGATCGCAGCGAGCTGCAGGCCAAGCTGATCGGGGCTGACCCGCGCACCGACGTGGCGCTGCTCAAGGTCGAGGGCAAGAACCTGCCGACCGTGAAGATCGGCAAGTCTGACGACCTCAAGGTCGGCAGCTGGGTGCTGGCCATCGGCTCGCCATTTGGTTTCGACCATTCGGTGACTGCAGGCATCGTCTCGGCCAAGGGCCGCAGCCTGCCGAACGAGAACTATGTACCTTTCATCCAGACCGATGTGGCGATCAACCCCGGCAACTCCGGCGGCCCGCTGTTCAATCTGGATGGCCAGGTAGTCGGCATCAACTCGCAAATTTTCACCCGCTCCGGCGGCTTCATGGGGCTGTCTTTCGCCATTCCCATCGATGTGGCGATGGATGTGGCCAATCAGCTGAAGTCTGGCGGCAAGGTCAATCGTGGCTGGCTGGGGGTGGTGATCCAGGAAGTGAACAAGGATCTGGCCGAGTCTTTTGGTCTGGAAAAACCGGCCGGTGCGTTGGTGGCCCAGGTGCTGGAGGATGGCCCGGCTGCCAAAGGCGGGCTGCAGGTAGGGGATGTGATTCTCAGCCTCAATGGCCAGCCGATTATCATGTCGGCCGACCTGCCGCATCTGGTTGGCGCCCTGAAGGCGGGTAGCAAGGCTGACCTGGAAGTCGTGCGCGAAGGTGCGCGCCAGCAGCTGCAGCTGACCATTGGCAATCTGCCGGAAGAGGGCGACGAAGCGCTGGCTCAGGGCGCTGACGCGGGTGCTGCACGCAGCAGTAATCGTCTGGGGGTTGCGGTCGCCGAGCTGACGGCCGAGCAGAAGAAGTCGCTCGATCTGCGTGGCGGCGTGGTGATCAAGGAAGTGCAGAACGGTCCGGCGGCGCTGATCGGTCTGCGTCCTGGTGATGTCATTACCCATCTGAACAACCAGGCGATCGATTCGACCAAGGCTTTCACCGAGGTGGCCAAGGCACTGCCGGTCAAACGCTCGGTTTCGATGCGGGTGCTGCGTCAGGGGCGGGCCAGCTTCATTACCTTCAAACTGACGGAATAAGCGCTGGCGGTGAGCGTAAGGGGCGGCCTTGGCCGCCCCTTTTTCTTTGTGGCCGGCCGGCGGCCGCGCGTGACGCGGTAGGTGGCGATCGGGTAGACTTTCCGGCTATTTTTCGACGGGCAAACCTGCCTGCGGCTTTTTCGAGTGTGATCCGTGAGCGACCTGAGCCATATCCGCAATTTCTCCATCATCGCCCACATCGACCATGGCAAGTCGACCCTGGCTGACCGCTTCATCCAGATGTGCGGCGGCCTGTCCGAGCGCGAAATGGAGGCTCAGGTACTGGACTCCATGGATCTGGAGCGCGAGCGCGGCATCACCATCAAAGCCCACAGCGTGACCCTGTACTACACGGCACGTAGTGGCAAAACCTATCAGCTGAACTTCATCGATACCCCGGGGCATGTCGACTTCACCTATGAAGTCAGCCGCTCGCTGGCGGCCTGTGAGGGCGCCTTGCTGGTGGTGGATGCCGGTCAGGGCGTCGAAGCGCAGTCGGTCGCCAACTGCTACACCGCCATCGAGCAGGGCCTCGAGGTCATGCCGGTGCTGAACAAGATGGATCTGCCGCAGGCCGATCCGGACAAGGTCAAGGAAGAGATCGAACACATCATCGGTATCGATGCCACCGACGCCGTAGCCTGTAGCGCCAAGAGCGGCATGGGTGTGGACGAGGTGCTGGAGCGCCTGGTCGAGGTGATCCCGGCGCCGACTGGCGATATCGAGGCGCCGCTGCAAGCGCTGATCATCGACTCCTGGTTCGACAACTACCTGGGCGTGGTCTCCCTGGTGCGCGTGCGTCACGGCCGCATCAAGAAGGGCGACAAGGTGCTGGTGAAGTCCACCGGCAAGATCCATCAGGTCGACAGCGTTGGCGTGTTCACGCCCAAGCACACCGCCACCGAAGACCTCAAGGCCGGTGAAGTGGGCTTCATCATTGCCGGTATCAAGGACATCCATGGTGCGCCGGTAGGCGATACCCTGACCCTGTCCAATACCCCTGACGTCGATGTGCTGCCTGGCTTCAAGCGGGTCAAGCCGCAGGTCTATGCCGGCCTGTTTCCGGTCAGCTCCGACGATTTCGAGGACTTCCGCGAAGCCCTGCAGAAACTGACCCTGAACGACGCCGCGCTGCAGTACGAGCCGGAAAGCTCCGAGGCCCTGGGCTTTGGCTTCCGTATCGGCTTCCTTGGCATGCTGCACATGGAGATCATCCAGGAGCGCCTGGAGCGCGAATACGACCTGGACCTGATCACCACCGCGCCGACCGTGGTGTTCGAGCTGCTGCTCAAGACCGGTGAGACGATCTACGTCGATAACCCGTCGAAGCTGCCGGATCTGTCGGCGATCGAGGATATGCGTGAGCCGATCGTGCGCGCCAATATCCTCGTGCCCCAGGAGCACCTGGGTAACGTCATCACCCTGTGCATCGAGAAACGCGGCGTGCAGCGCGACATGCAGTTCCTCAGCAGCCAGGTGCAGGTTTGCTACGATCTGCCGATGAACGAAGTGGTGCTGGATTTCTTCGATCGCCTGAAGTCGGTCAGTCGTGGCTATGCGTCGCTGGACTACGGTTTCGATCGCTTCGAGAGCGCCAATCTGGTCAAGCTGGATGTGCTGATCAACGGTGAGAAGGTCGATGCACTGGCGCTCATCGTGCATCGCGACAAGGCTCACTACAAAGGCCGCGCGCTGACCGAGAAAATGAAAGAGTTGATCCCGCGGCAGATGTTCGACGTGGCGATCCAGGCGGCCATCGGTGGGCAGATCGTGGCACGAACCACGGTCAAGGCGCTGCGCAAGAACGTATTGGCCAAGTGCTACGGCGGCGACGTCAGCCGTAAGAAAAAGCTGCTGGAAAAGCAGAAGGCCGGTAAGAAAAGGATGAAGCAGGTCGGCAGCGTGGAAATTCCACAGGAAGCCTTCCTGGCCGTACTCAAGGTGGATAGCTAAGACCTATGTCGTTCAATTTCCCGCTGATTCTGGTCATTGCCGTTGCGGTTTGCGGTGTCTTGGCCTTGCTCGATCTGCTGCTGCTGGCGCCACGTCGGCGGGTGGCCATCGAGGCCTACCAGGGGCAGGTCGATGAGCCGGACGAGCAGGTGCTGCAGCGGCTGAACCGCGAGCCGATGCTGGTCGAGTACGGCAAGTCGTTCTTCCCGGTGCTGGCCATCGTGCTGGTGCTGCGCTCCTTCCTGCTGGAGCCGTTCCAGATTCCTTCCGGCTCGATGAAGCCGACCCTGGAAGTGGGCGATTTCATCCTGGTCAACAAGTTCGCCTATGGCATCCGCCTGCCGGTGCTGGACACCAAGGTCATCCAGGTCGGCGACCCGCAGCGTGGCGATGTCATGGTATTCCGCTATCCCAGCGACCCCAGTGTCAACTACATCAAGCGTGTAGTGGGGCTGGCGGGTGATCGCATTCGCTATACCAGCGACAAGCGCCTGCTGATCAATGGTGAGCCGGTGGCTGAGCAACTGCTGGGCGAGGAGCCGGGTAGCCTGGGTAGCGTGGTGCTGTACAAGGAGAAGCTGGGCGAGGCCGAGCACATGATCCGCAAGGAAATGCGCCGCTACCGTATCGAGCCGGCTACCGAGTGGGTGGTGCCGCAAGGCTACTACTTCATGATGGGCGACAACCGCGACAATTCCAACGACAGCCGCTACTGGAACGATCCGAAAATCGCCAGGGAGCTGTTGGGCATGGTGCCTGACCGCAATATCGTCGGTAAGGCCTTTGCCGTGTGGATGAGCTGGCCTGAGCCCAAGCTGCGCAGCCTGCCGAACTTCTCCCGGGTCGGCCTGATCCGCTAATCACGAGAAATGTGGGGTGCTGTTCAATCGAGCGGCACCTGCTTATATATAGTCATGCCCTTCGCCTGCGGGCATTACAACAACACAGACAATTGGGGTCGATCATGACATTGGTGCGTTCGCAGAAAGGCATGTCGCTGATGGGGTGGATGATGGTGCTGGCCGTTGTGGCCTTCCTCGCCAGCGCCGTGTTCAAGATGTTGCCGCATTACCTGGATTACATGTCGCTGGAAAAGATGATCACTGCCGTGGACACGGACTCTACATTGGAGGTCCATACGGTTGCTGATTTCTATGAGCACTTAGAAAAAGGTATGACCATCAACGCTATTCGCGATCTGAAGCTGGCCGATATCGTTGAGATCAAGCTGGAAAACAACGAATTCCTCGTTCACCTGAAGTACGAAGCGCGTGAGCCCCTGATTCAGAACCTCGATCTGGTGGCCACCTTCGACAAAGAATTCAGTGTAAGAACCCGGTGAGTAATTCCTTAGCCCGTCTCGAGCGCCAGCTCGGTTACACCTTCAAGGACCAGGAGCTGATGCTCCTGGCCCTGACCCATCGCAGCTTTGCCGGACGCAACAATGAGCGTCTGGAGTTTCTCGGCGACGCCATTCTCAACTTCGTGGCCGGCGAGGTGCTGTTCGAGCGCTTCCCTCAGGCCCGCGAAGGCCAGTTGTCGCGATTGCGCGCGCGTCTGGTGAAAGGCGAGACACTGGCCGTACTGGCGCGTGGTTTCGATCTGGGCGAGTACTTGCGGCTGGGTTCTGGTGAGCTCAAGAGTGGTGGTTTTCGTCGCGAGTCGATTCTGGCCGATGCCCTGGAGGCGCTGATCGGGGCGATCTACCTGGATGCCGGCATGGAGGCGGCGCGTGATCGGGTACTGGCCTGGTTGAGCAATGAGCTGGACAGCCTGACCCTGGTCGATACCAACAAGGATCCGAAAACCCGCCTGCAGGAGTTCCTGCAATCCCGTGGTGCGGAGTTGCCGCGCTACGAGGTGGTGGATATCCAGGGTGAGCCGCACTGCCGCACCTTCTTCGTGCAGTGCGAAATCGCCCTGCTGAGTGACAAGACCCAGGGGCATGGCGCCAGTCGGCGTATTGCCGAACAGGTCGCCGCCGCTGCCGCCCTCGTGGCGCTGGGCGTGGAGAATAGTAATGACTGATGCACCCGTTAGCCGTTGTGGCTATGTCGCCATTGTCGGTCGCCCCAATGTGGGCAAGTCGACCCTGCTCAACCATATCCTCGGGCAGAAGCTGGCGATTACTTCGCGCAAGCCGCAGACCACCCGGCACAACATGCTCGGCATCAAGACCGAGAATGAAGTGCAGGCCATCTACGTCGATACGCCGGGGCTACACAAGAATAACGACAAGGCGCTCAACCGTTACATGAACAAGACCGCGTCGAGCGCGTTGAAAGACGTCGACGTGGTGGTCTTTGTCGTCGATCGCACGCGCTGGACCGACGAGGACCAGATGGTGCTCGAGCGCATCCAGTATGTGCAGGGCCCGGTGATCCTGGCTGTCAACAAGGCCGATCGTCTGGAAGACAAGAGCGAGCTGCTGCCGCACCTGGAGTGGTTGGCTCAGCAACTGCCGAATGCCGAAGTGGTGCCGGTCTCCGCCCTCCACGGGCAGAATCTCGATACCCTGGAACGCCTGGTGGCCAGCCATTTGCCGGAAGGCGAGCACTTCTTCCCGGAAGACCAGATCACCGATCGTACCAGCCGTTTCCTCGCCGCCGAGCTGGTGCGCGAGAAGATCATGCGTCAGCTCGGCGCCGAGCTGCCGTACCAGATCACCGTGGAAATCGAAGAGTTCAAGCAGGAGGGCCGCATCCTGCATATCCACGGCCTGATTCTGGTCGAGCGCGATGGTCAGAAGAAGATCATCATTGGCGACAAGGGCGAGCGTATCAAGCGCATTGGCCAGGATGCGCGCAAGGACATGGAGGTGCTGTTTGACTCCAAGGTCATGCTCAATCTCTGGGTCAAGGTGAAAGGCGGCTGGTCCGACGACGAGCGGGCCCTGCGCTCGCTGGGCTACACCGACATCTAAGCCATGCAGGCCAGCGCGCAACCGGCCTATATCCTGCACAGCCGTGCCTATCGCGAGAGCAGTGCACTGGTCGATGTGTTGACCCCACAGGGCCGTGTGCGCGCAGTACTGCGCGGAGCGCGAGGCAAGGCCGGTACTTTGGCGCGGCCGTTCGTGCCGCTGGAGGCAGAGTTCCGCGGGCGTGGCGAGTTGAAGAACATCGCGCGCCTGGAGGCTGCCGGCATTCCCAATCTGCTTAGCGGCTCTGCCCTGTTCAGCGGTCTGTACCTCAACGAATTGCTGATCCGCCTGCTGCCTGCGGAAGATCCTCATCCCGCTCTTTTCGAGCATTACGCCCTGAGCCTTCAGGCATTGGCGACCAACCCACCGCTGGAGCCGTTGCTGCGCGCATTCGAATGGCGTCTGCTGGACGAGCTGGGCTATGGTTTTGCCCTGGATACCGATCTGGCGGGCCAGCCTATTGCCCGTGACGGCCTCTACCGTCTATTGCCTGACGCAGGTCTGGAGCCGGTCGTGCAGCTACAGCCAGGGTTGTTCCAGGGTGCCGATCTGCTGGCCATGGCGCAGGCCGATTGGTCTTCTCCGGGCGCCCTGGCAGCAGCCAAGCGCCTGATGCGCCAGGCTCTCGCCCCTCTTCTGGGCGGTCGACCGCTGGTCAGCCGCGAACTTTTCATGAACCTCAAGGAACCTGTCCGTGACTGAAGCCAACCGCATTCTGCTCGGCGTCAATATCGATCACGTTGCCACCCTGCGTCAGGCCCGCGGCACCCGTTACCCGGACCCGGTGAAGGCGGCGCTGGATGCCGAGGAGGCGGGTGCCGATGGCATCACCGTGCACTTGCGCGAAGATCGCCGGCATATCCAGGAACGTGATGTGCGCCTGCTCAAGGACGTGCTGCAGACCCGGATGAACTTCGAGATGGGCGTGACCGATTTCATGCTCGAATTCGCCGAGAGCGTTCGCCCCGAACATGTCTGCCTGGTGCCGGAGACCCGCCAGGAGCTGACCACAGAAGGTGGCCTGGATGTGGCGGGCCAGGAAGAGCGGATCAAGGCGGCGGTACAGCGTCTGGCGCGCCTGGGTTGCGAGGTGTCGTTGTTCATCGATGCCGATGAGCGGCAGATCGAGGCGTCGCGGCGCATTGGCGCGCCGGCCATCGAGCTGCATACCGGTCGTTACGCCGATGCGCACACGCCGGCAGAGGCTGCACGCGAGCTGGCGCGTATTCGCGATGGTGTGGCCTGTGGTCTGGCCCATGGCCTGATCGTCAATGCCGGCCATGGCCTGCACTACCACAACGTCGAGCCGGTGGCAGCCATCGCCGGCGTGCATGAGTTGAATATCGGCCATGCCATCGTCGCTCATGCCTTGTTCGTCGGCTTCAAATCGGCGGTGGCTGAGATGAAGCAGCTGATCGTGGCCGCTGCCGCGCGCGGCTGAGGCTCAGTCGCCGGAGCTGTTGTGGCGGCGGTGGGTGTCGACGATGCGTTGGTATTCGCCGCTGGCCATGAGCTTGTGTAGCCCGCGGTTGAACTCGGCAATCAGCTGGGCGGCGTGCGGGTGCTGGCGGGGGACTATCAGGTGCAGGCTGTAGCTGCTCAGCTCGCCCTGTGAAATCTCGAACTGCGTCGCTTTTATGCCGGACAGGCGGATGGCCTGTTGTCCCAGCAGGATGTCGGCTATGAACAGATCGTCGCGATCCATAGCGATCAGCTTGGCGCAGGTGGTCAGATCCGCTGGCTCGTGGCGTGACAGGCGATTGCTGTCGAGCAGGGGCTTGAGTATTGGCGGAGTCAGCCAGCCCAGGGGATAGCACAAACGTTTACCGCTAAAGTTATCCAGCCTGTCGGGTTCGATCATCTGGCCGTGGCGGGTGAATATCCGTTGGCTGACTTTGTACAGCGGCTCCGAATAGAGGAAGTCGGTCTCGCGCTCGGTTGATTGCAGGTAGGGGAAGGTGGCGTCGTAGCTGCCTTTCAGCGTGGCCTGGTAACCGCGCTTCCAGGGTTGCCAGGCAAGGCTGGGCTGGCGGTCGACCTGTGTCAGGGCTGCCAGGACCACCTCGGTGAGCATGCCGCCGCCAGGCAGCTCACGGCCGACATAGGGTGCATATTCCTCGCCAGTGACCAGGCGCAAAGGAGCCGCCTGGCTCAGGCAGCTCACCAGTAGTCCCGCCAACAACACCGCCCGCTGGAAGCTCATGCGCCGCTTGCATCCTCTCTGGTTCGGGTGGGGTGGCAAACGGCGCGCAAGGGCAGGGTGCCGCAGGCACTAGATCATTTTGCGGAACTGGTGCCAGTGCTGTTGTATGGCCATGGCCCAGTCTGGTGTGGCATTGCCGGTGCCGGCCAGCTGCAGGTGTGGATGAAAGGCTACGACCTGGCTGAGGATCGGTTCCTGTGCGGGCTTCACGTCGACGAAGAACAGATGTTTGCCTTCATGCAGACTGTCGGCGAAGCGCTGGAAAGCGCTGTTGGGTTTCTGCAGGCCGAACAGGCTGCCTTCCCAGATGCTGAAGCCTATCAGCGCGGCGGCGAGAAAGATGAATGGAATCCAGCCGGCAGCGGTTTCGGTCCAGCCATTGAGCCAGGCTGTCAGCACCACCAGCGCCGCCAGGGCAATGCCGATCAGGCTGCCGATCTGGCCGGAGTGCACGAGATCCTGCTTCATGAACGATGAAACATCGTGCAGATGATGTTGTTCGACTTCGGCATCCTTCTCGCTCAGCACGTGGATCTGTTCGGTGCTGATGCCGCGGGCTTCCAGCTCGTTCTCGAGTGTTTCCAGCTCGTCCAGGTTGTCACTGATATAGAAATGTCGGTTCATGGCGCACCTCCCGTCTTGCGGTTGCTGGGGCCCCCGATGTTTCTTGCTCTGCAGGCCGACAAGGGCCTGCCTAGAGTGTAGTCCTATGCTTGAGTGGGTGCGGTGGCGGGCGCTTCATCGCGGTCGATGATGGTGCAGTCGCGCCCGGCGCTCTTGGCCTGGTAGAGGCACTGGTCGGCGCGGTGCAGCAGATTGGGCCAGGGCTCATCCGTGCGCATGCTGGCCCCGCCAATCGAAACGCTGACCGGTCCGCCAGGGCTGCGCAGGGAGGCGCGTAGCAATTCTTGCAGATTGGCGGCGGCGGCTTCGAGGCCGTCGAGCAGGGTGTCTGGCAGGAGCAGGAGAAACTCTTCGCCGCCCACGCGGAACAGACGGTCTTCCTTGCGCGAGCCGGCTTTGATCAGTGCCACGAAACTCACCAGAACCTGGTCGCCGGCCAGGTGCCCATACTGGTCATTGATCTGCTTGAAGTGATCCAGGTCCATGGCCAGGACGCTGTAGTCGCGGCCATGGCGGCGCTTGCTGGAGGCGGCGATCTTCAGCTCTTCGTCCATCGCCCGGCGATTGCGTGCGCCGGTCAGCGGGTCGCGGATGGCCAGCACTTGCAGCTGCTCGCGCTGATGACGGGTGCGGTAGGCGAAGATGAAGGTCAGCACGCCGGCCATGGTGTTGGTGACCAGGAAAGAAATCATCTGGTAGTCGCTTTCGAACACGCTGCCTGGCACCCAGATGGCGTGGCCGACCAGGCCCAGCAGGATCAGTAGGGTGGCGGCGATGGCCTTGCCCGGGGAAACCATGAAGAAGTTGAAGAGGATCAGTGGATAGATCCAGAACAGGCCGTTGACCCCGAGATTGATGGCGATCAGCGTCGAGCCGACGGAGAAGATGCAGGCCAGGTAGATACCGGGTTTCACTGTGTCGCCGGTGCGCCAGGCGTAGACCACTGCGGCCAGGGTCGAGAATACGATGATGGTGTCGGCGCTGCCGACCAGGTAGTTGCCGTTCAGCAATCGATAGACGGCGTAGGGCGAAATGCCGAGCACGCCAAAGAGCCCCATGAGGGTGATGATGGACAGTTGGAAGTCGTTCTGCAGTCGCTTGAGCATCAGCGAGGTCCCGGGCCTGTGGCCGCATTTTTATGCTGCCAAGGATGCAGAGCTTTACCGGGGGGAGCAAGGGCGCGGTAGGGCAAAGTGCCAGTATTTCGGCCGAAATGCCAAACGGCGCAAGGGCCAGCCATTGGCTTGGCCCGCTACGTGTTGACGCTTACTTCTTGCCGATGGTGATGTGTCGGCTGGGGGTGTGCGATTGTCCGCTGACGCCTTTGGCGATCTGCTGGATCTCGCCGCCAGACTTGAGGAAGGCGGCGATCTGGGCCTCGATCGACTCGCTGGTTTCCACGGCTGGTGCCGGCTTGGGCTTCTGGGTGGATGCTTTGACGCGCATGCTGGTTCCCCCTTCAGGAATCGCTGCCGCAGGATCACGGCGGGTAAAATGGCAGGAATAAAAAAACCGGCCCGTGGGCCGGTTTTTCGTGACGCGCGAAGTAATTAGATTACTTGTACGTCGTCAGCCTGCATGCCTTTCTGGCCTTTCACTGCAACGAAAGAAACCTTTTGGCCTTCCTGCAGGCTTTTGAAGCCGGAGCTCTGGATCGAGCGGTAGTGCACAAACAGGTCAGCGCCGCTTTCCGGGGTGATGAAGCCGAAGCCTTTTTCATCGTTGAACCATTTAACGGTGCCAGTTTGACGTTCGGACATGGGATATCTCCTTGAACAAAGTTAACACGACTCTGGAACAGCCCAGGCCATGACTGAGTGCAAAGAGTAAGGAAACCGATGAAAAGTTGGACCGAGATCTAAACAGTTCGATTTGCGGTGACACATGCAGCACAGTCCGAGCACCTTACAAGTTTGGGGCCAAAACGCCTAGTCATTTTTTCACTATCTGCCGAGCGGGGCGCTGCCAGCGCCTGGATGCGACGCTCTTATTTGCGTCCGTTGCGGCAGCGTTGCAGGTCGACCGCCGCGACATAGGGGTTGCTCCAGCCCATCACGCAGGCCAGTTGCTGATTGCGCTGGCGCTCCCAGGCTGCGACCGGGTACTGCTTGTGCCAGGCCTCGAACAGCTGGCGCTCCTGCTTCGACAGGCGCAGGCCGTAACGCTGGCTCATGTAGAAATAAGTGCGTGCGACCATGCCGCGCACTTTGGCTCTGGGCATGGCTTTGCGTGCCTTGAAATCCACCACCATCGGGCAGGCACCGTACTGGCCGGGTTTCTGCGCCAGCCAGGCGTAGGCGAAGTTGCTGCGATCGCCGTTGACCTCGCCGATGCTCGGTACCAGGTTGAACAGATCGGCTTCGGCACGCCGGTAGGCGTTGTCCGAGCTGGCGCACTGTCGGCGGCCACCTTGTTGCCAGCAGCGGCGCTGATGGCCAATGACCCAGGCCGGGACTATGTGCTCCCACTCGATGCGTGCCGCCCGTTGCGGGTTCTTGCGCGGCACATAGCCGCAGCTCTTCAGGTCGACCCGGTTGCCGTTGTAACGACAGCCGCAATAAAACTCCACCGACTGCCGGGCGTAGAGCTTCCAGGCCAGCTTCTTGGCTTCGCTGAAGGTGCGTGGGGCGGCGGCCTGACCGAGGTTGGGGAGGGCTAAAAGCAGGGTGAACAGAAGCAGGGTGCAGCGCATGGGCATGAATACGACATCCCGAAAAAAGCGCCGCATGATAGCGAGTGGTTCGGGCTTGCCAAGCTTGGCAAAACGCTGGCCTGACTGGCGCTGGGCGCCAATCGGCGTAGCATCGGGAAAAACAGTGGAGCTGCAGTGATGAGTGCGAGACGCGGGTTGATGATCCTGGTGGCTGGGGTCGCTTTGCCGGCGCTAGCGGATGAGGTCGTGCGCCGACCGATCCAGGCGGTGCCCATCGAGTACGTCAGCCCGGGCGCCAGTGGCAGTGTCAGTTCCTCCAGCCGTAGCCAGAGTTACGACCTCTACGGCGGCCAGGCCGTGCCCGGTCAGGGCTACGGCCAGCAGAGCCAATCCTACGGCAGTTCTTCCGTGCAGCAGCGCGGTGGCATCCGCCAGAGCACCGAGTATCCCGGTGGTTATGAGGTGCAGCGCTACCCAGGACAGAACAGCTACGACGTGCAGCGCAGCCGCTGACTGATCTCGACTGTTTAACACTTCCCGCGTGCCAGGCTGACAGCGGCAGCCTGGCACCGCATCATGCACGCTCGTGCAGTTAAGAGGTTGCAGCAGTCATGTCGATGACGCATACCGAGCAGTCCCTGGGGTATGCGGCGCAGAGCGTCGCGGGGGCGGTTCGCGGGCACAATGAAGATGCCGTGCTCTGTTGTCCCGAGCTGGGTCTGTGGGCCGTGGCCGATGGCATGGGCGGCCATGAGTGTGGCGAGGTGGCCAGTGCCCTGGCGATCGAGACGCTGCGTGAAGTCGTCGCCGCTACGGGCGATCTGCCGGGCGCCATCCATGCCGCCCATGCGGCGATCCTGGCGGCCGGCCAGCAGGGCGGTGGGCGCGGCATGGGTACCACGCTGGTGGCCGTGCGTTTCGTCGACGCCGGTTTCGAGCTGGCCTGGATCGGCGACAGCCGCGCCTACCGCATCGGCCTCGACGGCATCGAGCAACTGAGCCGCGACCACAGCTGGGTGCAGGCGATGATCGATGCCGGCGAGCTGAGCGTCGAAGAGGCGCGCCACCATCCGCGGCGCAACCTGGTAACCCAGTGCCTGGGGCAGGGCGAGCAGGAGCTGCGTGTCGACTGCGTGCAGGGCCACCTAGAGCCGGGAGAGTTACTCCTGCTGTGCAGCGATGGCCTGACCGGCGAGCTCAGCGATCAGCAGATTCAGCAACCCTGCGGCAGCGCCGCTACCCTCGACGAGCTGGTTGAGCAACTGATAGGGCTGGCAATCCAGGCGGGCGGCAAGGACAATATCTCCTGCATCGTGTTGGGCCGCAGCGTCTCGGAATCGGCGGAGATCGATACCAGACCGCGCAGTTTCCTCAGCCGTTTGCTCAAACCCCGTAAGCAATAGACCCCAAGACGCAGATCGAATGAGCGACAGCCTGCTTGAGATACCCGGCTACCGTGTGCACGGCCAACTGGGCAAAGGTGGAATGGCCGAGGTGTTCCTGGCCACCCAGGAGTCGCTGCACCGCAAGGTTGCCATCAAGGTGCTGCTGCGCGCCGAGGACGAGGCCTTCAGCCAGCGCTTCGTCAAGGAAGCGCACATAGTCGCCTCGCTCAACCATCCTGCGATCATCACCATCTACGACATCGACCGCCTGGCCGATGGGCGCTACTACCTGGCCATGGAGTTCTTCCCCGGCGGCGACCTGGCGCGGCACAAGGGCGAGCTGTTCGCCGCCGAGCGGGCCCTGGAAATCGTCCGCCAGATCGCCAGCGGCCTGGCCGTGGTCCACGACAAAGGCCTGGTACACCGCGATGTGAAACCGGCCAACATCCTCTTCCGCGACGACGGTACGGCGGTGCTCACCGACTTTGGTGTGGCCAAGGACCTCGACCTGGACAGCGAGCTGACCCAGTTCGGCATCGCCGTCGGCAGCCCCGCCTACAGCAGCCCGGAGCAGGCCCAGTGCCAACCGCTGGATGCGCGCAGCGACATCTACAGCCTGGGCGTGATCCTGCTGGAGATGCTCACTGGCAGTAACCCCTACCGCGGCGGCAACTACACCCAGACCGTGATGAACCATGTGCAGCTGCCGATGCCGGCGCTGCCCGACGCCCTGGTTGCCTTCCAGCGCGTGCTTGCGCGCATGCTGGCGAAGGCGCCGGACGAGCGCTTCAGCGATTGCCGCGCGCTGCTCGCGGCCCTGGACGAGGTCGAATTGAGCGACCTTGACGAGACGCAGATCCGTCCGGCCATGCTGCCGACCCCGGCCGCTGTCGAGCCGCCAGTGCCTGCGATCGTTCCCGCCAAGCGTGTGCGGCGCTCGGCCATGCCGCTGCTGGCCGGCCTGACCCTGCTGGTACTGATCGGCACTTTGACCTCGGGCTGGTTCTACCTGCAGGAGCGTGCGCAGATCGACGGCCTGCTGGCCCAGGCCGAACAGCGCTTCGCCGCCGGACAGCTGATCGAGCCGGCCGAGGACAGCGCCGAGCATTTCTTCCGTGAAGCACTGCGCCTGGACGACGACAACGATGCGGCTCTGCTCGGCCTGGAACGGATCAAGGCCATGCGCATCGCTGGCTTCATCGGCCTGGCCGAGCAGCGCCTGAGCGAGGGATTGTTGCTGCTGCCCGAGCAGGACAGCGCCGACTATTACTACCGCCAGGCCCTGGCCCTGGACGCCAGCGATGCCGGCGCGCTGGCGGGACTGCAGAAGGTACTCGACGCACGCATCGCCCAGGCCCTGGACAAGGCCGAGCAGAGCATCGCCGACAAGCGCCTGCTGCTGCCGGCAGAAGACAGCGCGGTGTACTACTACCGGCAGATCCTCGGCTGGGCACCCGGCCACGAGCAGGCTACGGCGGGGCTGCAGCGGGTTGCTACGCTATACCGCGACCTGGCCAATGGCGCCTACCGGCGCAGCGACTTCCCCGGCGCGCTGGCGCTGATCGAGCGTGGCCTGGAAGTGCAGCCGGAAGATCCCGAGCTGCTCAAGATGCGCGACGAGCACCAGCAACTGCTCAGTGCCGCGCGGGCCACGCAGGCGCGCTCCGAGGCTGCCCGCGCGGCCGAGGCCAAGCAGAGCAACCCGATCAAGCGTGTGTGGAACAACCTCTTCGGCCAATAAGCGGCGCCGTTATCACCTCGACAGGATTTTTGCCCCATGCTCAAGCTGCACTTCAAAGACAGTCGTCAGGCGCCCATCTGGCTGGTCGAGGAGCGTTTCACCATCGGTCAGGACCGGCGCAACCAACTGGCCCTGGACGATGACGGGATCGCCGCGTTCCACGCCGAGATCCGCCAGGAGAGCGGCCTCTACTACATCAGCGATTGCGACAGCGAAGGCGGCACCTTCGTCAACGACGAGCGCATCGCCAGCCGTTACCAGCTGCGCTCGGAAGACCGCGTGCGCCTCGGCGAAGTGGAGTTGCTGCTGGTCGACCCGGCCAAGAGCAAGCCCAAGGCCGAGGCCGCCCAGCGCTGGTTCCTGCAGGTGATCAAGGGCGAGCACGAAGGCAAGAAATTCCATGTCAGCGGCTCGATGACCTTCGGGCGCTCGGTCAAGTGCGAGCTGTGCTTCAGCGATGCCGAACTGTCGCGCCGCCACTGCGAGTTCTTCCTCAAGGGCGACGTGCTGGAGGTCAAGGACCTGGCCTCGGCCAACGGCGTGCTGGTCAATGGCGAGAAGCTCGGCGCCGCCGTGCTGCAGCCGGGCGACCAGGTGCGCATGGGCTCGGTGACCCTGCTGGTGATCGGGCCCAAGGTTGAGGCGCAGCAGAGCGAGGACGAGGACGCCACCCTGTTTATCCAGGCGGTCGACCTGCCCAAGGCGAAGCCGGCTGCTGCGGAGTCTTCGCCGGCTGCCATTCGGCATGCCGCCAGCAAGCCGGCGGCTACGCCCAACCCGTTGCGCGCCGCCGCCCAGGCCAATGCGGCGCCGGCTTCGACGGCGGCCAAGGCCACGCCTGCCGGCAGTCCGTTGCGCCTGGTCGTGCTGCTGGGCCTGGTCGTACTGGCCGCCGGTGTTGCCGCTGCACTGCTGATCTGAGCCTGATCGGTGAGTGCGCCTGGCGCACTCCGTCGCTGCCGTCGGCCTGGTGTTGCGGGTAGTCTTGCCGACTGGATTAGCGCTGGTTATCGGGAGTCGCAGTGAGACCTTTTGCCCTGTTGTCGTGTGCCTGGCTGGTGGCCTGTCTGCCGCTCACTGCCCAGGCCTGGTCCAACCATGCCCTCGGCAGCCTGCTGTCCCTGCAGGATCTGCCCAGCCTCAAGCGCGAGGTGGCGGTCGAGCCGCTGGAAACCTTCCTCAAGGATCAGGGCCCGGCTCTGGAGCGCCTGCTGGACGAGCAGGAAGCCTTTGCTCGCGAGCATTTCAGCTACTACCCGGCGCGTCCGGACGCCCTGCGCTGGCAGGCCGGGCAGGCCGAGCCGCGCGCGGCCTTTATCCGTGCGCTGCGCATCAATCCCGAGGTGCGCCTGGCCAATTTCATCCAGCAGCTGCCCGGGCAGCCCGATGGCGGTCGGCCCAGCCTGCTGGCCCAGGACGTGCTGGTATTCCACAAGGTCGGCCCGTGGAGCCAGTGGCACTACCTGGCCCTGCAGCCTGGCGAAGCGGTCAGCGCCCTGCAGGTGCTGGCCAGCGCCGCCGACGAGCCGGACTACGGCCATGACATCAACCTGTTCAGCGACAACCCCGGCGCGGCTGGCCAGCAGTACAACTTCGGCCCCCAGCCATTCGGCGATGCGCGCTTCGAGTACTCCTCGCAGGCGCCGTTCCATATTGGCTACTTCCACGAGTCGCCGCTGATCTTCAGCGCCGCGCCGTACCTGGCGCAAACCCTGCCGCACTGGCGGGTCTACCAGTACAGCGGCCTGGCCCGGCTGGCCTTTGCCAGCGGCCACCCGTACTGGGGCTATCGCTTTCTTGGTTGGGCCCTGCATTATTTGCAGGACCTGACCCAGCCGTACCACGCCAGCGTGCTGCCGGGCGTCGACACCACCGGCATGGTGATGATCGCGGTGAAGGCCGAGGCCGGTTACCCCGAGGAGCGCGAGGCGGCGATCAAGCGCGTGGCCGACCGACATACCGCCATCGAGCAGTACCAGTTTGCCCGCATGGACGAGTTGCTGCGTCTGGGCCCGGCCGACAGTCCGCTGTTGACCGCCTATGCCGATGGTGTCGCGGATGCCGGCTATCCGGCCTTCGATGCCGATTACGCGGTTAATGTGGTGGCGGCCGAGTCCCATGCCCGCGCCGACCAGCTGGACGAGCTGATCGGCCGCTGGCTGGCAGC
Source organism: Pseudomonas sp. (assembly GCA_051646165.1). Lineage (GTDB taxonomy): Bacteria > Pseudomonadota > Gammaproteobacteria > Pseudomonadales > Pseudomonadaceae > Aquipseudomonas. The sequence goes on along the minus strand of JBOFCR010000059.1, from coordinate 14,935 downwards.
GCAGCCGGCGGCCAGTCCGGGCTTCAGCGCCGGCAACCAGCTGGCGGCCAAGGCCGCGCCCGATCCGGCGCTGGAGCAACTGCTGGCCGAGCTGTTCCGCCACTTCGGCGCACATAGCCGCAATACCGTGCGCGCGGTGGTGCCGGCGGCGCAGTAGGGTTGCAGCGTGGCTCCCACGCTCTGCGTGGGAGCTGATTGACGCTCTGCGTCACAGGGTTGCCGGCCGCGCAATGCGGCGGGTGGACGCCGGAGCGTCGAGGGCTGCATTCCCACGCGGAGCGTGGGAACGATCAAGCACGCAGTGCGTGGGAACGATCAATCCGGTAGGGCGGGTGAAACCCGCGTAGAGGCCCGCGCGGGTTGCACCTGCCCTACGTTGCGGCACGCAGGAACTGGCCGAAGCCGCGTGCCTGGCCGAGGTCGGCGGCGAACCTGCCGTGGCGGTAGGCCACGCGGCCGTTGATCAGCGTGGCTTGCACTGCGTTGCCACGGTTGACCATGCGCTGCAGGCCGTCGAAACCCTCCATCAGCGCCTCGTGGTAACCCTCCAGGTTGGCGTCCAGGCCCTGCGGGTCGAGCACCACCACGTCGGCGCGCTTGCCCACGGCGAGCACGCCGGCATCAACGCCGAACCAGGCGCCCAGCTCGCCCGTCAGGCGCCACACCGCCTGCTCCATGGGCATCACATGGTCGCCACGCTGCTCGGCGTCACGCACCAGCTTGAGCAGGCGCACAGCGAAGTTGTAGAAGGCCATGTTGCGGATATGCGCGCCGGAGTCGGCGAAGCCGATCAGGGTCGAGGGTTCGGTCACCAGTTTTTCCACCACGTGCTGGCGGTGGTTGGCGATCAGCGTGCGCCAGCGCAGGCGTGGGCCGTGTTCCACCAGCAGGTCGAGGAACAGGTCGCCGGGGTGCATGCCGCGCGCCTTGGCCAGCTCGCCGACACTGTGGCCGGCCAGGCTGGCGTCCGGGCAATCGACGATCCAGGCGTCGTCGAAGTCGCGGTGCCACACGCGCGGGCCGAAGCGCTTGTCGACGTCATGGCGAAACTGGCGGCGGTAGGCCGGGTCGCGGAACAGCTCGCTGCGTAGGTCCTGGCTGGCCAGGTGCAGGGCTGCCTCGCCACTGGGGAACTCCTCGAAGACCACGAACTCCATGCCGTCGGCGTAGGTGACGAAAGGCACGGGCAGGGTCTGCCAGCGGAAGTCGGCGCGGGTCAGGCGTGAGATCCAGCGCGTCAGCGGGCCGAGGATCGGCGCCAGCCACGGGTCGGCCTTTACATCCATGAGGGTGATCAGGGTGGTTTTCAGCGGCTTGCGCAGCAGGCCCATGCTCTCCCACAGGAAGGCGAACACATTGAGCTTGGTCACCAGGTTCGGCGCGCCCTGGTGGATGCGCCCGCGCCGGCGCAGCACGCGGTTGAGGCGCACGTATTCGCGCCACGGTGCGTACACCGAGGGCAGCGACTTGGAGCGCTGGCGCTCGCCATCGAGCTTGTCCCAGGGGTTGGTCATGCTGGAGAGACCGAGCAGGCCGGCGTCCATGGCTTCGTCCAGCAGCTGTTCCATGCGCGCCAGCTCGGCTTCGCTGGGGCGCACGCGGGCATCCACCGCGCGCTCCAAGCCGAGCACGGCCACGCGCAGGTCGGAGTGGCCGAGAAAGGAGCAGATGTTCGGCCCCAGCGGATGGCGATCGAGAAAGGCCGCGTAGTCGGCGGCGCTGCTCCAGGTCTTGCGCGCCTGCAGCAGGGGCAGCACGTGTTCGCGCGGCACCGATTCGACGCGGGTGAACAGGTCGGAGCAGTCTTCCGGCGCCGACAGCACCATGCTGATCGAGCAGCTACCGATCATCACCGTGGTCACGCCGTGGCGCACCGATTCCTTGAGCGCCGGCGCGGCCACCAGTTCGGCATCGTAGTGGGTGTGCATGTCGATGAAACCGGGCATCAGCCACTGGCCGCTGGCGTCGATCACTTCGTTGCAGCCGCTTTCGTCCAGTGGCTCGGCGCTGATCACCGCCACCTTGCCGTCGCGAATGCCAAGGTGGCGCAGGCTGGCTGGCGCGCCAGTACCGTCGAAAAACAGGCCGTTCTTGATCAGCACATCGAACATGGCTGCCACTCCTTATTGTTGTGCGCTCAGCATAGGAGGCGCCAAGGTGTGGCAACAGGTGGCGAATGTGCAGAACAGCCGGCTGTTTCGGTCAGCCCGCTTGTGCTGCCGTGCGTTGCAGAACCCGGCGCATGGCCTTGATCGGCGGCAGATCGTTGCGATGCAGGTAGATGTGCAGCGGCTCGCTGATGTTCAGGCGTTCGTCGATGTTCTGTTCGACCAGCAGCTGCAGGTGTTCGCGGCTGAGGCTCATCACCTCGCCGGTAACGGGTGTCCAGACGAATTCGCAGGTCGGCACTATGCTCTCGGCCGCCACGTCGAGGCCGAAGGCGTCCTCGCTGAAGCGCACGATATGCTGGCCGGTCTTGCCGTTGAAACCGACGAAACCCTGCAGGGCGTCGGCGGCGGTGCAGATGCTGGTGGACGTGATGCTCATGGATAAACCTCGCGGGTCGGGGCGAATGGGGGCATGCACGGTGAATACGGCGCTGGCGCCGCGAAAGAGTTATGCGCGGATGCTAAGACGTGGCCGGCGGCGGACCTTGTCGCCGGTCAATGAAAGTGTGTGGCGTTGGCGTAGCGGTTCAGGCGTGAAGGGGGAGATGGCGGCGATCAGCAGATCGGTGAAGTCATTGGGCGGAGGCTCACTTGTCCGCGCTTAGCCGTTGCAGCTCGCGGCGCACCATGCCGGCATATTCCGGCGGAGTGAGGTGGTAGAGCTGCCCTGCCACCCAGTCCAGCCAGCGCGGGCCGAGAACCTCGCGCTGTTGCAGCAGGCGCCGGGCTTCGGCCTCGGCGCGTGTGGCATGCTGCTGGTGGAACTGGCTGCGGCTCACGCGCGGGGATTAACCAGCCAGGCCGACGTAGACGTTTTGCACGTCGTCGTGGTTGTCGAGGGCTTCGAGGAAGGCTTCGACTTCTTCCATCTGCGCGTCGCTCAGGCCGCTCACCGGGTTCTTCGGGATGTAGCCGATCTTCGCCGAGTTGACGGTGAAACCCTGCTCCGGCAGAGCCTTGCACACGGCGTCGAGGTCGGTCATCTCGGTGATGAACAGGGTGTCGCCTTCATCGGCTGGCTCGAAGTCCTGGGCACCGGCTTCGATGGCGGCCAGCTCCGGATCGGCGCCGCTGTCGGTGGAGGCTTCGATCATGCCGACGTGGTTGAAGTCCCAGGTCACCGAGCCGGAAGCGCCCATCTGGCCCTTGCGGAACAGCACGCGAATTTCCGCCACGGTGCGGTTCAGGTTGTCGGTCAGGCATTCGACGATCACCGGCACCTGGTGCGGGGCGAAGCCTTCATAGGTGGTGCGCTCGAAGTTGACGGTCTCACCGAGCAGGCCGGCGCCTTTCTTGATTGCGCGGTCCAGGGTGTCCTTAGGCATCGAGGCCTTCTTGGCCGCGTGGACGGCAACGCGCAGCTTGGCGTTGGTGTCCGGATCGGCGCCGTTGCGTGCGGCGACCATGATCTCCTTGACCAGGCGGCCGAAGATCTTGCCCCTGGCGTTGGCTGCGGCTTCTTTAGGTTTGGCTTTCCACTGTGCGCCCATGACGGTTCTCTCGCTTGCTGCAGATGGGGAGTCCTGCGTTCGGCATGGCGTGCCGGCGCGGTGACCCGGATCAGGCGGCAGATTCTAGCCAATCACACGGGCGGAGGCACCTGTGAGCTGACACGACGTTGCGCGGAGGGGGATAAAACACCCGGCGCCAGGGTGGCGCCGGGTTCGGGGAGAGGCGTTACGGGGTTGCCGTGTGGCTACCGAGTAGCGTGATGCCATGCTTCTTGTCGCGCTTGGCGGCGCGCTTCTCGTGGGCGGTCTTGAGGGGCTTCTTCTTGCCCTCTTTGTGCGACTCATGGTTCTTGCTCATGTCGGTCACCTCATGGGTCAGTGGGGATGAACACCGTGCTTTTTGGCCACTACCACCTCCCAGGCTGCGCGAGCCTGCATTGCTCCATCTGCCTCAAGCATAGTCGGCCGGCGCTCAGTCGAGCAGTTCGGCCGGGATGTTGCCGCCATTGGCCGCCAGCTTTTGCAGCACGCTCTTGTGCAGCCACATGTTCATCTGTGCCGAGTCGCCCAGCTTGTCGGCGGGGCAGCCCAGTTCGCCGGCCAGTTCCTTGCGCGCGCCCAGGCTGCTGTCCAGGCCGAGCAGCTTGAGCAGGTCGACGATCGAGACTTTCCAGTTGAGTTTCTCGGCGTGCTTGGCGGCCAGTCCTTCCAGCTTGGCGACCACATCCACTACGGCAATCGCCTGTGGGGCTGCGGCTGGCGGGCTGATGGGGGCGGCCTCGGGGGCCGGGGTGGCGTTGGCCGCCTGGGCTTCGCTGCCGAAGCCGAGTGTTGCGAGGATCTTGCTGAACAGGCTCATGGGATTCCCTCCGCGTGTGGGCGATGCCAGGGCAGCATAGTCCACGCGCCTGAAGGGGCGGCAGCGGGGAGCTGGGCGGCTCCTGCTGCCCATTGGCTCAGGCGGAGAAACCGCCGTCGATCATCAGGCTGGCGCCGGTGATGTAGCCCGCTTCCGGGCCGACCAGGTAGGCGACGAAGCTGGCGATTTCCTCGACCTGGCCGTAGCGTCCAAGGGCCATGACCGGCTTCAGCGAGGTGGCGAAGTCGGTGTTGTCCGGGTTCATCTCGGTGTCCACCGGGCCGGGCTGCACATTGTTCACCGTGATGCCGCGCGGGCCGAGGTCGCGGGCCAGGCCCTTGGTCAGGCCGACCAGCGCTGCCTTGCTCATGGCGTACACGGCGCCGCCGGCGAAGGGCATGCGCTCGGCATTGGTGCTGCCGATGCTGATGATGCGGCCGCCGTCGTTCATGTTGCGCGCGGCTTCCTGGCTGGCGATCACCACGCTGCGCACGTTGATGCTCAGGGTGCGGTCGAGGTCGTCGATGCTGAATTCCTCGATCGGCGCCACGGCCAGTACGCCGGCGTTGTTGACCAGGATGTCCAGGCGGCCGAAGGTTTTCACCGCTTCGCCGATGGCACTACGAATCGCCTGTTCGCTGGCGCTGTCGGCGCGGATGGCCAGGGCACGGCCGCCGGCGGCTTCGACTTCATGCACCAGCGCCTGGGCGCTGTCGGCGGACTGGCTGTAAGTGAAGGCCACGGCGGCGCCATCGCGGGCCAGGCGCTTGACGGTGGCGGCGCCGATGCCGCGCGAACCGCCTTGGATGAATGCGACTTTGTTGCTGAGGGGCTGGGTGCTGGTGGTCATGGTCGTCTCCGAAAGTATCAGGGGGTTGGGTGGTTGCTGGAGCCTAGTATCTGCCCCTGATATGCGCTTGATTAGCCAGTAATCTGTGGTTTCTTTCGATAGCAACGGTTTATAGTTGGGCCATGGATACTCTCAATTGCATCGACTGTTTCGTCCGTAGCGCGGAGGCCGGCAGTTTCGCCGAGGCCGCGCGGCGCCTGGGCCTGACCCCGGCGGCGGTGGGCAAGAACGTCGCCAGCCTGGAGGCGCGCCTGGGCGTGCGCCTGTTCCAGCGCAGCACGCGCAGCCTGACCCTGACCGAGGCCGGTGAGCGCTTTCTGCTGGAGTCCTCTCCCGGTCTGGCCAGCCTGCAGGCGGCCATGGCCAGCCTGGCCAGCGCCCAGGGGCAACCGGCCGGTGTGCTCAAGGTGAGCATGGGCCTGGCGTTCGGCCGTTATTACATCCTGCCGCTGCTCGACGAATTCCTCCGCCGCTACCCGGCGGTGCAGCCCGACTGGCATTTCGATAACCGGGTGGTGGACATGATCGCCGAAGGCTTCGACGCGGCCATCGGTGGCGGCTTCGATCTATCGCCCGGAGTAGTGGCGCGCGAACTGGCGCCGGCGCACCGGGTACTGTTGGCGTCGCCGGCCTATCTGGCCGAATACGGCGAACCGAGCAGTCCGGCGCAACTGCGCGAGCATGCCGGCATCCTCATTCGCTCGCCGCAGACCGGTCGCGTGCGCCCGTGGATGCTGCGCAATCGCGCCGGTCAGCAGGTGCCCATCGACCTCAAACCACGCATGACCCTGGGTGATCCGGAGGCCTCCTGCCAGGCCGCGCTGATGAACCTCGGCATCACCCTGGTGAGCATGCCACACGCCTTGCCGCACCTGGACAGCGGCAGCCTGCACCGGGTGCTACCGGATTGGTACGTGGACACCGGCATCATCTCGATCCATTTCGCCGCGCAGAAATTGTTGCCACAGAAGACCCGGGTGTTCGTCGACTTCGTCGTCGAGCAGTTCCGGTTGCAGGGCTTGGATAAGCGTTTTTCGGCGATCTGAAACTCAGACGACTGCGCTCAAGGTGAAGATCGGCAGGTACAGCGCCAGCAGTGTCAGGCCGATCAGCAGCCAGGTGCCGAGCATGCTCAGCAGCAGGCCGAGGCTGCTCCAGCGTTCGCGCAGCAGTAGCCACAGGCCCAGCCACAGCAGATGGTTGGCCAGGGCCGTGCGCAGGATGTTCCATAAGGCCTGCGGGTGTTCGATGGTCAGGCGAGTCAGTTGCGGCAGTTCGACGCCAAAACCGGCGAACAGCTCGGCGAAGGCCGGCAGGTTTTGCCACAAGGCGTAGGCGAGCGGGGCGGCCAGCAGCAGCGAGAGGCTGTACAGGATCAGCTTGAACCAGGGAAATACGGGGCGTGGAGCGAGGGTCGAGGAAACGTGCGCATCCATGAACAACCGATCCTTGTTGTCGATATGAACAGTCCATTGCCGTAGGGCGGCAGTTTGGCAGGGTACAGCGATAGCAGCGGGAAAGTGCCCATGCCAGGCATGGGCACCCGAGGCATCAGTCCTGACGGCTGGTGACTTCCAGCAGGTGGTAGCCGAACTGGGTCTTCACCGGGCCCTGCACCACGTTGACCGGGGCGCTGAACACCACGGTGTCGAATTCCTTGACCATCTGGCCCGGGCCGAAGGAACCGAGGTCGCCGCCTTGGCGGCTGGACGGGCAGGTGGAGTTGTCCTTGGCGACCTGGGCGAAGTCGGCGCCGGCTTCGATGGCGGCTTTCAGTTCGTTGCACTTGGCTTCGCTGGCAACCAGGATGTGACGGGCAGTGGCTTTGGCCATGGGTATTACTCCTTCAAGAAAGGTGCAGAGCCTACCCGATTTGCCCGGCTATTCAAGGCAGCTCATCAGTTGCCTGACCCGCTCGCGTGCCCGGCGAACGGGTCGTGCCCGGATCGCCCTTATGCCGCAGCCGGCAGCACAGCGGTCAGGTGCTGGCGATAGCGCCCGACGTCCGCTTCGATGGCCGGGCGCTTCATCACGTCCACGCAGAGGAAGGTCGGCAGCGCGCTCATGCCGAGGAACTGGTTGGCCTTGTGGAAGGGGAAGTAGACCGCGTCCACGCCCTTGCCTTCGAAGAAGTCGCTGGGGTCGTCGAAGGCCTGTTGCGGGGCGTTCCAGGTCAGCGAGAGCATGTACTGCTTGCCCTGGATCAGGCCGCCGCTGCCGTACTTCTGCGACGCGTCGGAGCGGGTGCGGCCGTCGTTGGCATACAGGCTGCCGTGGCCGGCGGTGAACACCTCGTCGAGGTACTTCTTCACGGTCCAGGGCGCGCCCATCCACCAGCCGGGCATCTGATAGATGATCACGTCGGCCCAGAGGAATTTCTGCACTTCTTCTTCGACGTCGTAACCACCGTCGATGAAAGTCTCCTTCACGTCGAAACCGCTGCGGTCGAGGTGGGCGAGGGCGGCCTCGTGCAAGGTGGCGTTGTAGCGGCCAGCGGAGTGGGCGAACTGTTTACCACCGTTGAGCAGCAGAATCTTTTTCATGGCAGGAGCCTCCGTAAATGAATGACGGCAGGCTAGTGGTTGGGCGGGAGGAGAAAAACCGGGCGCACGGCAAATGATATTTGCTTTTAATGCATGAATTGCCTTGCACGGTGTGCTGTAGGGTTAATAAAAATCCCCCTGGAGGCACCCATGAGTAATCCCTACGGCTTCATCCTGCATGCCCATACCCGGCCGGAGCAGGCCGACGCCTTCGAGGCGCTGTTTCGCGCCTATGTCGAGCCCAGCCGCGCCGAGGCGGGTTGCATCGAGTACCACATGCTGCGCGATGCGCAGGACCCGACGTTGTTCATCTTCTACGAAGTCTGGGCCACGCGCGAACACCTGGCTGTGCATAGCGCGCTGCCGCATATGCAGCGCTTCCACGAGCAGCGCATGGACTACCTGCAGCGGGACTTCGAGATCCGCGAGATCGAGATGCTCAGCCGCTCTTCTGCGGCCCGCTGATTGGCCTGAGCACCTGGCTCACTTGGTCACTTGCAGGCGCTGGTCGGTGAACACGCAGAGCACACCGGCGCGGTTGTGCATCACCTGATGATTGAAGTCGCAATAGGCTGCCGCCACGCTCAGGGCCATCTGTTCGCTGATCAACTGGCCCTGTTCCGGGCGGAACCAGGCCATCTGCCCGGGTGTGCAGCGCTCCGCTTGCGGGTCGGTGCTGAAGGTGCACAGGCCACTCTGGTCGATAGGCGTTGCAGAGTCGAAACAGGCGCTCAGGGACAGGGCACAGGCACCCAGCAGGAACAGGCGGGCAAGGTTACGCATGGTGGCTTTCTCGGCAGTGAGGGGAGGTGCGGGCTTAGTGCCGGCGGCTCCGCAAAGGTTCCACTGCCTGTGAGGCTCGCGTCTTTTCGTGTGACGGCGTGCTCAGCCGAAAGATGGCATCGGCCCCAGCGAGTTGAGCCGCGCCTGCGCCCAGCGTCGCCAGGGCCGCAGGCCAGGCTATTCCCGTAGGTTGGCGTTGAGCGCAGTGAAGCCCAACGGGTTCGGTACCGGCCTCGTTGGGCTTCGTCGCGCTGCTCCTCAACCCAACCTACAGCGTTAGCGTGTGCAACACGCTACTGGGACATAGCCTCAATAACCCCTCTGGGTCCCCGCCTGCGAGAGGACGACGGGGGAAGGTTGAATCGTGTCGCGCAGCTCAGCGAGCGCGCTGCAGATCGAGCGGTAGGGTGGATAACGCTTTGCTTATCCACAGTCCTCCGTGGTTTCACCATTGCAGGCCTTTGTGCGTCTGAGTGGCATGCAGCCGGCGCCCGGGATATGGGCAGCAATTGCGTAGCTGAAAAGATCGTAAACAGGTGCTTAACGTTTACCCATGGAGCGACGGGTGCCGGGTGGCGCTGCACCGATCTTCTTTTCATGGGCGGATTTATTGCCCTTCTGGTGCCAGGGCTGGTTGTCGCCCTTGCTCGGTGCGAAGGTGGCGGGGGAGAAGGGAAAGCTGAAGGCCGGAATGACCGGTTTGCTGGCTGGCGCAGGTTCGTCGCTTGCTGCGGAGTTGCTCGTTTCGAGCTCCGCCGTTTCGGCAGTGTCGGCTGCGGTGGAATGGTCTGGCGAAGATTTGGACGTCATGAGGGCACGCAGCGAACCTGGGAGTGAGGGGCGCAGTATACCTGCCAGCGCTTAAGGCGCAGAGGCGTCATTACCCCGGAGCGGCGCCCATCCGGCATGCCGGGAGTGCTGCGAGGGCTGGGCGCACATGCGCAGAATCGCGCATCATGGGCCGATTCAGATCCAGGGAGGTTTCCATGCGCATCATTTCATCCGTTCTGCGTCTCGCGGCTTGGTCGCTGGTGTTGGGGTTCGTCGGCACGGCTGGCGCGGCCGAGGAGGCGCAACTGGTCGAGGCGATCAATGCCTACCGCAGCCAGGCGCAGCGCTGCGCGGGACAGGCATCGGCGGAGCTGCCACCGCTGCTGGCCGACCCGCGGCTGATCCTGCCGGTGGCTGGCGTCGGTGACCTGCAACAGGCGCTGGCACGGGCGGCTTACCCGATGGTCAATGTGCAGGCGATCAGCCTGTCCGGCCCGCGCGATGCGCAGTCGGCCATGACGGCCCTGCAGGAAAGCTTCTGCCAGGTGGTGCTCGATCCACAGTTCGTCGATATCGGCGTGAGTCGCCAGGATCGCGACTGGCGCATCGTCCTGGCGCGGCCGCTGCTGGGGCGCCTGGGTGACTGGCAGGCGGAGGGCCAGAAACTGCTCGAACAGATCAACAGCGTACGTGGGCAGGTGCATCAGTGCGGCGGCCAGTCTTTTGCCGCTGCCGCACCGCTGGCCTGGAACGCCACCCTGGCGATTCCGGCGGAGAGTCACAGCCGGGCCATGGCCAACGGCAACTTCTTCGACCACCGCGACCGCGATGGGCGCACCCCGGGTGACCGCGCAGAGCTGGCCGGTTACAGCGGCCAGCAGATCGGCGAAAACATCGCCGCCGGCCACGACAGCGCCCGCGCCGTGGTGGATGGCTGGCTGGCCAGCCCGGGGCATTGCGCCAACCTGATGAATCCGAAGTTCAGCGAGCTGGGCGCGGCCTATGCGGTCGACCCGAAGAGCGATGCGGGGATCTACTGGACGGTGCTGTTTGGCGCGCCGTAGGTATTCGCTGTAGCCCGGACTTTAGTCCGGGACTAGGCGTGTCAGAACTCCCGGACTTAAGTCCGGGCTACGTTTGATCGTTCCCACGCTCCGCGTGGGAATGCAACCCTCGACGCTCCTGCGTCCACCCTCTGTAGGGTGCTGGCCGCAAGCCCTGTGACGTAGAGCGTCACTGGATCTGCTCCCACAGAGTGCGGGAGCCATCTGAAAAAGTGGGGGAGTCGTGCTGGCGTCGGCCCTGATCGGGCGTTTGAGCCGCGCTTGGGCAGTGATGAGCTCACCACCCAAGCAAACACAGTCCGGCGTTAACGTGCCAGAGCGGTGCTTTGTACAGCCTTCTGGCCTTCGGTCTCGGAGACTTCTTCCAGTTTGGCGCCACCGACGAACACGCCGACCTTGATGGACTGACGTACGTAGTGGTTCTTGCCTGCTTCGGCGTTCAGGCTGATGGTGTTATCGCTGAACTCGGACTCGGTCGCCAGTACGTGCTGGCCAGGGCTGACCACACGGTAGAAGTAGGTGTTCATGGCCGTTTCACCGACAACATCATTGTCGATTTTGACTGTCTTCTTCAGGGCTGGGCCAAGGGACGAGTCACGGAAGATATAAACACCGGCCTGGTTCTCGGGTGGCGTCGGGAAAGCCTTGAGCGCTTGATCCTTCTCGGTGGATTCCATTGGTACGGATGCACAGCCGGACAGCAGCGCAACACCGAGCGCAGCTGCACACATCAGTTTCTTAGACATGGGTTACTCGTTCCTGAGTATGAATGTGAATGTTGGCGCAATGGCATTGTGCCAACATTGTTACATTGATCGGGAACCCTCGGAAAATCAATAGCTTGGTGCAGGCGCGGGAGGCCGGGGCGGCCGCTCGGTGAGTGTGGCAGTCGGTTAGGCGCCGGCTTGCGCTCCAGAGTGCGCAGGCCGGCGCCACAGGCTTAGTGGCTGTAACCCGGCTTGTTGCGGATGGTCTTGAGCAGGTCGTCCGGGCTGATATGGCCGACCACCTGGGTGGCCGCGCTGCCCGGCTGTGGCAGGTCGAGGATGTGGCCCTTCATCTTGCCGATGATGTGCATCTCGCACGGCTTGCAGTCGAACTTCAGGGTCAGCACTTCGTCGCCGTGGATCAGCTGCATCGGCTGCACCTTGGTGCGCACGCCGGTAACGCCCTTGGCCTGTTTGGGGCACAGGTTGAAGGAGAAGCGCAGGCAGTGCTTGGTGATCATCACCGGTACTTCGCCGGTTTCCTCGTGGGCCTCGTAGGCCGCGTCGATCAGCTGCACGCCGTGGCGGTGGTAGAAGTCGCGGGCCTTCTGGTTGTAAACGTTGGCCAGGAACGACAGGTGCGACTCGGGGTAGACCGGCGGCGGGGTGGTTTCCGCCTTGCGCCCGCCACGCGGGTGGGCGGCCACGCGGGCGACGGTGAGCGCCTCGATGGTTTCGCGGCGCAGGGCCTTGAGCTGCGAGTTGGGCACGAAGAAGGCCTGCGGCGCATCCAGCGCCACGTCCAGCGCGTGGTATTCGGTGGTGCCGAGCTGGGTCAGCAGGTCACGCAGGCCGTCCAGCGCCTGCTCCGGCTTGTTGGCCGGGCCGAAGGGGCCGGGCAGGCAGGTCTGCGCGCTGATGCCTTCCTCGCTGGTGACGGTCAGCGTGAGCTGCTGTTCGCGCAGCTCGGCCTGCCAGCGCACGCCGATGCGGCGCTCGGCGCTGGTCTTCTGCAGCGCCTGCTGCCAGTTGTGGTCGAGGTTGCGGCTCAGCGGATGGTTGGGGCGCAGGCGATACATGCCCTCGGGCATCTCGTTGGGTTCGACGCGGTAGCGATAGCGTTTCTCGCCGTCTTCCTCGAACTCGCCCTTGAGTTCGGCGATGTTGGCGCGAAAGCCCACCACCTCGCGCTTGACCAGCACGTTGAGGCCGTCGCCATTGGACAGCGGCTCGTGGGTGACGGCGATCAGGTCGCGCTTGCCCACCTTCTCCACCTGGCCGACCAGTAGGCCGGTAAAGGTCGGCGAGTCGAAGGCGCCGATATCGACCTTGCGATCGGTGACGAAGTAGTCGGTGCTGCCGCGATGGAAGGTCTTGTCCGGGGCGGGCAGGAAGAAGTGCGCGGTGCGGCCGCTGGAGGCGCGGGCCAGGTCCGGGCGGTCTTCGAGGATGGCGTCGAGTTCCTTGCGGTAGTGGGCGGTGATGTTTTTCACGTAGCCCATGTCCTTGTAGCGCCCCTCGATCTTGAACGAGCGCACGCCGGCCTCGACCAGGTCGCGCAGGTTGGCGCTCTGGTTGTTGTCCTTCATCGACAGCAGGTGCTTCTCGAAGGCCACCACGCGGCCTTGGTCATCCTTCAGGGTGTAGGGCAGGCGGCAGGCCTGCGAGCAGTCGCCGCGGTTGGCGCTGCGCCCGGTGTGCGCGTGGGAGATGTTGCATTGACCGGAGAAGGCCACGCACAGCGCGCCGTGGATAAAGAACTCGATGGCCGCGTCGGTCTCGGCGGCGATGGCGCGGATTTCCTGCAGGTTCAGCTCGCGTGCCAGTACCAGCTGGGAGAAACCGGCCTGGTCGAGGAACCGGGCGCGGTCCAGGGTGCGGATGTCGGTCTGGGTGCTGGCGTGCAGCTCGATGGGCGGAATATCCAGCTCCATCACCCCCAGGTCCTGCACGATCAGCGCATCGACGCCGGCGTCGTAGAGCTGGTGGATCAGCGCGCGCGCCGGCTCCAGCTCGTCGTCATGCAGGATGGTGTTGATGGTGGTGAACACCCGCGCGTGGTAGCGGTGGGCGAATTCCACCAGGCCGGCGATATCGCTGACCTCGTTGCAGGCGTTGTGCCGCGCGCCGAAGCTCGGCCCGCCGATATAGATGGCATCGGCCCCATGCAGGATGGCCTCGCGGGCGATGGCAACGTCGCGGGCAGGGCTGAGCAGTTCCAGATGGTGCTTGGGCAGAGACATGGTGTTTTCTTCTTTATCAGGCGTGGCACGGTCAAGGTGCGCATTGTAACGGGCGAGGGGGAGGGTGGCACCCTGAGGTGCCTAGTGGTCGCTGGCGGCGGGGCGGTGGCGGCCTGCACGGCGGCGGCAAACCTCCCCGCGGGCCGGGCTCAGCTGGCCATCGCGGCGCGGTGGGCCGGCGGCAGGCAGAGGGCGTACAGCAGGACGGCGAGGCTGTCGATGATGATCGGCGGGAGGGTCTTGGGCAGGAATTCCCCGCCAAGCAGCAGGAGCAGGGCGACGAACAGCAGCTTGCTCAGGCCGGCAACCACCAGCACCAGCGGGCGTACCGCCGGATTGAAGGCGCCGTAGATCAGCATGGCGCCGACCAGGGTGATCAGCATGCCCCAGCTGCGGGTCAGGATCTCGCTCAGCGCGCTGCCACCCAGGGTCGTACCGAACATCGACAGCAGCGCTGCCTGCGGAGCGACCACGTTGTAGAACATGGTGCAGGTGAGCACTCCGGTGATGAGCATGATGAGCTTGGTGTGACGGGCGATCAGGGGCATGGGGCGTCCTTGTTGGATGGGTTGGACTCAGCGTAGCCGGGGCGCATCGAGCGCTCCCGCGTCTAGTGCCTAAGCGCCGTCACTCTTCGGGCAATTCATAGCCGTGGCGTTTGCCTAGGGCTGTCACGTAGTCGACGTCCTGTGAGCACAGGTCATAGCCGGCCATGTAGGCCTGCAGGTCGGCCTCCGCTTCGATGGCCTTGCCCTGGCTGTAGATGACTTCGTCATAGGCGGGGAGCTGATGGTGGCTGAGGAACTCGTTGATGAGTTTCAGCCGCTGGCTGTCGCCCTCGTCGTAACCACCATCCCAGAACAGCCGGTCGATACAGCTGATCGCGCCGCGATAGTGCGATTGGGATTCGCTCGATTCGGTGGCCTGGGCGAGTGTTGTCAGACAGAGGCCAAGAGCCAGTGCGGCCATGCGTAGAGTCATGAAGAGTCCTTTCTTTAGTGCTGGAGCGGAGGTGTTGGGTTAGGAGCGAGCAGCCTATCTGGAGCTGTCCGCTCAGTGCAGACGCCGTGCACGCAGGCGTTCGTCAACCAGCGCCTCGGCCTGCCGGGCCATCTGGTCGAGCAGGTAGTCGCGCTGTTTCTCCGCATCGCTCATTGCCCGGTTGCCGTGCTGCTTGAGCAGGTAGGCGTGGATCTGGCGGACTTCCTTGGACTGGAAGATCGGCGCCAGGTCCTGCACCGCGACCAGGCCGTCCGAGCTGTGTGTGCGGGTATTCATCAGCACCTGCGGCCCGCGCGCGGCCAACACCTGAAAACCCATGGCCTCGAAGACCGGCACCTTGCCCGCCGCGCAGGCCAGTTCGGCATGCGGGTGGCGGGCGGTCATCTGCTGCAGCATGGCGCGGGCGATGCCGTGGCGGCGCTGACTGGCCTGCACGGCCAGGTAGACCAGGGTGCAGGCGGCGGGGTCATCCCGGGTCGGCAGGTAGAGGGCAA
>JBOFCR010000199.1:0-12917 GCA_051646165.1 Pseudomonas sp. | reverse complement strand
CCGCGAGAGATGACGCGCGGGTTGCACCCGCCCTACGGTTGGATACTGACTTATGGAGCCCATAGCTGGGTTAGCCGCGCCTACGGGCTCAAGGGTTGCCGGCTGAAACCACAGAAAGATCGTGAACAGACTCTCAGCTGATTTCACGGCGAAATGGCGGCAGGGCATTGAGAATGGCCTTGCCGTAACGCTGGGTCACCACGCGCCGGTCCAGCAGGGTGATAGTGCCGCGATCCTCTTCGGTGCGCAGCAGCCGTCCGCAGGCCTGCACCAGCTTGAGCGAAGCGTCGGGCACGGCGATTTCCATGAACGGATTGCCGCCGCGCGCCTCGATCCACTCGGCCAGTGCCGCTTCCACCGGGTCGTCCGGTACGGCAAAGGGGATCTTGGCGATCACCACGTGCTCGCAGTAGGCACCGGGCAGGTCAACCCCTTCGGCAAAGCTGGCCAGGCCGAACAGCACGCTCTCCTCGCCGCTGTCGACGCGCGCCTTGTGCTTGTTCAGGGTCTCCTGCTTGGACAGGTTGCCCTGGATAAACACGCGCTTGCGCCATTCGCGATCGACACCGTCGAACACGTCCTGCATCTGCTTGCGCGAGGAGAACAGCACCAGGGTACCGCGCGAGCCTTGCACCAGGCTGGCCAGGTCACGAATGATCGCGGCGGTGTGCGCCGCCGCATCGCGCGGGTCGGCCTTGAGATCGGGCACCTTGAGCACACCGGCATCGGCGTGCAGGAAGGGGCTGGGCACCACGGCGGTAACCGCGGCCTTGGGCAGACCGGCACGCATGCGGAAGCGGTCGAAGCTGTTCAGCGCAGTCAGCGTGGCCGAGGTCACCAGGGCGCCGTAGGCGACATTCCACAGATTGCGGCGCAAGGTTTCGGCGGCGAGGATCGGGCTGGCGTTGACCTCGATATCGAACAGCGCACCGCTGTCGGCCAGGGTCAGCCAGCGCGCCATGGGCGGGCTGTCCTCCGGGTCTTCCACGGTAAAGGCGGTCCACAGCTCCCAGTTGCCCTGGGCGCGGGCCAGCAGGCTGCCGAACAGCGGGTACCACTCCTCGGCCTGGTGGCTGGCGATGCCGACGCTGCCCTCGCCGTCCATGGCTTCCTTGAGCAACTCGGTGAGACGAGTGAACACGTCGGTCAGCTGGGAAAAGCCTTTCTTCAGTTCGATGCCCTGCTCGCGCAGGTGCTCCGGCACCAGGCCACCAACAAAGCGGTGGCGCGGGCGCTCGCGGCCTTCCATGTCTTCGCCGGCCTTGAAGTCGGCCAGTTGCTCGCAGGTGCTGAACATGAACTGCTGCTGGGTGCGCAGCTCGCGAGCCATCTCCGGGACTTTTTCGATCAATCGGCCGAGGTCGCCGGGCAACGGGTTCTGCGCCAGTAGCTTGGTCAGGTTCTTCTCCACCTGGCCGAGCCAGTCGGCGGTGCTGCGCAGGCGGGTGAAATGGGCGAAGTGACCGATGGCCTTGTCCGGCAGGTGGTGGCCTTCGTCGAACACGTAGAGGGTTTCGCGCGGATCGGGCAGTACCGCGCCGCCGCCCAGGGCCAGGTCGGCCAGAACCATGTCGTGGTTGGTGACGATCACGTCGACCTTGGTCATGCCCTCGCGCGCCTTGTAGAAGGCACACTGGCCGAAGTTCGGGCAATGGCGATTGGTGCACTGGCTGTGGTCGGTGGTCAGGGTGCTCCAGACCTGGTCTTCCAGCTCCTCGGACCAGCTGTCGCGGTCGCCGTCCCAGCGGTTACCGGCAAGCTTCTCGATCATCGTGCTGTAGAGTTTCTGGCTGTGCTCGTCGACGTCGAGGCGAAAGCCTTCCTCCTCGAACATCTGCGCCGTGGCGCTTTGCGCCTGGCCTTCCTGCAGCAGCATGTCCAGTTTGGACAGGCACAGGTAGCGGCCACGGCCCTTGGCCAGGGCGAAGCTGAAGTTGAGCCCGCTGTTGCGCAGCAGATCCGGCAGGTCCTTGTGGACGATCTGCTCCTGCAACGCCACGGTCGCGGTGGCGATCACCAGGCGCTTGCCGGCGGCCTTGGCGATGGGAATCGAGGCCAGGGCATAGGCCACCGTCTTGCCGGTACCGGTGCCCGCTTCCACGGCGACCACCGCCGCCTCACCATCACGCTGACCTTCGTCGTTGTGCTTGATCGTCCCGAGCACCTTGGCGATCTCGGCGATCATCAGGCGCTGGCCATAACGCGGCTTGAGGCTCTTGGCCTCGAGGAAGCGACTGTAGGCACCCTGGATCTGGGATTTGAGTTCGGGACTGAGCATTGGGCAGGAGAAAGTGCTGGATAAATTTTCAGTAGTTTACCGATAGGTTATGCTCGCGCGCCATCTTTAACCGCCCCCTTGCCGGAGAACCCGATGACTGCCTTCGCCGCCCTTTACGCCCTGCATGTGCTGGCCGCCCTGATCTGGGTTGGCGGCATGTTCTTCGCCTGGATAATCCTGCGTCCAGCAGCGGTGAACACGCTCGAAGCGCCGGCACGCCTGACCTTGTGGGCCGAGGTATTCCGTCGTTTCTTCCAGTGGGTATGGCTGGCCGTGCTGGTGCTGCCGGTATCCGGCATGGGCATGCTGCATCAGCGCTTCAGCGGCTTCGAGACCGCCCCGCGCTACGTGCACATCATGATCGGCCTGTACATCGTCATGCTCGCGCTGTTCCTGCGTATCCGCTTCCTGCAACTGCCTGAACTGCGCAACGCGGTGCAGGCCCAGGACTGGCCGGCAGGTGCCGCCGCGCTGGGACGCATCCGTAAGCTGGTAGGCTTCAACCTGCTGATAGGCGTGACACTGGTGGCGATTGCCGCAATCCGCCCGATGTTCTGATTACGCCTGAATGGTCTGGATAAGGGATGGGGAGAAGGACTTGAGAGGGGACTCCTGCGCTATCAGATGGCCGATAACGCAGGAGCGGATTGCAGACCAACAGAGCTGACTAGGGTTTAGCCTCGACTGCCGCTTCTACACGGCGGTTGATGGCCCGGCCCTCATCGGTGTTGTTATCGGCGACCGGTTTCGATTCGCCGTAACCCACTGCCGAGACCCGATCACTACCCACACCATACTGGTTGACCAGCACGTCACGCACCGCATTGGCACGGCGTTCGGACAAGCCCTGGTTGTAGGCATCGGTACCCTTGGAGTCGGTGTGACCTTCAACCACGGTGGAGGTCTGCGGGTACTGGCCCATGAAGTCGGCCAGAGCCTTGATATCGGCCTGACTCTCTTCCTTGACCACCGACTTGTCGAAGTCGAACTTCACGTCCAGCTCGACGCGCACCGCTTCGGTTGCCTCGACAACTGCTGGCGCAGGTTCCTCGTTAGCCGGATAGACCGGTAGCGGGCAACCATTGTGACGAACCGGGGTGTTGGGTGGGGTATCGGGGCAACGATCACGGCGGTCGAATACACCATCGCCGTCCTGGTCGCCGTCCTGGGCATAGCAAATCAGGGTACCGACGACCGCACCGGCCACCGCACCTCCTGCTGCCCAAGCCGAACTTTCGATTGCGCCAAGACCGCCTCCGGCCAAGCCACCAATCGCTGTACAAATAGGCCAGTTCCCTTGGTTGAGCGGTGCGTCTCCCGTACTGGAAGTCGTAACGCAACCAGAAAGAACACTACTGACCAAGAGAAGGGTTACTGCAGCCCTTGAGAGTCTTGTTCTCATGGCGGTGATCTCCTGTGTCACCGGTTGAATACCGGTAACACAGGAGTAAAGACCCGTCCCCCTAAGTGTACAAGCCAGCGCAGGCTGACTTGTACGGGACACGGGGTTTACGGACGGGCTTCGACTTCAGCCTCTACACGACGGTTGATCGCACGGCCATCGGCGGTAGCGTTATCGGCGACCGGTTTCGATTCGCCATAACCCTCGGCGCTGACGCGATCCGCAGTCAGACCATACTGATTGACCAGTACGTCACGCACGGCATCAGCACGACGCTCGGACAGCTTCTGGTTGTAGGCGTCGGTGCCGACGGAGTCGGTGTGGCCTTCAACCACAGTGGTGGTCTGCGGGTATTGGGCCATGAAATCGGCCAGGGCTTTGATATCGCCAAAGCTCTCTTCCTTGACCTTGGCCTTGTCGAAGTCGAACTTGACGTCCAGCTCGACGCGAACCGGCTCGGCAGCCACGACTTCCTCGACCACGGCTACCGGTTCTGGCAGTGGGCAACCCTTCTCGTCGACCGGCGTGCCTTTCGGCGTATCGCGGCAATCGTCGAGCTTGTTGACTACGCCATCACCGTCCTGGTCACCGTGCACCCAGCAATAGGCCGCAGCAGTGAGTGCACCAACGCCCAGACCGCCAGCAGCCCAGGACGCGCTTTCGGTAGCCCCGAGCCCGGCACCAACAACACCACCGATCAACGCGCAAGGCGGCCAATCGGTTTCCGGCCCAGTGGCACAGCCTGCCAGCAGGCTTCCGCATAGAATCAAAGGTACTGCTGTCCTTACCATACTCATCTGCTGCTCTCCTCGAAAGATCGGTTTATCCCGATGCCTTAGAATTAAAGACGGCGCTATTAAAATCCGCCAATCTAGAGCCAATCAGATTGAATCATCGGCCAAGAGACCCCCATGAACGCACCACAAACGCCGCAGCAGGCCATCGCCGCCCTGCTCGACCGTTACCGCCCTGGCAACCTGTTGCTGGTGGGTGACGGTGATATTCCCGCCGTGGCAGCCTTTGCCGCCGCACACCCCGAAAACCGTATCCAGCAGGTGCCGGCGGCGCCACTGGATAGCGCCACCGCGGCCCAGCGCTTCGACCTGGCCCTGCTGGTCGACTGCCTGGAGCACCTGCCCAAGCGCAGCGGGCTGGAACTGCTCGGCGGCATCCGCAACCTCAACGCCAATCGCCTGGTGGTGCTCGCCGATCTCGCCGCCTGCAACTGGCAGGAAGCCGACTTCTTCTCCCTCGGCCTACGCGTCGATGCCCGCTTCCGTCGCGAGGAGCAGTGCCTGCACCTGTTCAGCTACGACCTGCACGACTACAAGCAGATCCCCGACTGGCTCAACGCCAAGTTTTGGGCCAACCCACAGAACTTCGGCAAATACTGGTGGTGATGCGATGAGCCAGGCATGCCCCTGCGGCAGCGGCAGCGCACTGGAGCAATGCTGCGGCCACTATCACGCCGGCACACCGGCGGCGAGTGCGGAAACCCTGATGCGCTCGCGCTACAGCGCCTATGCGCTGGGCCAGGTCGATTACCTGCTCGCCACCACCCTGCCGGCCCAGCAGTCCGGCCTGGACAGCGAGGCCATCCGCGCCTGGAGCCTGGGCAGCACCTGGCTGGGCCTGGAGGTGGAAAGTTCGGAGCTGATCGGCGGGCAGCCCGAACATGCCTTCGTCACCTTCACCGCGCGCTGGCACGATGGCAGCGGCGAACACAGCCAGCGCGAGCGCTCGGCCTTCGTCCAGCATGCCGGGCGCTGGTACTTCATCGACCCGAGCGTGCCGCTCAAGGCCGGGCGCAACGATCCCTGCCCCTGCGGCAGCACGCAGAAATTCAAGAAGTGCTGCGCAACTTACCTGTGAAATGACAAGGCCCTCGAGTGAGGGCCTTGCATCATTGCAGCTTGAGATGGGAGGTATCTGGCGGCGGTGCAGCCGGCGCAACCTTGGCCTGGCCCATGTCGCTGCCGGCTGGCGCCAGGCTGAACTGGCTCAGATCGACTTGCGGCGCCTGCGCGTCAGGGCGCGCGTCCTGCAGGTCTACACCCACCGGGGCGATGCCGAAGTCCGGCGCCTCGACATCGGCGAAGGCCGCCATGTATTCGTCACGCGGGATGACTCGCCCGCCAGGCGCGGCACTGGCCACGGGAGCAGCAGCCTGCGCTTGCGGAACTGGCGCTGGAGCTGGGACAGCCACTGGCGGCGGTGCCAGCTCGACTTCATCGACAGCCAGGGGCTGGACGATAACCACCGCCCCGGCTCGTTCCAGAGTGGCGCGGTACTTTTCCGCGCCGGCAGCATCCAGGTTGCTCTTGATCACGATGCGCCGGCCGGAGAACAGCTGGGTAATGCGTTGCTCGTCGGCCTGAAACAGCCGCGCCAGGTTCTCCTTGACCAGCTCCCGCTGGGCGCCCGGCACCAGTTGCCCGGCGAAGGCAATCTCGTAGAGGCTCATGGTCACACTCCTGTCCAATTCGGCTCCCAGTATGGCGCAGTTTTTTTCGCAGAACAGCCCATGGAGGCCAACAGCGCGCTTGTTACACTGGTTCTGCCATAGGGAGCCCAGCATGCGCGAGCAGACGCGACTATTCCAGGCGATAGGCCTGACGTTTTTACTTGGCCTTTGCCTGGGCCTGCCCGGATGTGCCGCCTGGTTCGGTGGCGATTTCAGGGACCCGGAAGTGCGCCTCGTCAAGGTCGATGTCGTCAAAGCCAGATTGCTGGAGCAACAGTTTGTCCTGCGTTTTCGCATCGACAACCCCAACGACGACAGCTTCCCGGTGCGCGGCCTCAACTACAGCGTACAGCTCAATGGCGTGCCGCTGGCCAGCGGCGAGTCCAGCGAATGGTTCAACGTGCCGGCGCGCGGCCATGTGGTATTTGCCGTCCCCGTGCGCACCAACCTGTGGCGCCACCTCAAGGGCATGGTCCGCGCCCTGGAAGACCCCGAGCAGCCGATCCACTACAGCCTGCGCGGCGAAGTGAAAACCGGCCTGTTGTTCGGTCGCAGCGTGCACCTTGCGCACAATGGCGAGATAATCCCCGGCAATTACATCCCGGAGGAATCCCCATGACCCAACAACCCCACGTCCACGGCCCGGACTGCAATCACGACCACGACCATGATCACGACCACCATCACGACGATGGCCACGTACATGGCCCGCACTGTGGCCACCACCAGGAGCCAGTGCGCAACCCGCTGAAGGAAGTCGGGCGCAACGACCCATGCCCGTGCGGCAGCCAGAAGAAGTTCAAGAAGTGCCACGGCGCCTGATCTGAATCTCCTCGCGGCAGGGCCTCGGCGCCCTGCCCCGGCAGCAATCTGCAGACTTGCCGCCAAGCCCCTACCACCGCGCGGCCTACGCCCTCTACAATTCGCCCATTCTCCGACTCCCTGCGCCAGGAGCCAGTTCATGGGTTCGCGCCTGCTCTCCCGTTCCATTTTCGTCGCTACCGCCGCCCTGCTCGGCTGTACCCTGCTGCTCAGCGGCTGCCAGTCGTTTCTCAACAGTCGCTACGCTGCCAGCGTACCGCCAGACCAGGGCATCGTCCGCGTGCAGGGCCTGGCGCAAAGCGTGGTGGTCCGGCGCAACCCGCTGGGCATGCCGCTGATCGAAACCACCACCTTCCACGACGCGCTGTTCACCCTCGGCTACGTGCACGCCAGCGACCGCCTCAGCCAGATGGTCGGCATGCGCCTGCTGGCCGAAGGCCGCCTGGCGGAAATGAACGGCCCGGGCGTGCTGGAAGTCGACCGGTTCATGCGCACGGTCAACCTCAAGCGCAGTGCCGAGGTGCTGTACAAGAACGCCTCGCCACGCATGAAAAAATTCTTCGAGGTCTATGCGCGCGGGGTCAACGCCTACCTGTTCCGCTACCAGGACAAGCTACCGATGGACCTGGCAGAGTCCGGCTATCGCCCGGCCTACTGGAAACCGGAAGACTCGGTGCTGGTGTTCTGCCTGCTCAACTTCGGCCTGTCGGTCAACCTGCAGGAAGAGATCGCCTCGCTGGTGCTGGCCGGCAAGGTCGGCAACGACAAGCTGGCCTGGCTGCTGCCGACCTATCCGGACGAGCCGCTGCCGTTCGAAGAAGCCGAGAAGCTGCGCGGCCTGAGCCTCGCCGGCAAGATCCCCGGCCTGGCCGCGGTCGACCAGGCAGCCAGTCAGGTCGCCGCACTGAACATGCTCGGCGTCGCCGCCTCCAACAACTGGGCCATCGCCCCCCAGCGCAGCCGCAGTGGCAAGAGCCTGCTGGCCAACGACACCCACCTGCCGCTGTCGATGCCCTCGATGTGGAACTTCGTGCAGATCCGCTCGCCGAAATTCCAGGCCGCCGGCGTCTCCATCGCCGGGGTGCCAGCCATAGTCGCCGGCTACAACGGCAAGCTGGCCTGGGGCATGACCATGGTCATGGGCGACAACCAGGACCTGTTCCTGGAAAAGGTCAAGCGCGAGGGCAGCCGCCTCTACTACCAGGCCGACGGCAAGTGGCTGCCGGCCGTGGAGCGCCAGGAAACCTTCTTCATCAAGGGCCAGCGGCCGATCCGCGAAAGCGTCTTCGAGACCCGCCACGGCCCGCTGCTGAACAGCGCCCTGGGCGAGCGCAAGATGCCCCTGCAACCGCTGGCCTTCGGCAGCGGCTATGGCCTGGCGCTGCGTACCGCCCAGTTCGAGAGCGACACCTCGCTCGACGCCTTCTTCGACCTGTCCCGCGCGCAATCGGTCGACGCCGCCTTCGAGGCCACCCGCGAAGTACGCGCCATGGCTCTCAACATCGTCTTCGCTGACGCCCAGCACATCGGCTGGCAGGTCACCGGGCGTTTCCCCAACCGCAAGGCAGGCCTCGGCCTGGTGCCTTCGCCCGGCTGGGACGGCGCCTACGACTGGGACGGCTACGCCGATTCCATGCTGCACCCCTACGACCAGGATCCGATGCAGGGCTGGCTGGGCACCGCCAACCACCGCACGGTGCCGCGCGGCTATGGCATGCAGCTGTCCAACTCCTGGTTCTACCCGGAGCGTGCCGAGCGCATCGCCCAGCTGGCCGGCGCCGGCAAGCAGGATCAGCAGAGCATGATCGCCATGCAGTACGACCAGACCACGCCCTTCGCCGGCAAACTGCAGGCGATGTTCGAGGCGCTGGGCATGGCCGAGCCGCTGCAGAAGGCGATCAACGCCCTGCCCGCCAGCGAGCAGGCCAAGGCGCGTACCGCCTACGACCGGCTGATGGCCTTCGACGGCCGCATGAGCGCCACCTCCTCGGACGCCGCGCTGTACAGCGCCTTCCTCCAGGAAAGCGCCAAACAGACCTTCGCCGATGAGCTCGGCCAGGGCAGCCCGGCCTGGCAGGCCTTGGTCAATACCGCTGACAACTCCTACTCGGCCCAGGCCGACCACCTGCTCGGCCGTGACGACAGCCCGTTCTGGGACGACATCAAGACCGCGCAAAAGGAAGACAAACCGGCCATCCTCGCGCGCAGCCTGGCAGCAGCGGTAACCTTCATGGAAAGCCGCCAGGGCAGCAACCGCAGTACCTGGCAATGGGGCAAGCTGCACAGCTACAGCTGGACCAGCGACGCCACGCGCATGGCGCCGTACCTCAGCGCCAGCCAGCGCAGCGGCATAGAGGCGGTTTCCGCCTACCTGGATCGCGGCCCGTACCCGGCCGGCGGCGACCACGGCACGCTGAACGTCTCCGCCTATCACTGGGGCGAGGGTTTCGACACCTGGCTGATACCGGCCATGCGCATCGTCGTCGACTTCGGCCGCGAGGAGCCGCTGATCGGCGTCAACAGCTCCGGCCAGTCCGGCAACCCGGCCAGCCCGCACTATGCCGACGGCATCGACGCCTGGCTCAAGGGCGGCTACATGAGCTTCCCGTTCCAGTCGCGCAATCTCGACAAGGTCTACGGCAACAAGCGCCTGCTGCTGATGCCCGGGAAATAGTCCCGGACGATGAAGCCGGACGGCTTTAGCGCAGTCCGCAATAGCCAGCCTCCCCATCCCAACCAGGCGCCTCACGGCGCCTGTTTCATTCCGGCCGGCCGACTGTGCCGGCCATCACAAAACTGCGCGATCCGCTCTAGGTCGCCTGCGCCAGCACAGCCCTAACCAAACGGACAGGTGTGCGGCAAAAAATCCTTGCGACTCAAGCATCCAATAGAGGAATAGGAATATCTATTCCGAAGCATGTCGATTTAATGGCGCCACAAGCGCGACAAACGGCACTTAACCTTGCCTCCATCAATCCGTATAAAGCGCCAATGCCAACTTGCTGACGCCATAAAACAGGCGAAACAACTGGCATCCAGTCGCTTCATTCAGTGTGCGAGTTACCGGCAGCAGGCCGGGCAGTTACAGATCCAGATTCGATCTGCGTACTCCGAATGATTCACAGACCTCTTCCGGAGTACACACATCGTGATCGACCTCAACACCTGGAACCTCACCATCCCTGTCGGGCAACCCGCCACCACCATCGAAACCCCGCAACTTGCCGGCGGCTACCAGGACGACTACTTCCAGAATATCAACGGCGCCATCTTCTTCTGGGCCCCGGTCAACGGCACCACCACGCCCAATGCCAAGTACCCGCGCAGCGAACTGCGCGAAACCTACGCCAATGGCGACGAGCGCAACTGGAAGTACAGCGCGGCCGACAACTACCTGAAGGCCACCCTGAAGGTCACCCAGGTGCCGTCCACCGGCAAGATCGTTATCGGCCAGATCCACAACGTCGAAGGCGACGATCCGCCCCTCAAGCTCTCCTACCAGTACAAGAGCGACACCAAGACCGGCAACATCGTCGTCATCTACCGCCTCACGCCCGGCGCCGACACCGTCAGCACCACCATCTTCACCGGCGTGGCCCTCGGGCAGAACTTCACCTACAGCATCCGCCTGACGCCCAGCGGCACACTAGCGGTTGCGGTGAAGACCTCGACCAGCAGCACCTACAAGTGGACGGGCAAACTGAACAGCGCCTGGGCTGCACAAACCCTGTATTTCAAGGCCGGCGCCTATGTCCAGGACAATGCCGGCGACACCACCGAAGCCGGCGCCGTGAGCTTCTCCACCCTGACCATCGAACACCTTTAGGCCCTGCCCCAATAGCGTGTTGCACAGGCTAAAGTTGTAGGTTGGGTTGAGGAGCAGCGCGACGAAGCCCAACGAGGCCTGCACAGGGTCTGTTGGGCTTCGCTGCGCTCAACGCCAACCTACGGGAGTTGCCTGACCTGCGGTCGATCCACACCTGCAACACCCCATGCACACATGATGGGTACATAGCCGTTTTTAAGCACCGAGCGGCATATCAGCCCCGATCAAAACCCTTAAACAGTTTAAAAACAGCCCTTTACAGCCAACTTATCCCACTACACTTCAAATCGAGCGGCTAACCCCGCTCCCGGTGGGGTCTTTATTAAAACCAAGAACAGCTGCCAGGCACCTGACCCCACCGGCACCCTATCGGGGGCTTTATGGGCATCGCTGCCAGTGAACTGCGCCAATACGTCATCCGCCCTACCCTGCTCTACCTGGGGCGCCATTCCGCCAGCGCCGAAGCCCTACTGCTCGGCGCCGCCGCCAGCCAGTCGGATCTCGGCTCGGCCCTCGACGACCAGCAGGGTCACGGCCTCTATCGCATCAGCGAACTGCGCCACCAGCAGCTCTGGGATCAGCACCTGGCCCGCGACCCGGACCTGGCCAGCCTGGTTCGCGGCCTGGCCAGCCAGCACGCCTTCCTCGCCGCGCCGCACCTGGAACTGACCGTCAACCTGCGCTACGCCACGGCCATCGCCTGGCTGATGATCGAGGCCGAGCACGCCGAATTGCCCGCCGCCGACGACCTGCATGGCCTGGCACGGATCTGGCGCCAAGTGTTCCAGCCGCGCGGCCATCTGCGCGACTTTCTCCGCGCATGGCGCCACTGCATGCCGGAACAGCCGCGGGTCGCCTGATAGCGGGAACATCCGGTGGCGTCTACCGTCACCAGCGATAGCCAGCGGAAAAATATTCTTTCGCATTCACCAGCTGACCCACCAGACAACTTCACGTGTCTGATTCCCTTAACGAATCTTCACCAAAAAGGCAGGTTAGAGCGGTTGGCAAGCCCGGACAAAAGGGGTAGTTTTCCGCCCCCTGTTTTTGCCGAACGCGAGTTCCCTGATGAAACAAACCTGGTTGAAAACCACCCTCGCCCTGGCCGTCAGCGCCATTTCCACCCACAGCCTGGGCAACGGAATTGCCATCAACGAACAAAGCGTCAGCGGTATGGGAACCGCCTTCGCCGGTCGCGCCTCGTCGGTCAACGACGCCTCCGTGCTGTACGGCAACCCGGCCGGCCTGAGCAAGCTGAAGCGCGCCGAAGTGGTCGGTGGTTTCGGCCTGGTCAAGGCCAATGTCGACATCGACGACTCCAGCGCCGAAACCCACAAGGGCGACATGGTCCCCCTGACTCCGGTGCCCTTCGCCTACTACGCCAGCCCAATCGACGAAGATTTCAGCTGGGGCCTCGGCATGTATGTGCCCTACGCCCTGATCAGCGATTACGAAAAGAGCTTCGGGGGCCGCTACAAGGGCCTGTACAGCAAGGTTGAAGTCGTCACCCTGCAGCCAACCCTGAGCTACCGGGTCAATGATCGCGTGTCCGTCGGCTTCGGCCCGACCCTCAACAAAATCAAGGGCAAGCTGGTCAACAATCTGGACAACAGCGCCGTCGGCGGTACCGGCGAGACCAAGGTCGGCATCAAGGGCGACGATACCGCCCTGGGCTTTAACGCCGGTGTGCTGGTGGATGTCACCGACCAGCTGACCTGGGGCCTGACCTACCACTCCAAGGTCGAGTACACCCTGGAAGGCCGCACCCGCGTCAGCGGCGGCACCGGCCTGGTCGGCCTGTTCAACGGCGAATACGACGCCAGCCTGGACTTCACCACCCCGGAAACCGTCGACACTTCGGTCAGCTACCAGTTCGATGACAAGTGGACCTTCCACGCCGGTACCACCTTCACCCGCTGGAGCCGCCTGCAGGAAATCGTGGTGGAAAACACCGGCACCCCGCTGGGCCTGCTGGATGAAGTCAGCGAACAGTTGAAGTGGCACGACACGTGGTCCTACGCCATCGGCGCCACCTACCAGCTCAACCCGCAGTGGGTCCTGCGTACCGGCATGGCCCTCGACCCGTCGCCAGCCGAGAACGCCCACCGCACCGTGCGCATCCCTG
>JBOFCR010000076.1:0-28848 GCA_051646165.1 Pseudomonas sp. | reverse complement strand
CGTAACAAGCTACTCGAACAGGGTGAGCTCCCGACTTATGACCTGAACGAATTGCCCACCCTGCTGGAAAAGCAGAACCAGCTTTACCTGAAAACCATCGACTTCCAGAGCAACGCCGGCTCAGACCTGAATTACGCTGAAACCTTCAAGCAGCTAGTCGCCCTGGAAGACTACAAAAACTACATTGACGCCATCATCAAGGTCGCCGACTACGGCCTGGCTGTGCCCGAATTTGCCCTGATTGACGCCCCCCAGGGGCAACTGCCGAGCGGCATCAGCCAGTTCAATAGTTACCTGAACTATCTCAAACAGCAGAACAGTATCGAGCAGCGCCTACAGGACAAATACCGAAAGTGGATCGAAGCCAGTGGCCAGAATGCCCAGGCGCCTGGAGGCCTGGTGGCCGCAGAGAGAGCGCAATGGGATGCCCTGCAGGCCAACATTCAAGCACTGTACGATAGCGCCCAGCAGGCGGTAGCCAAGCGCCTGCCCCGACGCCACCTGCTATGGAACCCCGAGCAATTCGAACCACAGCCGATTGATCGGCTGGTCAAGAGCAACTTCCCGCTGCGGGAAGTGAGCTGGCCCGATACCCCTGGCAAACCTGTTCGCCATATCAGCCTGAGCGTTCTGCGCGGCCTGCTCAGCCCCACTGCCACGTTCAAGAAAAGCTATTCCGACACACTCGGCACCAAGGTTGACGAAGCCTATGCACGCCGCGATTTCAACGAGTGGCTAGAGGGCGTAGGCGCCATCAAAGTCGATGATCAGGGTGAATGGTTCGACCAGCACGGCTGGTTCGAGGTTGAACGCTTCTATCAGCATCTGCACGGCAAGCTGGGCTACCAAATAGATAGCCTGCAAGCGGTCAGCGCCCGCCAGGAGTGGGGTGAACGCCTGCGCCAGATGCTGTTTCAGGATGATGCGCGGCGCAGCCTGCGCCTGTTCGATAAAAGCCCACAGGCACAGCTGGTGCGCTGCCTGAACCCGACGCCCAACAGCATCCAGGCGGGTATCGAAGTGGAAGGCCCCTCGTTCAGCCCGCTCGAAGGCACCAGCAGCGGCGTGACAGCGAGCCTGGATATCAATCTGGCCAGGGGCGAGGTCGAATTGTGCAAGGTCGAGCTACCCAAGCCCGAGCAAGCCAGGGAAATCACGGCGACCTACATCAATTATCGAAATCAATGCAGCGCCCTCAATCTGGGTCGCTTCTCCGCACAACTCAGTGCGCGCGCCTGGGGCTTTGCCGGTGCCTCCTTGCAGATGGCAGCCAACCTTGAGCTATCGCCCAGCAACCTGCGCTACGGTGCCAACCTTTCCCCTATCGAGCCAGCCACCCGCACACCTGCAACACTTAGCCATACCGGGGGCACCGGCAGCGAGCCGATAGTGAACGGCCGTGCTGCCAAGGTACAGATCGAGGACGGAACCAGTGCCAGCTTCAACCTGTTCGCTGGCGTGCAGGCCGGTATCGAGGTCACCGGCTTGTTGCGCTGGGCGCCCCCAAAAGATCTGGTGCGGCTACGCACGGCCCCCAGCGTAAGGCCAAACAGCCACGCCGAACTACCCAGTGAATGGCTCAGCCTCGCTCAACTCACCCTGGCCGGCAGCGCGGCGGCCGGTTTGGGTGCCGAGGGTGAAATATCCCTGTCACTGCATCAGGGCCGCCTGATCCTGCGCCTCAAGGCAGCACTGATCGCCGGCCCTGGCGTTAGCGGCAGCTTCGCCTTCGCCGTCGGCTACGAAGCCATCGGCGAACTGCTCGATCTGCTGCGCCGCGAGCTACGCGAAAATCAGTACCACCCACTGCAGTGGATCGACGGCAGCGCATTCGACCTGATCAGCAAGCTCAACCTGTTCGGTGCCATTGGTATGGATGTCGGCATGATCTACATGCTGTCGCTGACCACGGCCGATGCCGTGGCCAATCTTTATGAGGCGCTCACCGCGGGAGGCAACGGCGGACCTATAGCTCACACCGTTATTACCTATCGCAAACCGGCCGAACTGGAGCGCTGGTTTATTGATGCACTTCCCGAAGCACTCGGGCCAATGCTGATGACACTGATCAGCCCGGCTGAGGAGTTCAAAGTGGTTGACTCCATTGTGGAAAACGGAGAGGCCAAAGAAATAGAGGCGAGCTACGACAAAGCCCAGTGCTGGCTATTACAGCAACAAGCCATTGAACGGGTGCTGGGCTGGATTGTGCGCAATGCCCAGAGCAATGGCACCCTACCCAACGCCCAACGTCAGTTCGACGAAGCCTGCACGCGCATGAATCGCTTCGGCAGCAAACCACCGAAACAGGGCAAAACCTATTGCGAGAATCGCATGCACATGGATCGCTTTATGGACTCCAAGGTTATGAATGTCGGCCGGGAAGGCGCTGAGAACGAACGGATGCGTACTAAATACCTCAAGCACGTCAGCATTCTTGGGCAGCTGCGCGACGGCTTCTGCCAGGAAAGTGATTACTACGGAATTACCCATATGCCTGGCGGTCACTCCACCTATAACGGTCCAGGCGAATAAATCTGCGAGAGACAATATGTTTATCAAGAACCTGATTGCCATCTTGATCATTACGCTTTGTAGCAACACAGCAACAGCCACTCCATTAACACCTCAACAGCAAGCCGCGAAAGAACGCGGAATCATGCTCTATAACCAATACAAAACAGCCATACCTGAGTTACAAACTGCTGCCGAGGCTGGCGATAGAGAATCTCAGTATTTTCTAGGCGAGGAACTACGCCTTAACAACCGATATATGACCCCAGAAGCACAGAAATGGTATATGGCTGCTGCCGAGCAAGGTGATATGTACGCCATGCGTCGACTGGCGTCAGCCAAGAATGATCTTTGCGCTGTGATGGGGAATTGTTCCGATAGCGGAAAAACAACGCTCGACTGGTTGAACATGATAGTTGCCACCGCAGAGCCCTTGATTGAGCAGGGCGATGGTGAAGCCATGTATATGATGTACCGAGCCACAGGTGATTTTGAGTGGCTGGAGAAGTCGGCGGAAGCGGGTTATCCCTACGGGCAATACTGGTTGGCGATTCAGTACAGGCAAGGCGAGGGATTTTTCTTCCCCCCATGGAAGCGCTCGGAGCGAGTTGAAGAATTAATGAAAAAATCCTCCGATGGCGGAGATGTCAACGGCATGGGCGAATATATGGGTATCTTGCAGGAAAAAGGCGATCTGGCTGCCGCTCGCGACTTGCTGATCGAAATTGCAGAAACCGGCGATGCAGCAGCCACTGGCTCTTATGGGGCCTATCTATCACATACACCCAACGCACTGGACTATCCGATCGACTTGGTAAACGGCTATGGACTTATCTCTCTATTGCTTGAACTGGATGGGGGC
Source organism: Pseudomonas sp. (assembly GCA_051646165.1). Classification (GTDB taxonomy): domain Bacteria; phylum Pseudomonadota; class Gammaproteobacteria; order Pseudomonadales; family Pseudomonadaceae; genus Aquipseudomonas. The sequence continues at coordinate 25,475 of JBOFCR010000076.1, read as the reverse complement.
GGCACCTCAAAGGATTTTGCCGAGGATATTCTTCCAGAAATCGCTGCCAAGATGACACCCGAGCAAATCGAACAAGCCAAAGTATTCGCTAAGAAATGGAAAGCCACTCACCCGCCACTTTCTTATTTCCCTGAGAAACTGGGCTTCTAATGCCATTAAAACAGGTGATGGTTGCGCTGGCTGGCTTATTAGCCTGCGCAGCGGCTTACTCCGCCACGCTCACACCGACACAACAATCCGCCAAAGAGCTCGGCATAACGCTATACAACCAACACAAGGCGATCTCTGCAGAGCCCTATTTAAAGAAAGCCGCAGAAGCAGGTGATAGAGAATCTCAGTACTTTCTCGGCGAGGCACTACGCCTTAACAACCGATATATGACACCCGAAGCGCAGAAGTGGTATATGGCTGCCGCCGAACAAGGCGATTACTACGCCATGTTTAGACTATCGGACACGGGTACCGATTTATGCGCTGCAATGAATAACTGCCCATCTGGCTCAAGATCAGATGAAGACTGGACTAGATTACTCTGGAAAACAGCCGAACCCCTTGCCGAAAAAGGTGACGGAGAAGCGATGATGATTATGTACAACTCAACGGGAGATCTTACGTGGCTGGAGAGATCGGCATCTGCAGGTTATGCCAAGGCTCAATGGTTACTGGCCAGCCGTTATAGGGAGGGAGAAGGATTTTTTTTCCCCCCATGGAAGCGCTCGGAGCGAGTTGAAGAATTAATGAAAAAATCCGCAGAGGGCGGCTTCGTCAATGGCATGGGCGAATATATGGGCATCTTGCAGGAAAAAGGCGATATGGCCGCTGCTCGCACCTTGCTGATAAAAATTGCGGAAACCGGTGATACAGGAGCCATTGGCTCTTACGGCGCTTATCTTGCACATACACCCAACACACTGGACTACCCGCTAGATCTGGTCAAAGGCTATGGGCTTATCTATTTACTGCTTGAACTGGACGGCGGGGGGACTTCGAAAAATTTTGCTGACAGCATTCTTCCAGAAATCGCTGCCAAGATGACACCCGAGCAGATCGAACAAGCCAAAGTATTCGCCAAAGAGTGGAAAGCCACTCACCCGCCACTTTCTTATTTCCCTGAGAAACTGGGCTTCTAATGCCATTAAAACAGGTGATGGTTGCGCTGGCTGGCTTATTAGCCTGCGCAGCGGCTCACTCCGCCACGCTCACACCGACACAACAAGCTGCCAAAGAGCAAGGCATCATGCTCTTCAATCAATATAAAGTTGCCATCCCAGAACTACGTATTGCCGCCGAAGCCGGGGATAGAGAAGCTCAGTACTATTTAGCGGAAGAGCTCCGCCAAACTCACCGACATATAACCGAAGAGGCACAAAAATGGTATATGGCTGCTGCCGAACAAGGCGACTACTACGCCATGTATCGCTTGTCCGGAAAAGGAACAGACCTATGCATCGCAATGAATAATTGCCCTGCCGACAACAAAACGGCAGGAGAATGGCTGCTACTTGGACGAAAAACCGCTGGCGCCTTGGCAGCCCAAGGCGACAGTGAAGCCATGTATGTCATGTGCTACCTGACCAATGACTACGAATGGATGAAAAAAGCCGCCGAAGCAGGTTCCCCAATGGCGCAGTACGACCTGGCCCGCTTTTATCGGGACGGCCGAATATTCTTCTTCCCACCATGGGGGCGCTCGGAGCGAATTGAAGAACTTATGAAAAAATCCGCCGAGGGCGGATATGTCAATGGCATGGGTGAGTATCTAGGTATTCTGCAGGTAAACGGTGATATGGCCGCTGCTCGCACCTTGCTGGCAAAAATTGCGGAAACCGGTGATGCGGGAGCTATCGGTTCTTACGGTGCTTATCTTGCACACACACCCAACACACTGGACTATCCGATCGACTTGGTGAAAGGCTATGGGCTTATCTCTCTATTGCTTGAACTGGATGGGGGCGGCACCTCAAAGAATTTTGCCGAGGATATTCTTCCAGAAATCGCCGCCAAGATGACACCCGAGCAAATCGAACAAGCCAAAGTATTCGCCAAAGAATGGAAAGCCACGCACCCGCCACTTTCTTACTTCCCTGAAAAACTGGGTTTCTAATGTCAATAAACCAGGTGGTAGCTGTGCTGGCTAGGCGGATAAGGGGACAAGTTTATTTAGTGGCGATGTTTTCATATCGTGCGCAGCCCAAAAATAAATCTGCCCTCTTTCTTCAGGCCTCCATGCACAGCCAGTGGCTACCGATCGAACAGGGCATGGACTGCGCCGAGCAGCGCCATGCCCAGCATTTCCACATCCAGCCATTGGCAGTTGCGTGTTTTGTACCATAGCCCCATTGCCATGCTGACCGGCGTACTCAATACCGAAAGAATGGTCGTAGGGGGCAATATGGGCTGCGTTACATCATCAAGGACATCGCATGGCTCTGAACGACCTGCTGCGGCAAGCTCGCACCAGATATGGGCAAGTTCCAACCGCCATGTTGAGCGCCGATCAGCCAACTGGCGAGAAACCTTTGGAGCTTTTCATTACGGAGGAGCACACCGAGCACTATCTGGCTCTGAAAGCAGGAGGCGATAACGATAGGGGACTCATAACCGGAGTGCTCGGAGGGGGGGGAGTAATGATCCTTGCTGCAACAACCCTGATAGCTCTCTGCTTCCACCGATGGGAGCTAGTTCCTTCAATGTTGTGGATTTGTGCACCGATGCTCATAGCTCCGTTTTTGTGGGAGATCCGCCAACCCCTTCCTCTACCCATCCTGTTCAATCGCCGCACTCGAGAAGTTTATTTCGACCATGGAGGCCTGCTTTACCACAGCCCCTGGGACGGCATTCAGGCCATCGCCTGCGAGTTCCAGATGGTCGGCCCGCACACCGGTGGCATGCGCAATGCCGCCCTGGAAGTTCTGCTCCGTCGCCTGGGTGAACCGGACAATACACTGATAGTCAGCCTCGGCCTGCCCATGGGCAAGTCGCTGGCCATGCAGCAAGCCTTCTGGGAATACCTACGCTCCTACATGAACAACGGCCCCTGGTTCGATGAAAACGGCAACCCCAGCGAGTCCGACACTTTTGTCAGATGCATGCTGGCGGCGACCCAGCTCAAGAAAACCGACTGGCACACACACACGCTCGCCAGCATTCGCCAGAAGAGGACTGAAAATGGCGGTAAGAACTATCTGACTGGGATCGATGCGCTGATGCTCATTGGCGAGCTACTTTTCTACCCGATGAGCTGGCTGCAGGAATTCACCTACAACGTTGCCAAGCGCCACTCACGAAATCGCTGGCCGCAAATAGTTACCGAACGCCTGCAGAGTGACGGCCCCACCAACCGCCTGATCGACCTGGAGCGTGAGCGCGGCCTATGACGCCGATCATCCAAAAGCTCCAACGATGGCGCTCGCCGATTTCCGCCTAAGGACACTCTGAAAAAGCTACTTACCGTCGCTCCCGCGAAGGCGGGAGCCCAAGTACTTCGGCATCTATAGATTGTCGCCTGCAAACAAGGGGACAAATTTATTTCTTAGGTGCTGGTACAGGCCTTCAAAGCGCCCATCAAGTGCCTGGTAGCACTGGTGGCGGGGGTAAATCTGGGCTGGGGGGCTAAACAATTGGCCTCTGATGCATCTACCAAAGGGTGGATCAATCTCTTGGGCGGTCTTACGGGCACAATGGCCAGAACTTCACGACGTACTTCAAATCACAGCTTGGCGCCGAGCTCGCCACCGCTGGCACATGACAGAGAAAATCCATAGCCCATGCTTCTGAGATACGGAAACGCCTTATGCGCCTAGTCCCGATCAAAGCCCTAGCGCAAGGTATTTTCTTTCTTTTGCTGTGTCTGGGTGGAGTGCCTGCCATGGCTTATCCGGCATTCTCATGTACCCACGAGAAAGACCATAACCCGCCGCTGGATGCCGAGGCCGACACCTGGTTTCAGGAAGCCAGAAGCCTTGAAAAAGAGCTGCGCGACTGGCCTCGCGTCGTCGAGCTCTATGAAAAGGCTATCGCCAAGAATCACTGGAAGGCCATGCACAACCTGGCCCGCCTCTATCGCACTGGATGGCCGGGCCGCCCCGGTGTTGAAAAGAACACCCAGAAGATGCTCGACCTCTACGAGCGGATGGTCGAACTCAAAGTGCCGCTGGGCTACTACAACTGGGCGGTCGCTGCCGAACGCGGCAAAGGCATGCTGCGCGACGAGCGCATGGCCAGCTCATACATGTTCCAAGCGGCACAGCTAGGCAGCCCGCAGGCCCAGGTTGCACTGGGTAATTACTTCGCCTTTTCTCTGCCGCGGGAGAAACAGGACGATCCGATGGCTGAGCAGTATTTCCAATGTGCGGGCGCCCAAGACGTGCCAGAAGCAATCATCGAAGCCGCGCAGTTCTATGAAGTCCGCAAGCACAACCAACCGAGAGCCCTTTTCTACTACCAGCGGGCCGCTTCGCTTGGGAGCACAGCAGGGTTCATGGAGCTTTATGAAGTCTTCAGTCCGAAATCGGGCCCTGCTTTCACTCGGGGCTACAAACCGGACAAGCAGCTCGCCGAGTTCTACAAGACGCACATGTATCAAGTTGAGGAAAATCCGGATCTGCGCTTCCCCGATTTGACCAAGGAACACCCTCTGCCCCTTCATCCGGAGCAAGGTCTGGATGCCGAACACCCGGATCGCCGCTTCGCACTTTGATCTCCGCGCAAACTCTCCAAGGAGTGGAACTCATGAAAAATCCTCTGTTCATCGGCGCGCTGGTCGCCCTTGCCCTTTCGTTTCTCTGCTTCCTGTTTGGTGGTGCCGGTGTAGCCGGTGCCGTTACTGGCGACGGGCAGGTCGGTGGGGCGGTCGGCGGGCTGTTCTTCTTCGCCAAGGTACTCTTGGGATTGGCGCTGGTGCTTGGCGCGCTCTGGCTGATCCGCTCGCCATCGCGCTGAAGGCTGTCCTGGATCAAGGCCCGGTGCAGGCGCGCCGGGCACCATCTGCGCCCGCTCCCCTGCAGGCTCAGTCATGTCACCGCTCCACGCCCCCGAATTGCTCTGCCCCGCCGGCACCCTCAAGGCCATGCGCCACGCCTTCGCCTATGGCGCCGATGCGGTATACGCCGGGCAGCCGCGCTACAGCCTGCGCGTGCGCAACAACGAGTTCGACCACGCCAACCTGGCCATCGGTATCGCCGAGGCCCATGCCCAGGGCAAGCGCTTCTACGTGGTGGTCAACATCGCCCCGCACAACGCCAAGCTGAAGACCTTTCTCAAGGATCTCGAACCGGTGGTGGCCATGGGCCCGGATGCGCTGATCATGTCCGACCCCGGGCTGATCATGCTGGTACGCGAGCACTTCCCGCAGATGCCGATACACCTGTCGGTGCAGGCCAACGCGGTGAACTGGGCCAGTGTCGAGTTCTGGCGACGCCAGGGGCTGACGCGGATAATCCTGTCCCGCGAGCTCGCGCTGGAGGAGATCGAGGAAATCCGCCAGCAAGTGCCGCAGATGGAACTGGAAGTGTTCGTCCATGGCGCCCTGTGCATGGCCTACTCCGGGCGCTGCCTGCTGTCCGGCTACATCAACAGGCGCGACCCCAACCAGGGCAGCTGTACCAATGCCTGCCGCTGGCAATACCAGGCCCACGAAGGCCGGGAGAACGAGCTAGGCGGTATCGTCCAAGGCTGTCAGCCCACCCTCGGTGACGGGCTACCGACCACGCGTACTTTCCTGCTGGAAGATTCCACCCGCCCGGACGAGCTGATGGAGGCGTTCGAGGACGAGCACGGCAGCTACATCATGAACTCCAAGGACCTGCGTGCCGTGCAGCACGTCCAGCGCCTGCTGCAGATGGGCGTGCACTCGCTGAAGATCGAAGGCCGCACCAAGAGCCACTTCTATGTGGCGCGCACCGCCCAGGTGTACCGGCGCGCCATCGACGATGCGCTGGCCGGTCGGCCGTTCGACCTGAGCTTGATGGACAATCTGGAGTCCCTGGCCAACCGCGGCTACACCGAGGGGTTCCTGCGCCGCCACGTGCATGACGAGTACCAGAACTACCAGCGCGGTAACTCACTGAGCGAGCGCCAACAGTTCGTCGGTGAATTCACGGGGGAGCGGCGCAGCGAGCTGGCCGAGGTGCGGGTGAAGAATCGCTTCATCGTCGGCGACCGCCTGGAACTGATGACTCCGCGCGGCAACCTGAATTTCCTGCTGGGTGCGCTGGAGAAGGCCGACGGCACGGCCACCGAAGTGGCCCCAGGCGACGGCCACATCGTGTACCTGCCGCTACCGGCGGATATCGACCTGGATCACGCCCTGTTGCTGCGCTTCAACACATCTGCGCATGCTCACGCAGCAGCTGGGCGAACTGCTCCGCCGGCACCGGCGGGCTGATCAGGAAGCCCTGAATTTCGTCGCAGCGCTGAGCCTTGAGGAAGTCCATCTGCGCCTGGGTTTCCACGCCCTCGGCCACCACCTTCAGCTCCAGGCCGTGGGCCATGGCGATGATCGCGCGGGTGATCGCCGCATCCTCGCCGCCCACCGACAGGTCGCGGACGAAGGTCTGGTCGATCTTCACGTAGTCCACCGGGAAGCGCTTGAGGTAGCTGAGCGAGGAGTAGCCGGTGCCGAAGTCGTCGATCGCCAGCTTCACCCCCAGGTCGCGCAACTGCTGGAAGGTGGCGATGACGTTCTCCACGTTATCCAGCAGCTGGCTCTCGGTCAGCTCCAGCTCAAGCAGGCGCGACGGCAGGCCGGTTTCGTCGAGCACCTGGCGCACCAGGCTGACCAGGTTGCCCTGGCGCAGCTGGTGCACCGACAGGTTGACCGACACGCGCAGGTCGACCAGGCCCTGGCGCTGCCATTCGCGGGCCTGTAGGCAGGCCTGACGCAGGACGAATTCGCCGATCGGGGCGATCAGCCCGGTTTCTTCGGCCAGCGGGATGAACTCGCCAGGCGCCACCAGGCCCAGCTCCGGGTGGCGCCAGCGCACCAGCGCCTCGGCGGCATTCAGGCTGTCGTCGACCAGGCACAGCTTGGGCTGGTAGAAGACTTCCAGCTGGCCGTCGGCGATGCCCTTGCGCAGCTGGTTCTCCAGCTGCAGGCGCTCCAGGGTGCAGGCCTGCAGGTTGTCGGTGTAGAACTGGAAGGTGTTGCCGCCCAGGTGCTTGGCATGTTGCATGGCCATGCCGGCCTGGCTGATCAGCGCGGAGATTTCCCGTGCGTTGTCCGGTAGCAGGCTGATGCCGATGGAGGCGCTGACCACAAGCTCGTGGCCGCCGACATCCATCGGCGTGCGCAGCTTGGCCAGCAGCCGGCTGGCCATGCGCGCCAGCCCGGAGAGGCTGCCGTAGTCATCGAGGAGGATGGCGAACTCGTCGCCGGACAACCGTGCGATGGTGTGCGCGTCGGAGGCGGCCTGGGTCAGGCGCCGGCTCATCTGGCGCAGCAACTGGTCGGCCACTTCATGGCCGAGGCTGTCGTTGAGCAGCTTGAAGCGATCCAGGTCGATATGCAGCAGGGCCAAGTGGGTATTGCCCTGGCGCGCCCGCTCGCAGGCTTCGTGCAGGCGCTCGCGGAACAGGCTGCGGTTGGCCAGGCCGGTCAGCTCGTCGTAGTGCGACAGGTAGCGCAGGCGCTCCTCGGTCTGTCGGCGCGACGACAGGTCGGAGAAGAAGCCGACGATATGGCTGACCTTGCCCCGCGCATCGCGCACCACATTGAGTTGCAGCCACTGCGGATAGAGCTCGCCGTTCTTGCGCGTATCGATCAGTTCGCCACGCCAGCTGTCGAACTGCTCTAGCTCATGGCGGATCACCTGGTACTGGCGGCGCACGTCGCGGCTGCTGATCAGTTCCGCCACGCTGCGCCCGAGCACCTCTTCCTTGCGGTAGCCGGTAACCTCGCTGAACGCCTCGTTGACCGACAGCAGCAGGTAGTCGGCGTCGAGGATGACGATGCCTTCGCTGGCCGCCTCGAACACCGTGGCCGCCAGGCGCTGCTGCTCGTCGCGCTGCTTGCGTTCGCTGATGTCGCGGCGGGTGCCGAGCATGCGCAGCACCTGGCCCTGCTCGTCGCGCTCCACCGCACGGCCGCGGTCCTCGACCCAGATCCAGCGGCCATCGGCATGGCGCACGCGGTACTCGACGCAATAGCCATCGGTACGCCCCTTGAGGTGCTCGACCAGGGCGCGGCGCAGCAGGGACAGGTCGTCCGGGTGCAGGCGCGGCTTGAGGTGGGTCAGCACACCTTTAACGTCTTCCTGGCTGATGCCGAAGATGTCCTCCAGATGGCTGTGGTGTACCTCGTCGGTCTGCAGGTTCCAGTCCCACAACCCCAGCTCGCTGGCCTCCAGGGCCAGGGCAAGGCGCGCTTCGCTCTTGCCCAGGGCATGGCTGGCGTCGTCCAGCTCCAAGGTGCGCTGGGCCACGCGGATTTCCAGGTCGCCATGGGCCTTGCGCAGCTCACGCTCGGCGCGGCGGCGCTGCTCCACTTCGCGGGCCAGTTCCTGGTTCAGCCCTTCGGCGCTTTCCCGCGCATGCTGCAAGCCCTCGATCAGCGCCTGGTTCTGGAAGCGCTGCAGCAGGCTGCGCTGCACCAGGCGATTGACCTGCCAGGCCACCACCCACAGGCTCAGCAGCAGGATCAGGCCCAGCGCGCCCCAGACCTGCTGGCGCGTATCGCTGAGCAGCAGATAGACGATGGCCGGCAGCAGGCACGGCAGGGAAAACACCAGGAACGCCGCGCGGCTGACCGCATAGGCCATGCTCGCGGACAGAATGGCAGCGGCGATCAGCCCGTAAACCAGCGCCTGCTGCAGGAACTGGTCCGGCGGCACCAGGAAGATCGCGGCGAAAGCCAGGGTCAGGCCGGACGCCCCGGCACCGATCAGGAACATCCGTTGCCACTGCGGATTGGCCTGGCGCGAGGGCATCGCAGCGTTGAACGCGGCCATCTGGATCAGGCGCAGCACCGCCAGCAGCACCACCCACACCAGCCAGCCGGCCAGCAGCCAGCTTTCCTGCGGGTGCCAGAGCAGGCCGGCGCAGGCCAGGGCGCTGAGCAGCATGAAGAAGGTGGGAACCTGGGAGCCTTGATATAGCAGGCGAGTTCGCTCGACCGAGATTTCGGTGGCGAACTGCTGGCGGATGGCGCGCGCGTCATCCGACGGCACGGGTGCCGTGGAGCCCTGTAGGGGGTTGGTCATAGGCGATTTTCTTGTAATGGTTTGCCTAAATTTTCCCGAGCATACCCGAGCTAGAGCGCTCGCCCAAGCCTTATGCTGGCTTTTTGGCAGCGTCATTCGACAGATGGCAGTACAACTGTGCTCTGACTGTACAGTTCAATCCGGTCACGGTTTGCCGCTCCCTACCCCGGCCCGTAGAATGCCGCGATGCAAAATGATCCCGCCTCTTTCGACCCAGAACTTCTCCTCGCCTCCCTCAACGATGCGCAGTGCCAGGCCGTGGCCGCCCCGCTCGGCCGCCAGCTGGTGCTGGCCGGCGCCGGCTCGGGCAAGACCCGCGTGCTGGTGCACCGCATCGCCTGGCTGATCCAGATCGTCAATGCCTCGCCCTACAGCATCCTGTCGGTGACCTTCACCAACAAGGCGGCGGCCGAGATGCGCCACCGCATCGAGCAGATGCTCGGCTTGAACCCCAACGGCATGTGGGTCGGCACCTTCCACGGCCTGGCCCATCGCATCCTGCGCGCGCACTGGCAGGAAGCCGGGTTGGCCGAGAACTTCCAGATTCTCGACTCCGACGACCAGCAGCGCCTGGTCAAGCGGGTGATCCGCGACCTGGGCCTGGACGAACAGCGCTGGCCGGCCAAGCAGGCCCAGTGGTTTATCAACGGGCAAAAAGATGAAGGGTTAAGGCCGAAGAACATCCAGGCCGGCGGCGACCTGTTCCTCGCCACCATGCTGAAGATCTACGAGGCCTACGAAGCGGCCTGCGCGCGCACCGGGGTGATCGACTTCGCCGAGCTGCTGCTGCGTGCCCTCGACCTGTGGCGGGATAACCCGGGCCTGCTGGCGCACTACCAGCAGCGCTTCAAGCACATCCTGGTCGACGAGTTCCAGGACACCAACGCCGTGCAATACGCCTGGCTGCGCTTCCTCGCCAAGGGCGGCGAGAGCCTGATGGTAGTGGGCGACGACGACCAGTCGATCTACGGCTGGCGCGGCGCCAAGATCGAGAACATCCAGCAATACAGCAGCGACTTCCCCGACGCGCAGATGATCCGCCTGGAGCAGAACTACCGCTCCACCGCCGGCATCCTCAAAGCCGCCAACGCCCTGATCGCCAACAACAACGGGCGCCTGGGCAAGGAACTGTGGACCGACGGCGACGACGGCGAGCCGCTGTGCCTGTACGCCGCCTTCAACGAGCACGACGAAGCGCGCTACGTGGTCGAAAGCATCGAGCGGGCGCTGAAGACCGGCCTCAGCCGCAGCGAAATCGCCATTCTCTACCGCTCCAACGCCCAGTCGCGGGTACTCGAAGAAGCCCTGCTGCGCGAGAAGATTCCCTACCGCATCTACGGCGGCCAGCGCTTCTTCGAGCGCGCCGAGATCAAGAACGCGGTGGCCTACCTGCGCCTGCTCGACGGCCGGCACAACGACGCCGCGCTGGAACGGGTGATCAACGTGCCGACCCGTGGCGTTGGCGAGAAGACCATCGAGGCGATCCGCGAGCACTCCCGCCACAGCGACCTGTCGATGTGGGCGGCGATGCAGCAGCTGATCGCCAATAAGGCCCTGCCCGGCCGCGCCGCCGGTGCCCTGGCCGCCTTCGTCGAGCTGATCGAGAATCTGGCGGCGAAAGTGCTGGATATGCCGCTGCACCTGATGACCCAGACGGTCATCGAGCAGAGCGGACTGATCGCCTGGCACCAGGCCGAGAAAGGCGAGAAGGCCCAGGCCCGGGTGGAAAACCTCGAGGAACTGGTCAGCGCCGCGCGCAACTTCGAGAACAACGAGGAAGAGGAGATGAGCCCGCTGGCGGCCTTCCTCACCCACGCCTCGCTGGAAGCCGGCGACACCCAGGCCGACGAGCACGAGGCCAGCATCCAGCTGATGACCCTGCACAGCGCCAAGGGCCTGGAATTCCCCATGGTGTTCCTGGTCGGCATGGAAGAAGGCCTGTTCCCGCACAAGATGAGCCTGGAAGAGCCCGGCCGTCTCGAAGAGGAACGCCGCCTGGCCTATGTTGGCGTGACCCGCGCCATGCAGCACCTGGTGCTGACCTACGCCGAGACCCGCCGCCTGTACGGCAGCGAGACCTACAACAAGGTCTCGCGCTTCGTCCGCGAAATCCCCCCGGCGCTGATCCAGGAAGTACGCCTGAGCAACAGCGTCAGCCGCCCCTACGGCAGCGGCAGTTCAAGCAGCAGCGGCACCAGCAGCATGAGCATGTTCGCCAACGCCGAAGTGCCGGACACTGGCTTCCGTCTCGGCCAGCACGTGCGCCATGCGCTGTTCGGCGACGGGGTGATCCTCAACTTCGAAGGCAGCGGCGCCCAGGCGCGGGTGCAGGTCAACTTCGAGGCCGAAGGCAGCAAGTGGCTGATGCTCAGCTACGCCAAGCTGGAAGCACTTTAGATCGCCCGCCTTACCTCTCGCCCGAATGCTCGGGCACACCGATAAAAACAAGGATTACCGATGAAGCGCATTGTCCTCCTGGCCAGCCTGCTGGCACCGCTCCCCACCCTCGCCGCCGGTTTCGAAGGCGCCTACGCCGGTCTCTACACCGGCTATGCCTGGGCCGAAGACCAGGGCACCAGCTATAGCCAGTTCAACCAGCAGAAAACCGGCTGGACCCAGGAAACCAACCCCGACGGGGCCCAGTATGGCGCGCTCGGTGGCTACAACTGGCTGCTGCAGAACCACTGGCTGGTCGGTGTGGAAGCGGACTACGAGGGCCGGATAGACAGCAGCGACTCCAACTATCAAAAATTTCACGGCACCACCGATACGGGCTACAGCACCACCAGCGAGATCACTACCGCCGGCTCACTGCGGGCCCGTGCCGGCTATCTGCCGAGCGATGATCTGCTGCTGTTCGCCACCGCCGGTTACGCCTACGCCCAGGTCGACCGCGAGTGGGCCGACAACCAGTTCCTCAACCGCAGCGAATCCCACAGCAATGGCCAGGGCGGCTGGACTGTCGGCGCCGGCGCCGAGTACCTGCTGAACGAAGCCTTGTCCGCGCGCCTGGAGTATCGCTATGCCGATTACGGCACGCAGAAAGATATCGGCGTCGACATGTGGAGTGAAGAGTACAACCAGCGCCTGACCGAACAGAGCGTGCGCCTGGGCGCGGCTTACCACTTCTGATCTCCCGCCGGAATAGGCGCGGCGTAACCCACGCCTATGCCTAGCTGGAAGCCCTCTGACGCCGTAGGGCGGGTGCAACCTGCAGGTTTCACCCGCCCTACGGCAGCTGCGCATAAATCCGGAAACACTCTGCAACTGGCCTTTGCCGCCCCGACTGGGCAGCATGACCGCGCGAATACCCACCAGTGGATCTCCTCATGAAACGCTTTCTCAGCATCGCCCTGTGCCTCTGCCTGGGCCTGACCATCAGCCTCGATGCCAGCGCCCGGCGCATGGGCGGCGGCAAGACCTTCGGCTCCGCGCCGACCCACCAGACCCGCCAGGCCGAAGCGCCCAAGGCCGCCCAGCCCAGCGCCGCGCCGGGTGCAGCTGCAGCCGCACGCCCGGCCAGCGGTGCGTCGCGCTGGCTCGGCCCGCTGGCCGGCCTTGCCGCCGGCGGCCTGCTCGCCTCGATGTTCATGGGCGACGGCTTCCAGGGCATGCAGATTTTCGACTTCCTGATCATCGGCCTGATCGCCTTCGTGATCTTCCGCTTCATCGCCGCCCGCCGGGCCCAGCAGCAGGGTCAGCCAGCCGGTGCCGGCGCGCCGTTCCAGCGCCAGATGCCGCAGGCCCAGTCGCCGATCTTCGGCAGCAGCAGTGGCGCCGCCGCGCGCCCGCTCATCAATGCTCCGGCCTGGTTCAACGAGCCGCGCTTCATCGAAGCCGGCCGCGAGCACTTCCTGGCCCTGCAGCAGCACTGGGACGCGGCCGAGATGGACAAGATCGGCGAGTTCGTCACCCCGCAGATGCTCAGCTTCCTCAAGGAAGAGCGCGCCGGCATGGGCGATGGCTTCCAGTCCACCTACATCGACGACCTCGACGTGCAGCTGGACGGTATCGACGAGCTGGCCGACAAGACCGTCGCCACCCTGACTTTCCGTGGCGTGGCCAAGACCTCGCGCTTCGACCAGGGCGAAGCCTTCAGCGAAAGCTGGCGCATGGAGCGCAGCAACGGCGACAACCAGCCGTGGCTGGTCGCGGGTATCCGCCAGAACGGCTGATTCCTCAGCCAGCGTCACCCAAAAGCCCGGGCCCGCCCGGGCTTTTGCATTTCTGCCGCAACGGAAATCTGCACCCTGGGTGGCTTGTCGTAACCGAATGTTTCAACTGATACTCGCCACGGGCAGCGCCAACCTGCCCATCAGTACACGGACGCTACACATAACTAAAAAGGAATACGTCATGGCGAAAACTCGCAGCCCGGGGCAGAAACGCAAACTGTGGATCCGTAGCAGCATGGTCGTGCTGGCATTGCTGGGTCTCACCCTCGCCTACTTCATCAAGGGCCCGGCGCAAGTCGCGGCGATCGAACGTACCAAGCACCATGTCGCCGCCGAGGCGACCATCACCTCGCTTGATGTAACCGAAGAAGAATACCGGGGCCGCAAAGGCCGCAAGAAAACCCGCGAGGTCTATTCGGTGAGCTACGAATACGCGGTCAATGGCGTGCAATACCAGCAGCAACACAGCCTGAGCGCCGGCGAGTACGACGACCTGAGCGGCAAGGAAAGCCTGCAGGTCTGGTTTGCCGAACAGAAACCCGAAGAAGCCACGCCGCAGATCGTGGTCGAGCACCAGGCCCGCGAATCGGCCGTGGAGCGGGTCATCGATGCCGCCCCCTATGTCATCGGCCTGGCGCTACTGTTGAACATCGTCCTCACGCTGCTGTTCGGCCGTGAACCCAAGGGCAAGCTGCCGGAAGGCTTCTATACCGAGAACAGCTGGCTGGATATCGAGGACGACCGCCTGGTGGCGCTGGATGGCCACAACCTGGTGTCCGTCAGCTTCGACAGCAAGCAGACCGACACGGTGCAGGAGCTCTACCAGAGCGGCGCCGGCCTGGCGGCTATCGTGGCCCAGGTGCCGTGCAAGCAGAAGGTCATCGACCTGAGCACGGTGAGCAAGGTCAGCAGCGAGCATTTCCGCGACACCATCCACCTGACCTTCAGCGTGGACGGCAAGGAAAGCAGCGAGAGCCTGGAATTCCTCAGCGCCACGGTCAAGGAGCACGCCCTCAAGCAGATTGCCCGCGCCCTGCCGGCCAGCCTGAAGATGAACGTGGAAAAACGCACCCGCCTGCAGGCCGCGCGCTTCTCGCTGATCGTTGCCCTGCTCAGCGCCGGCGCCCTGTATTACTTCCTCGGCAATGTGCTGGCTGTGGCCGGCTGCGTGCTGGTGCTGCTGTGGTCGTTGAAGACGGCTATACAGCGCCTGCTCGACCCAACCGTGATCATCACCTTCAGCGGCGCAGAGCCGGCCAGCACGCTGGTGGTTAGCGAGTAACGCATCAGCTCAGCTGCACGTAGAAAAGCCCGGGCCTGCCTGGGCTTTTTTCTGGCGCTACGGGCGCACGCCGCAATAGTTTTTTCTTCCGCCCAGCGGCTACTGTATAAAGCCCAGCCCCATCAGACGGTGAGCCCGCCATGGAAGAAGTCATCGAACAACTGCGTGAACTCAACGAGCCGGTGCCGGTACCGCTGGAGCTGCCGGAAGAAGAAACCCTGGTGGAAATCCAGGAGCAGATCCTTATCCACCTGCCCTTCGAGCTGCGCGAATACCTGCTCAAGGTCAGTGACGTGGTCTACGGCCGCCTGGAGCCAGTGACCGCCGCCGACCCGCAGTCGCATACCTACCTGCCGGAAGTCGCCTCGGTGGCCTGGGACCTCGGCCTGCCGCGCGACCTGGTGCCGCTGTGCCAGGACGGCCGCGACTACTACGCGGTAGATGTGGAAGGCCAGGTGGTGCTGTGGGACGGCGACGAAGGCGAGCTGACCGACGAGAGCTGGGACTCGGTGTGGCACTGGGTACGCGACGTCTGGCTGGAGAGCTGAGCCTGCCAGGCTGAGGCGCTGGAACCCTCACGGCGCTTGGGCTTAACTGGCTCCCTGGGTATCCCGGGGATTCAGGGCCATGATCAAGATCACTTCCCGCTTGCTAGTCGCCGGTCTCGCGGGCCTCGCCGCCGCGGGCGGCTTGTGGCTAGGCCTGGGCGGCTTCGGGAGGGAAGCCGATCCAGTGCCCACTGTGGCGACTACGCCCGGCCCTGCCACTGGCGCAAGCGCCAAGGCACCGCCACTCGACAAAAATGCCCGGCAGGCCCTGCTCAACGACCCCGCCGTGCAGGGCTACCAGGCCCGCCTGCAGTTCGCCGCCGACTACCAGGGCTTTATCAAGTCCGCCGCCAGCCTGGACCAGGCGCAGCGCCAGCAGCGCGCCGCCGCCCTGGCCAAGGAGATCGACCGGCGCGAGGCAGCCGGCGAGCTGGCATTGAGCGAGGCACTGTTGCTACAGGTCGGTCTGGCCCAGGCCGAAGGCGGCGACGAGGAGGCGCAGAAGGCCCGCGCCGATGCCCTGGTGGCCCGCTACCAGGCACTCAGCCAGGCGCGCGAGGCAAAAACCAAGACCCCCGATCCGCACTTCGTGCAGTACAAGAGCGAAGAGAAGCGCATCGTCGACGAGGTGCTGAGCATGCACAGCATCCCCGACGGCCTGAGCCGCGACCAGTACCTGCGCCAGCGCCTGCAGGAGGCGCGGGAGCAGGCTTACCAATAGGCGCTGGAGTGGCTGGGCCAGCACATCCCTGTGCACGGGTAAGTTGGCGTTGAGCGCAGCGAAGCCCAACAACCGGGACAGGATTGTTGGGCTTCGTCGCGTTGCTCCTCAACCCAACCTACGGCTTATCGCCCGGGGCAACACGCCCCATCCGTAGGCCTAGAGCAGCTGATCGAGAATGTAGTACAGCAGGTTGAACGGCTTGGCCTTGTCCGCCGCGTCACTGCTCTCCGAGGCGGCCAGCACCGCGCCGCTGCCATCCAGCAGGTTGTTGACGAAGTGGTCGAGCTGCAGGTTCTGCTCCTGGATATCGGAATTGGCGAACTCGATGATGCTGGTGCAGTGGCTTTCGTTCACCGCGCGGTACTGCGGGAAGTAGCCACCGAAGTTGCTCAGGCTGGCCAGCTGGCTGCGCAGGCGGTCGGTGTCCACCGCCCACTTGGCATGGATCAGCGCCTCCTTGGTGGCGGCGTCCGGCGCATTGATGATGTCCGGGTGGAAGCGCTCGTAGGAGTAGGACGAGTAGTTGAGGTCCTGCCAGAAGTGGGTGTGGCCCAGGCGGTCGCCCGGCAGGTTGCTCGACAGCGCCGAATACAGGCTACCCAAGTCGCTGCCATTGAGCCCCGGCAGGCGGCTCTGCAGATAGGGCACCGGCCCCTCGTTGAGGCCCCAGGCACCACGGATGTGCTCCTGCAGCGGCAGCGACGGGTACTGCGCGACATCGCTGCCGGGCGGTGCGCTGAACACCGGGCCGGAATCGTCGAGCAGGAAGCCGCGGGTCGGCGCCATGTCCTGGCGGATGCCCACGTAGTTGGTCAGGCTGCCAGCGCCGCCGGCGCTGCAGCCGGTGGTGAGCAGCTGCGCCGGGCGCTGCAGGTTGTTCTTCAACCAGGCCACCACTGCGCGGGTGTTGCGCAGGCCGTTGTGATGCCAGACCAGTGGCGGCTTCTGGTTCTGCGTGTCCTCGTACACCGCCACCTTGTCGCCGGAGTAGATATCGCCGGTGCAGTAAGGCACGTAGACCATGTTCCAGTTCTGCGGCTTGGTCCGCGTCCAGGGGTGCAGGCGCACCACCAGCGGGCTGACCAGGCTGGCGCCGGGGTTGAGCAGGCTCATGTAGTCGTCGGGGATGCCGTCGGGGTTGCGCGCCCCACGGATGCCGGTCTGCCCGGTGCAGCTGGCGTAGTCCCAGCAGGCGCCGCCGCCTTCCAGGTAGATGATGGTATTGCTGGTGTTGGGCACGCGGTTGACGAAGAACTTGTAGGGCGAGCCATTGCCGCACACCGCGCCGGTCTGCGGCGCCAGTTGCACGGTCTGCCAGCCGTAGTAGTTGGCAGGCTTGAAGCCGGAGTTGAAGCCACCCGGGTTGTTCAGCAGCGGATAGGGGCCGAGGCCCTGTTCGGCAGTGACCTTGTTGTCCGCCGCAGGCGGCGCGGTCAGGTTGAGCAGGGTTTTCCAGGCACTGTAATCACCCAGTTCGGCGTGGGCCGGGGTGGCCAGCAGGGGCATCAGGCAAAGGCCGCAGGCCAGCAAGGCAGACTTCATGGGCATGTCCTCGTCTTGTTCTTGTTGTACGAGCACGGACTACTGCCGGACGCCTCCATGCTGCGCGGTGATCCCGCCGACGCGGGACGAAAGGTACAAGAGCCACGCTAGTACATGACGAAGGGAAGGCCACGGCGCCCTTATATTGATTCGGGATAGGAGGGAAAAAGAAGCTAACCGTCGCGATAGCGCCGGCATTGGCGGTCATCTGCTCAGGGCAGGTAGATACGGAACTCGCCACCCCCCAGCGGCCCGCCATTGCCCAGCTCGATGCGCCCACGCAGGCCGTTGCGCTCGTGCAGTTCGGCGATGCGCGCGGCAAAGTACAGGCCCAGGCCGGTGCTGCCACTGCTCTGGTTGAGCCCCAGCACGTAGTCGCCCTGCTGTTCGAGCATGGCCGGCGGGTAGCCGGCGCCATCGTCGTTGATGCACAGCAGTATGCCGCCGCTCTCCTCGCGGGCGCTGACCAGCAGGGCGCTGCGCGCGTAACGGATGGAGTTGGCGATAACGTTGGCCACCACCGAGCCGAGCAGCTCCTGATCGAAGAAACCCATCAGGTCGAACGCCGCCACCTCGCCGCGAGCCTGGATGCCGCGGCTGTCGAGGATCTCCTGGTGGCGCGCCAACTGGGCGCCGATAAAGTCGTCCAGCTCGTGGTAGGCCGGGCACACCGGCAGCTGGTTGACCCCCAGCTTGTACAGGCCGAGCAGCTGCACCAGCATGCCGTTGAGGCGGGCCGACTCGTACTCGATCACCCCGCGCTCGGCGCCGCCCTGCAGCTCGCCCGGCAACTGCGCCAGCCAGCGGCTGTGGGCCTGGCCCAGCAGGGCCAGGGAGTTCTTCATGTCGTGCACGGTGGAGGCGATCACCATGGCGATATCCAGCCCGCCGCCTTCGCCCGCCATCACTCGCTAACTCGTTGACGCAGCTGCTGGTAGCGCTCGTAGCGCGGGTCGCTGGCGGGAATCATGCTCACCGCGTCGAGGCACCGGCGGCACTCTTCGAGCAGCGCCGGGTCAGCCTTTTCCCCGGCCATGCGCAGCAGCGACTGCGCGGTGTTGAGGGCGATACTGATGTTCTTCGGCTGCAGCGCCAGGGCACGGCGGAACAGCTCCAGGGCATCGGCGAAGCGCCCCAGCTGGTAGCTGCGCACGCCCTGACGGTTGAAGTCGATGGCCTCCTGGCCGCCAGCCAGAATGGCCGGATCGGAGGTTTGCCGGGCGATGCCCTGCATCACGGCGGGGTCGTCACCGTAGATCTCCACGCAGTTCTTCAGCAGCGCATCGCTGGCCGCCGCCTGGCCGAGTTCGCGCAGCTGGCTGGCCACCAGCAGCGCCGCATCGGCAGCAAAGAACTGCGGCAGCTGGGCCATGCGCGCGGCCGTCTCCTCCGCCAGCTTGGCCGCACGCAGCGGGTCGCCGGATTTCTGCAGGCTCTTGGCCTGCATCAGGCTGGCGCGTACCTGCAGGGTCGGGTCGTCGCTGTAGAGTTTGTCCAGCTCGCCCATGGCCTGGCCGATCTCGCCCTGGGCGCGCTTGTCCAGGCTGCCGTCGCCGGACTCGGCGATCAGCGCCTGGGCCAGGCCCAGGTAACTTTCCGGGGTCTTGAAGCGCGAGTTGCGGCCCTGCTCCATGGCATTGCGATAGGCCTTGGAGGAGCTGGAGAAATCTTCGTTGGCCAGGGCCAGCTTGCCCAGCTGCATCTGCCGGCGAATGGCCAGCGGCGCCAGCTTCACCGCATCCTCGAGCACGCCCTGGGCGCGCTGGCTATCGCCCTGGGCGGCGAGCACCGCGGCCAGGCCGTCGTACAGTCCGGGCAGCATGGGGAAGGTCTTGAGCGCCTGCTCGTACAGCTCGCGCGCGCGCGGCAGCTCGTTGCGTGCCAGCAGGTGGCTGCCCAGGGCCAGGTAGGCCCAGGGCAAGGCGCGGTCGGCGAGCACGCCGGTGAGCAGCTTCTCCAGCTCGGCATGCCGGCCCAGGTCGCGCAGGGCGCCGGCCTGGTGGCGCTGGCACAGCGGCAGCAGGCGTTTGTCCTGGCGGCTGAGGCTGTCGCAGGCGGCCAGCACTGCCGCCGGATCGCGTTTGTCCAGGGCCTGCAGGACCGGCTTGAGCAGGGTCTTGCGCTCGACCAGCTTGTCGAGGCGCTGAACCAGGCTGGCCCGGTTGAACGGCTTGGTCAGGTAGGCATCCGGCTCGTGCTCCAGGGCACTGAGGACCATGGCCTGGCTGCTCTCGGCGGTGACCATGACGAAGATGCACTGGTGGCTGATCAGCTTGCCGGCGATCAGCTCCTCCAGCACCTGCTGGCCGTTCTTGCCGGCGCCCAGGTTGTAGTCGTGCAGGATGATGTCATAGCGCTTCTGCCGGCACATGGCCAGGGCTTCCTCGCCACGGTCGGCGGTATCCACATCGCGCGCACCAATGTCGCGCAGCATGGCCTTGACCGAGCTGCGGAAGTCGGAGAAATCGTCAACGATCAGAAAGCGCGTCGTGCTGTAGTCCGCCATCGGACACTCCTCGACCAGCAGGGAATCGATTGAGTGTAAGACAGGAAACGGTGCGGCCGTGATCGGGAGATTTACCCATGTGCAGCAACCAGGCCTGGAAGCTGTTTACGATCTTTTGCGTGGCGATGACGTGGCCCGGCTTTCGGGCTGGAGTACCACCTGGGCTCCCGCCTTCGTGAGAGCGACATTCCAGCACGCCCTCAGCGATGCTGCTGGTCGTGGCTGTGCTCCAGGGTTTCCATCAGGGCGATCTGCAGGCGCGAATGCAGGCGGATCAGCCAGCGCCGCAGCAGCACGATGACCACCGCGGCGACCAGACCGATCACCAGCAGCAGCTCGCTGGTCGGCAGGATGCTGGCCGACAGGCCCATCAGCAGCAGCATGATCAGCACCAGCGCCAGCAGCGGGATCAGCTCGGCGATCACCCGCCGCGCACGCACCGTATGCCGGCCGGCCTTTTCCGGGCTCACCGCCATTTCCGCGAGGAGCATGGCCAGGGCCTTGAGCTTGCGGTAGGCGGCGACCAGGAACGGCAGCGAGAGCAGCAGCGCGGCCCCCCAGATCAGCGCCTTCTGCAGGTTGACCTGTTCCAGCCAGGGCGCCAGGTAGCCGGCCAGGCTGCCGGCGAACCAGGCCATGCTGAAGAAGATGCCGACCACCAGCGCCAGGTTGACCAGCACCTGCAGCAGGATCTTGCGGATCATCGCCATCAGCAGCGCACTCTGGCCCTGCGGCTGGATGCTGCGCAGCCAGTCGCCGTACAGGGCGAAGACCCGCGCGAAGCGCACCGGCATCCAGCCGGCCAGGCGCTGCGACAGCGGGTCGGCGACGCGGATCAGGTAGGGCGTGGACAGCGTGGTCAGTGCCGATACGGCCACCGCCACCGGATAGAGGAAGTCGCTGGTGACCTGCAGGGTCATGCCCAGCGCGGCGATGATGAAAGAGAACTCGCCGATCTGCGACAGGCCCATGCCGACGCGCAGCGAGGTGCGCCCGTCGTTGCCGGCGATAAAGGCGCCGAGGCTGCAGGACACCACCTTGCCAACGATCACGGCGGCGGCGATGACCAGGATCGGCACGGCATATTCGACCAGCACGGTGGGGTCGATCAGCAGGCCGATGGTGACGAAGAAGATGGCGCTGAACAGGTCGCGCACCGGCTCCATGAGCCGCTCGATCTGCAGCAGCTGGCGCGACTCGGCCATGATCGCGCCGATCAGAAAGGCGCCCAGCACCATGCTGTACTCCAGCTTGGCCACCAGCAGGCAGAAGCCGAAGCACAGACCGAGCACGGTGATCAGCAACATCTCGTTGCTCTCGAACCTGGCGACATAGGCGAGGATGCGCGGCACCAGGAGGATACCGATGACCAGGGCGACGATCATGAACAGGCTGAGCTTGCCGACCGTGGAGAACACCTGGCCGGTCTCCACCGTGCCGCTCAGGGCGATACCCGAGAGCAGGGCGATGATGCCGATGCCGAGGATGTCCTCGACGATCAGCACGCCGAAGATCAGCTGGGCGAAGCGCTCGTGCTTCATCTTCAGGTCGCTGAGGGCCTTGATGATGATGGTGGTCGAGCTGATCGCCAGGATGCCGCCGAGGAACAGCGAATCCATGCTGCTCCAGCCGAAGAACTGGCCGATCTCGTAGCCGAGCCACAGCATCAGGGCGATTTCCAGGCCGGCGGCGATAAAGGCCGTGGCGCCGACGCTGAACAGCTTGCGCAGGCTGAATTCGAGGCCCAGGCAGAACATCAGGAAGATCACCCCCAGCTCGGCCAGGGTCTTGATCGTCTGCTCGTCGTGGATCAGGCCGAACGGCGGGGTGTGCGGGCCGATGATAAAACCGGCGAGGATGTAGCCGAGCACCACCGGTTGTTTGAAGCGGTGGAACAGCACGGTGACCAGGCCTGCCACCAGCATGATCACTGCCAGATCCTGAATGAAACTGATGGCATGCATGGCGGCGGGCTCCTGGGTCAAGGCTGGACGCGGTAGGCACTCGCTTGGCCCTGGCTGGGCCTGCTGGCGGAAATGGGGCAAGCCCGGCGCAGGGCTGCCGGCACAGGTTACCACCCGCTAGCGCCATGTTCGGCGGCTGCAATATCAGGAAACAGTCCGCCCCGGCGCCCGCTCAAACTCGGGGCCGCCAGGGCGTTTTACCGCCGCCTAGACCGGCGCGCAGCTGCTGCCCTGGTCCAGATCGAGCAGGTTGAGCAGGAAGCGCGCGAAGTAGTTGAGGTCCTGCTCCATGGCCTGGCGCGCGGCCTTGGCGTCGCCGGCCTCGATGGCGGCGAAGGCTTCCTCGTGGAAGTCGTTGAGCCGCAGCGACAGGTCGGCGCCGGTGAACAGGCGGTTGAAGAACGGGCCGATCTGCAGCCACAGCGACTCGATTGAGCGCAGCAGCACCGGGTTGCCGCAGGCGCCGTACAGGCTGAGGTGGAACTGGCTGTTGGCATCCAGGTAGTCCTGCACCTGGCGCTGCTCGATGGCCTGGTCCATGCGCGCCACATAGCCACGCAGGCTGGCCAGCTCGGCTGGGCCCAGGCGCGGCGTGGCCAGCTCCACGGCCAGGCCTTCTAGCCCTAAGCGCACCTGGAAGATGTTCTGGTAGCGCTCGCGGGTCATCGCCGGTACCCGCACCGAGCGCTGCGGCTCGCCTTCCAGGGCGCCCTCTGCCACCAGGCGTTGCAGGGCGGCGCGTACCGGCATCGGGCTGGTGCCCCAGGCGGCGGCCAGGTCGCGGATTTTCAGCCGCTCGCCGGGCTGGAAACGCCCGGCCAGCAGGTCTTCACGAATTCGTTGGTAGAGCTGTTCCTGCAGATTGTCGGCCATGGTGATTCAGCCTCTTGCCGGTGGCGCGGGCAGTTGGGCGAGGGTCAGCGAGCAGTTGCGCATGTTGGTTCTCCAGATTACGGATTTAACTAATTACTGAGTGAGCGAGCTAGTGCCAGGCAAGGCGCAGGGGCGCTCGAAAAGCGCAGTTGACTGCAGTCAATGAGCATTTTCGAGGGTGCCTGCAACGCCGCCTGGCCGACGCGCAGCCACTCAGGGGGCCTTGTTCTCGATCAGGCAATTACCGCCATCCACGACGAGGACTTCTCCGGTGATGTAGCTGGCCTCCGGCGAGGCGAGAAAGGCCACCGCGGCGGCCACTTCCTCGGGGCGCCCGGAACGGCCGACAGGACTGAACTCGCCAGCCCGCAGCTCCTCCTCGGTGCTCGAACCGGTGGCGATCCAGCCCGGCGCCACGCTGTTCACCGTGATGCCCTGGCGCGCGACTTCCAGCGCCAGGCCCATGCTCATGCCCAGCAGGCCGGCCTTGGCCGCGCTGTAGGCAGCCTCGCCGGGGTTGCTGCCGCGGGTGCCGGTGGTCGAGCTGATATTGACGATGCGCCCGTAGCCGCGCGCCTGCATGCCCGGCAACACAGCGCGGGTAAGCAGGAAGGCGGTGCCCAGGTTGCGCGCGATGGACAGGTTCCAGGTGGCCAGGTCCATGCTCGCCAGGTTGGCGAACGGCTCCGGGCTGCCCTGCATGGCCATGCCGGCGTTGTTCACCAGAATGTCGATGCGTCCCCACTGTGCCTGGGCCCAGTCGAGCAGCTCGGCCACTTGCTGCTCATCGGTCAGGTCGGCGGCGCGGGCACGTGCTTGAATACCTTCAGCACGCAGCTCGGCGGCGCGCTGTTCGACCCGCGCACTGCTGGCGGTGAGCAGCACGCGCACGCCTGCACGGCCCAGGCGGCGGGCGATGGCCAGGCCGATACCGCTGTCGCTGCCGGCCCCGCTGACCAACGCAACTTGCTCTTGAGTGTCCATGCCGATTCCTTTTGTGATCACAAGATTGGCCATAAATTAGCATTTACGCGGTTTAATCGCATCACTTGCCTTTTATGTGATCACAAAATAGCATGTGCGAAAAATCGAACGAGGTGTTCAACATGACTGCCAGTGGCATCAGCCCAGCCGCCGTAGCAACTTTCGCCAGCCGCGAGCGCGAGCGCTTCATCGCCCGCAACCCCAAGTCGGTGGCCCTGGCCGAGCGCGCACGCAACTCCCTGTATGGCGGCGTGCCGATGCACTGGATGGCCGACTGGTCGACCCCGGTACCGCTGTTCGTCGAGCGGGCCAAAGGCGCGCGCTTCTATGACGTCGACGGCCACGAGTACATCGACTTCTGCCTGGGCGACACCGGCACCATGTTCGGCCACTCGCCGGACCCGATCGCCAAAGCCATCGCCGAGCAGGGCAACAACGGCCTGACCACCATGCTGCCGGGCGAGGACGCGGTGGTCTGCGGCGAACTGCTGGCCGCACGTTTCGGCCTGCCGTTCTGGCAGGTCACCGCCACCGCCACCGACTCCAACCGCTACGTGCTGCGCTGGGCCCGCGCGATTACCGAGCGCAAGACCCTGCTGGTGTTCGACGGTTGCTACCACGGCACCGTCGACGACGTGATGGTGCGCTACCGCGACGGCGAGACCGTGCCGCGCTCCGGCCTGGTCGGCCAGGCCTACGACCTGACCCAGTACAGCCGCTCGATCCCGTTCAACGATGTCGAGGCGCTGGAAGCCGCGCTGGCTCAAGGCGATGTTTGCGCCCTGCTGTGCGAGCCGGCGATGACCAATATCGGCATGGTCCTGCCCGAGCCGGGTTTCATGCAGAAGTGCCGCGAGCTGACCAAAAAATACGGCAGCCTGCTGATCATCGACGAGACCCACACCATCTCCACCGACATCGGCGGCTGCACCCAGCTGTGGAACCTCGACCCGGACTTCTTCGTGGTCGGCAAGCCGATTGCCGGCGGTGTGCCGTGCGGCATCTTCGGTTGCAGCGCGGCGATGGCCGAGGCCATGACCGAATCGCGCAAACGCGCCAGCGAGGGCAGCCACGGCCATGGCCACAGCGGCATGGGCACTACGCTTTCGGCCAACGCCCTGGCCATGCACTGCATGCGCGCCAACCTGGAACAGGTGATGACCCCAGCCGCCTACGCGCACATGCTGCCGCTGGCCAAGCGCCTGGCCGACGGCTTCCGCAACCTGATCGGCAAGCACGACCTGAAGTGGTCGGTCACCGAGCTGGGCGCGCGCAGCGAGTTCCAGTTCTGCCCGGTGTCGCCGAAGACCGGCGCCGAAGCCGAAGCCGCGTTCCACGATGAGCTGCAGATGGCCCTGCACCTGTACCTGATCAACCGCGGCATCCTGATCACCCCATTCCACAACATGACCCTGTGCTGCCCGAGCACCACGGCGGACGATGTGGATAAGCTGATCGGCATGCTCGACCAAGCTCTGAGCGAGCTGCTGGCCATTCCCGGCGCGCGGCTGTAGCCGAACCCGGACCGCTCTTGCCCCCTCTCCCTCCGGGAGAGGATTGGGGTGAGGGAAGCTTCACTCCTCGCCGCCTGATCCACCCTCACCCCTAGCCCCTCTCCCGGAGGGAGAGGGGAATGAAAAGCAAGGACACTGACCATGCAATTTGCCGATATCCAGGAAG
>JBOFCR010000038.1:0-4530 GCA_051646165.1 Pseudomonas sp. | reverse complement strand
ATCAAGATCAACTCGGGCGGGGCGCCGGGCAGCGGCTCGGGCATTCAGATACTCGGGCCGGTGATTCCGGGGGCGGCGGATAAGGATAAAGCCGGCGCACAACCCAAGCTCGCCCTGGCCAACGTCCAACTGCAAATGGCGCGCAAGGCACGCCTGCTCGGCGCGAGTCGTTGCCCGATTTGCGAAGCATGCCGGGAAGGCATGTGTGCAACAGGAGGCCGCGCATGATCGAAGCAGCGCAAAGCTGGCTCAATGAACAGCTATCCCAACAGCGTGAACTGCTGCTGGTGATTGACCGCCTGGCCGAGCCGGATCCGATCAAGGAACTGTTCAGCGCAGACCTGATGCAGGACTACGTCAATCTCTATCAAGGCACCGAGTTCGCCGACCTGGCGGATGTCGGCCCCTGGCTGGTTCGCTTGAGCAATCCAGGCGCCGCGCTGGTGCAAGCCCTGCTGGATACACCGCAGCGTGACTGGGGCTGGCTGGCCAGTGCGCAGCACATCGATCTGGCGCTCCTCACCCAACACTGGCGCGCGCGCCTGCTGATCAACGAAGAGGGGCAGCGCTCGCTCTACCGCTTTCAGGACAACCGGGTAATGGCCCGCAGCCTGGCTCATCTAAAAGAGCAGCAACTACCGCAGTTGCTCGGCCCATTGAACAGCGTGCTGTGCTGGGACGGCGAGGCATGGCACAGCCATGAGAATCCACAACCAGGCCCTGCTTCCTATAGCCAACCTGCACCCTGGTTATACCCGGAGCCCAGCGCCATTCGGCAGGAAACCCGCCTCACCAATCTCGAGCAATGGCTATGGGAAAACCAACCGGAAGAAACCTCTGTGCTGGCCAGGCACTGCAATGTGCGCAGCTGGCTCGAAGAGTCGCTCACCCTAACGGATGACTGGGGCTGGCTTGCGCCAGAGCAAGTGGCGTTTCTGCTGAGCACAAGACGTGGTCCCCTGCTCTCCAGCCCCGACTGGCAGCCCTTGCCGGAGGAAAGCTGCGACAGCCACTTCACACGTTGCCGTCTGTTTTTCAGCCAGCCCTCACACATGGAGCAGTCCGTATGAAGCGCTGTATTTTGCTGTTATCCATATCACTCCTGTCGGCCTGCTCCTTACTCGGCAACGCCGCCAAGGAAGGGGTGATCAGCGCCGCCGGCTATCCCAGTTTCGCCCGCTTCACCCTGGAGGGCAGCCTGCCGGCGGACTATGCCTTCAAGTACACCGCCTACTACCAGCCCGAGCGGCCCGCCGCCTGCACCTTCTACAGCCCCAGCGCGGGCGGGGAGGTGCCGCGCAAGCATATCGAGCAGGCAGAGACCGAAACCCGTGCCGAGCCCCAGCAGTTCAGCTACCGAATCCCGCTGAGCTACCACGAGGCCGGCTGCGAGATGAAGCTGGTCAATGTCGACCTGCTGGCTTTCGCCACTTATGGCGCCAGAGATAGCGAGTTCGGCCGGGATGGCGGTTCGCTGAGGGTCTACGGCAGCCTGCCCGAGTCCGTACCGCACTTTTCCGAAAGCGGCGTCCGAGAGCTGCGTGGCAAGTGCATGTGGCTGTTTCGAGTAATCGGCAAATCAAATCGTTTAAGAAAAATCCTCGCTTGCCACAAGGCCGACGAGCACTGGCAGGTGCCCCAGGACTATGACAAACGCAGCGGCGTGGGCGCCTCGCTGCGTCGGGATGAGCTGGATGGTAAGACAGTAAGGGTGGAGTTCCAGCAATCCGAAGAAGAACAGCCCTCTGTTCGAGATACATGGATTAAGACCAGTGGCGGCTGGAAGCCTTGCCTAGGTGATGGAGTGGATGATCCCTATGGGTTCTGCGATACCCAGACGCAAGCATTCCGAACCTTCCAGATGAATGGCCGTGAATGCACGGTCTATCCGAACTGCACGGAGTGATGCTCATGGACGAGACATTTGCGGCGGCCCTTGCCGCACAGGGCCAGCAGTGCCCGTTACGTAAACAATGGGTCAGCCTGCGCCTGGTTGACGAGTTCGGCGATGGTAAGCCCTATGCCGGGCTGGCCTACCTGCTTGTCGACAAGCAGGGGGAACAATATCGAGGTGCTCTGGATAACGATGGTTATGCGTTGATCGAGAATACCTACTGTGGCCCTCTAATCCTTTCCTTATCGGATGCCTATGCAGGTTCGGAAAAACACTACAAATGGCTGAACCACAGACAAAACTACGCCCTCCCCATCACCGCCTTTCAGGTCGCCGCCGAGCAAACCCAACGTCGCCCAGCCGAACAACCCAGCCCCAGTCCGGCCCGTGCCGCGCGTGAACATGGCGAGTTCTATCGGGTGGAAGTACGCGATCTGGTCGAGGTGACCAGCCATCTGCCGCCCGCCTCGACCATTCTCGCGCCGCACCCCTCGGCAGTGCTGGCCGCCAACGACGCGGATAGCACCGGGTTTGGCGTGACCCTGCTGCCCAACCACCACCATGTGCTGGAAGTGAAAGCCTTGCGGGGCTGGCGCCCGCTGTTGTCGCTGACGCCTGAGTTTTCCGCACTGGATGCCTACCAACTGGCGCTCTTCACTTACCTGGCCTATGCCGACTTCGGCCAAATTCTCAAGCCAGGTCAAGAACAACCAGGCTATCCGCAGCCTGGCAGCATCGGCCATGTACTGAATGCCCGCCTGGCGGATATCCAGACCGGTGCGCTGAACGACGAACCTGGCCAGTTCCACACAGTCGCCAGTTACTACCCGCTGCTGGAAGAAGTGCCCTATTCCAAACGCCTGGAGGTGGTGCCTCACGACCCTGAGCGGTACCAGCAGAAAGAAGAAAAGCTGCCCTGGGAACTGCACAGCCTTAACCACGCCGGCACCAATACCCAAGCCTATATCAGCCATGACGATCGCATGATCCTGATTGGCGTACGTGGCACCCAGGAACTTTGTCCCGATTTACTGCGAGATATCGACGCCGCCCAGGTGCCTTATGCAGAAGGTGTGGGCCAGGCTCACCAAGGCTTCTACGATGCCTTTCTGGCGGTAAAGTCGTTTGTAACGCCGTACCTGGACACTTTCTACTCTGGACAAAAAATAGTTGTTTGCGGCCATAGCTTGGGAGGAGCCATCGCTCTGCTGTTAGCGGAATGGATACGCCGCGAGTTTGAATACGAGTTATTGCTCTATACCTACGGCGCCCCCCGCGCCGGCGACCAAGCTTTTGTCGAAGGCGCCGCCGCCCTGGTGCATCACCGCATCGTCAATCACAACGACCCTATCCCCAGCGTACCGACTACCTGGATGGACACCGACAAGCGCCTGTTGATACCGGGTGCCGTAGCCCTGATCGGTGGCGCCACCGGCCCCGGCGCGCTGGCCTTCCTGGCAGGCGTGGCGAACCTGCAGGGCGACCCTTTCCAACATCACGGCAACCAGCACCACTTCCTGCCACTGACACTTGGCGCGCAGGAAGAAACCTCGGTGCTCTGGCAGCCCGACTGCTCCGGTATCGAGGATGCAGGCTGTGCCTATTACGCCGCCAAGGCCGGTGCTGACATGCCCGACCGCGCGGCCTTCATGAAGCAGCTGATATCCATCGAACAGCACTTCATGACCAGCTATATCCCGGCCTGCCACGCCACCTTGCTGCGTTGGAAAGCCGCCAGCGAATCGGCCACCAACACCTACTTGAGTGCCCGTGAAGCCCGCTGGCTGGAGCGCGAAATCGCGCACTACCGGGAGAACCTGGAAGCCTGGGAGCGGCAGGCCAGGCGTCGCTATGAAACGCTGGCCAGCGACAGTCGCAACGGCTCCTCGGTGCAACGCCGCCGGGAGCTGGAGCGCGCCCTGCAGCGGGTGCAGAACGAGAAGGAACGGCTGCCCGCAACACTGGGCCGCATAGCCCAACTCTCTCGCCAACCTATTGGCAAAACCGAGCTCTACGGCGCCCAAGCGGACAACCCGCTGCTCGCCAGCCTGGTCGAGCGCTGGCTGCAACACCGCCGCAACCAGCCCTCGCAAACCCCGCTGCACGCACGCCTGCCGCGAGCTCAGCAAACCGTATATGTCTGAACGCAAAGTACTCCATATGAAAACTCATCCACTCATTTATTGGCGGAAGTAGTGACAAACCTCACTGGTCAAATGACGGACATTAAAATGCACACCATCACATCTTATTTTTTTCTTGTAGCACTGACCTTCCCGTTGCTTTCTTGTGCAGCCGAAAACAATAACGAGATACCCAGTGACGTCTCCAATTACGTAAAAAACAGAGACACCTGTGACGTTCTGCGTGGAGATATTCCTGAACCTGACCCTACTGATCCGGACAACCTCAGCCGTGTTATCCACGACATCAATACATACTGCAAAGGCACCGATCAGAAACTTAAACAACTGAAAGAAAAATATTCTGGCAACGAGAGCGTTAAGAAAAAACTCTCGAATTACGAAGAGCATATTGAAGCTGATATGAGTTTTTAGACTCCCTAATCAAGGACGATTATCGTGATAGCTGAACATATCAATCCGCAGACTTGGCTTTCCGAGCACCCGCCTCAG
>JBOFCR010000106.1:0-31758 GCA_051646165.1 Pseudomonas sp. | reverse complement strand
AGGCGCCAGAGAATCGGCAACAGGCAGCAGTCGACCAGGCTCAGTTCTTCGCTGAGGAAGAATGCCTTGTCGGCGAACAGCGGCGAAACCCCGGTCAGGCTCTCACGCAGCTCCTTACGCGCTAAGGCCTTCTGCGCTTCCTTGCCACGCGGCTCGAGAATCTGGTCGACCAGCTTGCACCAATCGCGCTGGATCCGATGGATCAGCAGCCGGCTATTGGCCCGCGCCACCGGATACACCGGCAGCAACGGCGGGTGCGGATAGCGCTCGTCGAGGTATTCCATGATCACCATGGACTCGTACAGCGACAGATCGCGATCCACCAGGGTCGGCAGGCTGCCATAAGGGTTGACCTCGGCCAGCTGGGCCGGGCAACGACCACCCTCGACGTCGATGATTTCAGCGCTTACGCCCTTCTCGGCCAGCACCAGACGCACGCGGTGGGAGTAATGGTCGGCAGGGTCGGAATAGCAGGCCAGCTTATTGGGCGCGGCCATGGCGTCCCTCCTCAATTAACAGAATTGCACAAACAGAAAAACGCACGCGCCCATTTAGGGCGCGTGCGTCGACAGCAGAACAGCGATGGATCAGTGCACGTCCTTCCAGTATTCGCGCTTCAGCAGATAGGCGAACACGAAGAAGAAGGCCAGGTACAGCAGCACGTAGGTACCGACGCGCTGGCTTTCCAGCTTGACCGGGTTAGCCGAGTAAGCGAGGAAGGTCACCAGATTGTGCACTTTCTCGTCGAACTCCGCTTCGCTCAGGCTGCCGGACTTCGGCACGATGGTCAGCTGATCACAGGCTTCATGAGTGATCGGCGCCCCCGTCAGCGGGTCATATTGCTTCTTGCCATCGGCAACCACCTGAACCTGCTTGCAACCAACCACCTGGCGACCTTGCAGGCCGACCAGCACGTTAGGCATACCGACGTTCGGGAACACGGTGTTGTTCACACCCCACGGACGCTTGGAGTCCTCGTAGAAGGAGCGCAGGTAGGTGTACAGCCAGTCGGTACCCCGCACACGGGCAACCAGGGTCAGATCCGGCGGCACAGCGCCGAACCAGGCCTTGGCGTCGTTGGGCTGCATGCCGATCTTCATGTGATCACCGATCTTGGCACCGGTGAACACCAGGTTTTCCATCATCAGCTCTTCCGGGATGCCCAGGTCAGTGCCGACGCGCTCATAGCGCTGGAACTTGGCACTGTGGCAGCCCATGCAGTAGTTGGCGAAGGTACGCGCGCCATCCTGCAGAGCAGCTTTGTCGGTCAGGTCGATGTCGACCTTGTCGAGATGGACATTACCACCGGAGGCCAGGGCCAGGGCCGGCAGGGCGGCGAATACAAATGCAGCAAATAGCTTTTTCATCAGCCAGTCACCCTTTCCGGAACCGGTTTAGTCTTCTCCATCCGGGTGTAGAACGGCATCAGGATGAAGTAGGCGAAATACAGAGCAGTGCAGATCTGCGACAGCAGGGTACGGCCCGCAGTCGGCGCCAGAACGCCCAGCACGCCGAGGATCACGAAGCTGATGCAGAACACCACCAGCCAGATCTTGCTCAGCCAGCCTTTGTAGCGCATCGACTTGACCGGACTACGGTCCAGCCACGGCAGCACGAACAGCACGGCAATCGCGGCGCCCATGGCGATAACGCCGAGCAGCTTGTCCGGAACGGCACGCAGGATCGCGTAGAACGGCGTGAAGTACCACACCGGGGCAATGTGCTCAGGGGTCTTGAACGGGTTGGCCTGTTCGAAGTTCGGTTTTTCCAGGAAGTAACCGCCCATTTCTGGGAAGAAGAACACGATGGCGCAGAACACGAACAGGAACACCACCACACCGACGATGTCTTTCACCGAGTAGTACGGGTGGAAGGCGATGCCGTCGAGCGGGATGCCGTTCTCGTCCTTGTGCTTCTTGATGTCGACGCCGTCCGGGTTGTTCGAACCCACTTCGTGCAGCGCCAGGATGTGCAGTACGACCAGACCGAGGATAACGATCGGCAGGGCAATCACATGCAGGGCGAAGAAGCGGTTCAGGGTAATGCCCGAGATCAGGTAGTCACCGCGGATCCACATGGTCAGGTCATCGCCGATCACCGGGATGGCACCGAACAGCGAGATGATCACCTGGGCACCCCAGTAGGACATCTGGCCCCACGGCAGCAGGTAGCCCATGAAGGCCTCGGCCATCAGCGCCAGGTAGATCAGCATGCCGAACACCCACACCAGCTCACGCGGCTTCTGGTAGGAGCCGTAGAGCAGACCGCGGAACATGTGCATGTAGACCACGATGAAGAACGCCGAAGCCCCCGTGGAATGCAGGTAGCGGATGATCCAGCCGAACTCCACGTCGCGCATGATGTATTCGACGGAAGCGAAGGCTTCCTCGGCGGACGGGGTGAAGCTCATGGTCAGCCAGATACCGGTGAGGATCTGGTTGACCAGCACCAGCAGTGCCAGGGAGCCAAAGAAGTAGAAGAAGTTGAAGTTCTTCGGAGCGTAGTACTTGCTCAGATGGTCTTCCCACATCTGGGTCGCGGGGAAGCGCGCATCGATCCAGGCCATGAACTTTTCCATCATGCTTTCTCCTGGTCTACGCCGACGATGATGACGTCATCGGACTCGTACGAGTGCGGTGGAACCGGCAGGTTCTTCGGCGCAGGCTGGGCCTTGTAGACACGACCGGCGAGGTCGTACTTGGAGCCGTGGCACGGGCAGAAGTAACCACCGACCCAGTCGGCACCCAGGTCGGCCGGCGCAACTTCCGGACGGAAGGACGGCGAGCAGCCCAGGTGGGTGCATAGACCGACCAGCACCAGCAGCTCAGGCTTGATCGAACGGTTCTGCGGGTCGACATAGGTCGGCTGCGCGGAGTCCTTGGATTCCGGGTCGGCCATCTTGTCGTGGATCTTGCCCAGGTTGGCCAGGATCTCGTCGGTACGGCGCATGATGAACACCGGCTGGCCACGCCACTCAGCAACCATCTGCTGGCCGGCTTCAACCTTGCCGACATTCACTTTCACCGGTGCACCAGCGGCCTTGGCCTTGGCACTGGGGAACCATGACCCCACAAACGGAGTCGCAGCACCCACCGCTCCAGCAGCGCCCACCACAGAGGTGGCCGCTACCAGGAAGCGACGCCGGCCTGCATTCACGCCGTCATTGCTCATTCAGTCGTCTCCCATCAGCTTTGTGGCCTGTTGTTCAGGCCTCTACTAAGTAATAAATCGGGCCGCACAAAATTTGCAGAATGGTAAAGAAAAGCCCCTTTTCTGACAAGGTAATTACTGGATACAAATACCTTGAAAGCCTTGCAGATCGGGCCTCAGACCAATGCGACCAGTTGTCGCAGAGTAAAACTGGCGGCAATAAAAAACGCCCAGCTCCGAAGAGACTGGGCGCTTTTGAACGTAGCAGCGAATTAACGCTTCGAGTACTGCGGACGCTTACGCGCTTTACGCAGACCCACTTTCTTACGCTCTACTTCACGCGCATCGCGAGTCACGAAGCCTGCTTTACGCAGAGCCGGACGCAGCGATTCGTCGTAGTCCATCAGCGCACGGGTGATGCCGTGACGGATCGCACCGGCTTGACCGCTGACACCACCACCGAGAACGGTGACGTAGATGTCAAACTTCTCGGTGGTCTCGGTCAGCTCCAGCGGCTGACGCACGACCATGCGAGCGGTTTCGCGACCGAAGAAGGTATCCAAGGTGCGGTTGTTGATGGAGATCTTGCCAGTACCCGGACGCAGGAATACGCGTGCGGTAGCGGTCTTGCGACGGCCAGTGCCGTAATTTTGAGTCGCCGACATAATGAACTATTCCGTTAAATCTTCAGTTCTTGGGGCTGCTGTGCAGTGTGCGGGTGAACGGCACCCTTGTACACCTTCAGCTTGCGATACATGTCGCGACCCAGCGGATTCTTCGGCAGCATGCCCTTGACCGCGGTCTCGATCACGCGCTCGGGGGCCTTGGCGATCAGCTTCTCGAAGCTGATTTCCTTGATGCCACCCGGGAAACCGGAGTGCGAGTAGTACATTTTGTCGGAGGTCTTGGCGCCAGTTACACGCACCTGCTCGGCGTTGATCACGACGATGTAGTCGCCGGTATCAACGTGCGGGGTGTACTCAGGCTTGTGCTTGCCGCGCAGACGGCTAGCAATTTCAGTGGCCAGACGACCCAGGGTCTGACCTGCAGCGTCGACGACGTACCAGTCGCGCTTAACTGTTTCCGGTTTTGCAGTAAAAGTCTTCATTCGCTATAGCCTCAGGGGCCGCCCTGAAAATAAGACGGCGGATCTTACTGAATAGTGCTTGCTTTGACAAGTCAAAGACGCCAGAAGACAGACGCTATCGGGGGCTCGGGTCAGCGCGTCCGCTAAGGCGGGGTTTTCGGCGGGCTAGGCATCCCCACCTTCTCTCTCGCTCCGGCTAGGCGTGCCATCGAGAGAGCCGCGGAATTATGCCGATTGCAGCAAAAATAGCAACCTGCTTTGATGATTCCTTTTCGCCACAACCAAGGAGAGCGGCATGCAATATCGTCCATTGGGGCGCAGCGAACTTAAAGTCAGCGCCCTGTGCCTGGGCAGTATGACCTGGGGCGAGCAAAATACCGAAGCCGAAGGCTTCGCCCAGATCGACCGCGCCAAGGCGGCCGGGATCAACTTCCTCGACACCGCCGAGATGTATCCGGTACCGCCGCGCGGCGAAACCTACGGCGCCACCGAGCGCATCATCGGCAACTACTTCAAGGCCCGCGGTGATCGCGCCGACTGGGTCCTGGCCAGCAAGGTCGCCGGCCCCGGCAATGGCATCGATTACATCCGCGGCGGCCAGCTCAAGCACAACCGCAAGCACATCGTTGCCGCCCTGAACGAGAGCCTGAAGCGCCTGCAAACCGACTGGATCGACCTGTACCAGCTGCACTGGCCGGAGCGCAGCACCAACTTCTTCGGCCAGCTCGGCTACCGCCATCAGGAACAGGACTTCACCCCACCGCAGGAAACCCTGGAAGCCCTCAGCGAGCTGATCAAGGCCGGCAAGATCCGCCATATTGGCCTGTCCAATGAAACTCCCTGGGGTGCCATGAAATTCCTGCAACTGGCCGACAGCCTGGGCCTGGCCCGCGCGGTGTCGATCCAGAACCCCTACAACCTGCTCAACCGCAGCTTCGAGGTGGGCCTGGCGGAAGTGGCGATCCGTGAGCAGTGCGGCCTGCTGGCCTACTCGCCGCTGGCCTTCGGCATGCTCTCGGGCAAGTACGACAACGGCGCCCGCCCGGCCAATGCGCGGATCACCTTGTTCAGCCGCTTCGCCCGCTACACCAACCCGCAATCCCAGGCCGCCTGCGCCCGCTATGTAGCCCTGGCCCGCGAGCACGGCCTGGACCCGGCACAGATGGCCCTGGCCTTCGTCACCCGCCAACCCTTCGTCACCAGCAACATCATCGGCGCCACCAGCCTGGAACAACTGGAAAGCAACCTGGGCAGCCATAGCCTGGAGCTCGGCGAGGAACTGCTGGCCGCCATCGAGACCATCCACCGCGAGCAGCCCAACCCGGCACCCTGAAAGAAAACGCGCGCAAGAAAAAGCCCGGCGATTGCCGGGCTTTTTCATTTCAGGCAGGCCTTACAAGGCGCGACTGATGATTTCCTTCATGATCTCGTTGGTGCCAGCGTAGATACGCTGCACCCGCGAGTCGGCCCAGGCGCGGGCGATCGGGTATTCCAGCATGTAGCCGTAGCCGCCGTGCAGCTGCACACACTCGTCGATCACCTTGCACTGCAGATCGGTACTCCAGTACTTGAGCATCGCCGCAGTCGGCACATCCAGCTTGCCCTTGAGGTGCAGCTCCAGGCAGCGATCGACGAATACCCGGCCGATCTGGATCTCGGTGGCCATCTCGGCCAGCTTGAAGCGGGTGTTCTGGAAGTCTGCCACCGGACGACCGAATGCCTTGCGCTCACGGGTGTAATCCTTGGTCCACTCAAGCGCCGCCTCGGCCGAGGAAATGGCCAGCAGGCCCACGGTCAGACGCTCCTGCGGCAGCTCCTGCATCAAGTAGACGAAGCCCATGCCCTCCTTGCCCAGCAGGTTTTCCCTGGGCACGCGCACGTCCTGGAAGAACAGCTCGGAGGTGTCCTGGGCCTTCATGCCGACCTTTTCCAGGCGCTTGCCCTTGGCGAAGCCCGGCGTATTGGCCTCGACCAGGAACAGGCTGATGCCCTTGGCGCCGGCCTTGGCATCGGTCTTGGCGACCACGATCACCAGGTCGGCGAGATAGCCGTTGGTAATGAAGGTCTTAGAGCCGTTGATCACGTACTCGTCGCCATCCAGCACCGCAGTGGTCTTCACCCCCTGCAGGTCGGAACCGGTGCCCGGCTCGGTCATGGCGATGGCGGTGACCAGCTCGCCGCTGACCAGCTTGGGCAGGTACTTGTGTTTCTGCGCTTCGGAACCGTAATGCAGGATGTACGGCGCGACGATGTCCGAGTGCAGGGAGAAGCCGACACCGGACAGGCCGAGGCGCGACTGCTCCTCGATCACCACGGCGCTGTAGAGGAAGTCGGCACTCATACCGCCGTATTCTTCCGGGATGTGCGAGCAGAGCATGCCGGCCTCACCGGCCTTGTTCCACAGCGCGCGGTCGATGTAGCCGTCCTTCTCCCACTGGGCGTGATACGGCACCGCCTCCTGCTCGAAGAATTTACGCACGGACTCGCGAAACTGCTCGTGCTCGTGACTGAACAGGGTTCTTGGAATCATTGTTGTACCTGCATCGGAGTGGTCATTGAGTGAGCACCACTCTAGGCCAGGGCTGACGCACTAGACACTGGACACATACGACAAAAAATAAGACGATCCAGCCACTGAATGACCGTTTCACCACCAATAAGAACAACAGCCGATGCCCACAGCAGCACCCATCACCCGTATCTGCATCCTGGCCATCGAAGGCGTTTTCGCCGCGACCCTGATGCAGGCCCGCGACTTCTTCCATATGGCCGGCATGCGCTACAGCAAGCAGCAGGGCCTGGATACCGCCACCAACTTCCAGATCCGCGTGGTCAGCCCCGATGGCCACTCGGTGACCAGCTTCAGCCAGGCCAATATCCAGGTCGACGGCGCCCTGGAAGATGCCGACGTGATCATCCTGCCGGCCTTCTGGGGCGATTTCGACGAACTGCGCCAGCGCTACCCGCAGATCAGCCCCTGGCTGCGCGCCCAGCATGCCGCCGGCGCCGCCCTCTGCGGCGAAGCCACCGGGGTGTTCTGGATGGCCGAGACCGGCCTGCTTGATGGCAAGGAAGCGACCACCTACTGGCGCTTCTTCCGCGAGTTCGCCGAACGCTTCCCCAAGGTGCTGCTCAACCAGGACAAGCACCTCTCGGACGCCGACAACCTGTACTGCGCCGGCGGCGTCACCTCGGCCTGCGACATGTACATCTACCTGATCGAACGCTTCTGCGGCGCCACCGTGGCCCAAGGCGTGGCCCGCGACATTCTCTACGAGACCCAGCGCAGCTACAGCCCGGGCCGCATCGGTTTCGGCGGGCAGAAGCTGCACCAGGACGTGGCCATCCTGCAGGTGCAGCAGTGGCTGGAAGAGCACTTCGCCGAGAAATTCCGCATCGAGGATGTAGCCCGCCAGCACGGCATGAGCATTCGCAACTTTATGCGCAGGTTTCAAAGTGCGACGGGCGACAAGCCGCTGCACTACCTGCAGCGCCTGCGCATCGAGACGGCCAAGAGCCTGCTCAGCTCCACGCGCAAGAGCATCAAGACCATCAGCTACGAAGTCGGCTACGACGACGCCAGCTTCTTCGCCCGCCTGTTCCGCCAGCACGCCGAGCTGTCGCCCAACCAGTATCGCCGCCAGTTTCTGCACAAGGACGGCACCTGAAGAAGGGAAGCCCAATGCGTAGGACGGATGGCCTGCTCGCGGGTTTCACCCGCCCGACATGCCAAAACGCCGCGCCCTCGAAAGGAGGTCGCGGCGTTTTTTCTGACTGCCCAGAAATTGGCGTTACGGCTTGTGCGGACGCGACAGGAACTCGTGGGACTGCATCTCCAGCAGGCGGCTCAGGGTGCGCTGGAACTCGAAGTTCAGGCGACCACCGGTATACAGGTCTTTGAGCTCCACCTCGGCCGAGATGATCAGCTTGACGTTGCGGTCGTAGAACTCGTCCACTAGGTTGATGAAGCGCCGCGCCATGTCGTCCTTGGCCACATTCATCTGCTCGACATTGGCCAGGATCACCGCATGGAAGATCTTGCCCAGTTCGATATAGTCGTTCTGGCTACGCGGGCCGTCGCACAGCTCGCGGAACTCGAACCAGGCCACGTCGTCGCCCTCCTTGCGCGCCATGATCGAGCGATTCTCGATGATCAGCGCCTTATTCTCTTCCACTGTGCAGTGCTCGGGCAGCAGGCTGCGGAAGCTCTTTTCCAGGCTGATCTCGGCCTCGGCATCCAGCGGCCAGTGGAACAGCTCGGCCTGCTCCAGGGCGCGCAGACGGTAGTCCACGCCACTGTCGACGTTGACCACATCGGTGTGCTGCTTGACCAGGGCGATTGCCGGCAGGAAGCGCGAGCGCTGCAGGCCGTCCTTGTACAGGCCATCCGGAACGATGTTGGAGGTCGCCACCAGGCTCACGCCGTTCTTGAACAGCTCCTCCAGTAGGGTGGCGAGGATCATCGCGTCGGTAATGTCGCTGACGAAGAATTCGTCGAAACAGATAACCCGCGCCTCGTCGGCAAAACGCTTGCCGATGATGGTCAGCGGGTTCTTCTCGCCCTTGAGGGTGCGCATTTCTTCGTGCACGCGCTTCATGAAGCGGTGGAAGTGGGTGCGCATCTTCTGCTCGAACGGCAGCGCATCGAAGAAGGTATCGACCAGGTAGGTCTTGCCGCGGCCGACGCCACCCCAGAAGTACAGCCCCTTGACCGGCCCCTGGCGCTTCTTGCCGAACAGTTTGCCGAGCAGCCCGGAAGACGCCTGCGAGTCGGCCACCAGCTCGTCGTACAGACGCTGCAGGTGACGCACGGCGTTTTCCTGCGCGGCATCGTGGAAGAAGTCCGGCCGTTTCAGGTCGGCCTGATAGCGCTCAAGAGGAGTCATGATGGGAAATTCGGTAACAAAAACGGGGCGGTCACTTTAGCGACGGCCCCGTTGATTAGCAATCGTAGGTTGGGTTGAGCGCAGCGAAGCCCAACGTGCAGTAGCTACATGATCATGTTGGGCCTCGTCGCTACGCTCCTCAACCCAACCTACACAGGTGTTTATTCCTGCGGCGCCAGCGCCTCGCGCAGGCGGGCAATGCCCGCTTCCCGCGCGCCGGCATCGGCGAAGGCCGGGCTTTCGCCGATCAGCTCGCCATCCAGCCACAGGCCAAAGGCCTCGCCCTGCTCACGCACATCCAGCTCCTCGCCGGACTGCAGGCGCTTGCTCGCCTGGCCCGCCGCCTTGCCGTCGGCAAAGGATTTCGACAGCAGCAGCTGCTCGCCGGCGGCATCCAGCAGACGGAAGCGGAAGCTGCCGTCCTCGTCGCGGAAGCTGACGAAGCGCGCGCTCTTGGCTGCTTTCTTCTTCTCGCCAGCAGCAACCTGTACCTGCTCGCGGAACGAACGCAGACCAACGGCCTCGCGCAGCTCGCCGAGGAACGGGGTGGCCGTCTTGCGCGCCTTGGCCGCACCAGCCAGAAGGATGTCTTCCAGATCGGCCGGTCGGGTAATCAGGGCACTGTAGCGCTCGCGTGCCTCGCCCAGTTCGTTGTCGAGCAGCTGGAACAGGTGGTTCTTCGCCTCGCCCCACCCCAGACCACCCAGCAGCTCGGCACGGAACTCCGCCTGCTGGGCGTGCGTGGCGAAGGCCTGGAACAGGGTAAACAGGTGCGAGTTGTCCGGGTCCTTGGCTTCGCCCGGCAGCTTGGAGTCGGTGACGATGCGGGCGATGGCGTCCTTGAGCTGCTTGGCGCTACCAAACAGCGGAATGGTGTTGTCGTAGCTCTTGCTCATCTTGCGGCCGTCGAGGCCTGGCAGGGTCGCCACTTCTTCTTCGATCACCGCTTCCGGCAGGGTGAACAGCTCCCTGCCCTGGCCGAACAGGTGATTGAAGCGCTGGCCGATGTCACGGGCCATTTCCACGTGCTGAATCTGGTCACGACCGACCGGCACCTTGTGCGCGTTGAACATCAGGATGTCCGCCGCCATCAGCACCGGGTAGCTGAACAGGCCCATGGTGATGCCGGCATCCGGGTCCTCGCCCTGCTCGACGTTCTTGTCCACCGAGGCCTTGTAAGCGTGGGCGCGGTTGAGCAGGCCCTTGCCGGCGACACAGGTGAGCAGCCAGCACAGCTCGGGGATCTCGGGGATATCAGACTGGCGATAGAAGGTCGCCTTATTCACGTCCAGGCCGCAGGCCAGCCAGGTGGCGGCGATCTCCAGGCGCGAACGCTGGATGCGCGCCGGCTCATCGCACTTGATCAGCGCGTGGTAGTCGGCGAGGAAATAGAACGAGTCGGCATCGGCGGCGCGGCTGGCGACGATGGCCGGGCGGATGGCACCGGCGTAGTTGCCTAGGTGCGGCGTGCCGGTGGTGGTGATGCCAGTCAGAATTCGGGTGGTCATGTTCGGATATCGCTTCGATTAGAGACGCGGTTGAACCAGGTCTTTGAGTTCGGGCAGCTTGCCGTGAAAAAAGTGGCCGCATTCTGCCACTTTCAGCAGCTCATGGGGACGCGGCAGCGCCGCGGACCAGGCGAATACCAGTTCAGGATTGATCACTTCATCCTGCTCCGGCTGGATGACCGTCAGCGTGGCGAGCCCGGGCAAATGCTCCGGCTCCTGCAAGCGCTGCACGGCCGGGGCAACCATGAACAAACGCTCAACTTCAACGCCCTGCCCTTCCAGACGCCCGGCTGTCGCTGCCGCGACAAAGCCGCCGAAGGAGAAACCCAGCAGACTCAGCGGTAACTGCGGCTGCCGGGCACGCAGCCAGTGCGCAGCCGCCTCGGCGTCATCCACCTCACCGCTGCCCATATCATGACTGCCAGCGCTGGTACCTACGCCGCGGTAGTTGAAGCGCAGGGTGCTGTAGCCCATGTCGCGCACCGCGCGCTGCAGGGTGGAGACCACCTTGTTGAGCATGGTGCCGCCCTGCACAGGATTGGGATGGCAGATCAGCGCCACGCCCTTGGCGTCGGGCACTTCGAGGTAGAGCGCTTCCAGCGGGCCGCAGGGGCCATCGAGGGAAAGAGGGGTTTCGCGGATCAACTGCGGGAACTCCGTGACCCCGGATCGGGTCGACACGTCTTGGTTAAGCACAACGCACAACACGGCTCGCGAGCGGTATACAGCGCGGTTTGGAGCCGCTACCGTAAAGCAAAGCCGTATAGAGAGGAAGGACTCGTGGAACAGACGATCACGCCCTGGTTACTCCCCGCCATTGCCCTGCTGGCCGGTGTCGCCATCGGCTTTCTGGTGGCGCGCCTGCTGCCCAACGCCGCGCCCAATCGCACCCAGCGCCAGCTGGATGACATGCAGCAGCGCTTCGAGTCCTACCAGAGCGAAGTAGTGACCCACTTCAACACCACCGCCAGCCTGGTGAAGAAGCTCACCCAGAGCTATCAGGAGGTTCAGGAACACCTGTCCGAAGGCGCCAACCGCCTGGCCCTCGACGAGCTGACCCGCCAGCGCCTGCTCGCCGCCCTGCATGCCGACGAAGGCAACGAGAAACG
Source organism: Pseudomonas sp. (assembly GCA_051646165.1). Lineage (GTDB taxonomy): Bacteria > Pseudomonadota > Gammaproteobacteria > Pseudomonadales > Pseudomonadaceae > Aquipseudomonas. Next base: position 20,018 of record JBOFCR010000106.1, on the reverse strand, counting down.
CGAACGCCTGACCCCGCCGAAGAACAACGAAATGCCCAAGGACTACGCGCCGAAAGCCGCCGATGCCCCGGGCACGCTGGACGAGAACTTCGGCCTTAAGCGCTGATCTGCGCCCAACAGCGCACAAAGAGCCCCGCCGATGCGGGGCTTTTTTATGGGTGATGATGTCCCCGAGCTGAGCAGACGCAGAGCGCCGGCGGCGGGATTCCCGGGTGACGCGGGAGCTATCAAGCAGTGGCAACGCGGGTTTCACCCGCCCTACTCGCCCTCCCCCACACCGTCGTCCTCGCGAAGGCGGGGACCCAGCAGGGCCAGCTCGGTGGCAAGGGAAGCAACGGAGCAGCCAACTCTGGATTATTCCCCTTCGGGCCAGCGCAAGCGCTGTTCAGCGATGAAGCCGCTGTCCCGCCTTCGCGGGGATGACGGGGTAGAAAAGCATCGCCTATCCAATCGCATATCGCAGACATAAAAAAACCCGCCGAAGCGGGCTTTTTCATCGACGGCGGGCTTAGATCGCGCCGCGGCTACGCAGCACATCCAGCACCAGCTTGACGCCCTCTTCCACCGACAGGCTCTGGGTGTCGATCACCAGATCGGCATTCAGCGGGATGTCGTACGGGAAGGACTCGCCCGGGATGTTGTCGCCAGCGGCGGCATACAGGCCCTGCGGGTCACGCTCGGCGCAGACCTGTGGCGAAGCCTGGACGTAGACGGTAACCAGGCGCTCATTGCCGATCAGCGCCTTGGCCTGCTCGCGGCCTTCGGCATCCGGGGCAACGAACGCGGCCAGGGTCAGCAGGCCGGCTTCGTTGAACTGACGTGCGACGTGGGCGGCGCGACGCCAGTTCTCGGTACGCCCGGCGCGGTCCTGCGGCAGGCCCTTGTTCAGGTCGTGGCGCAGGTTCTGGCCATCCAGCACATACACGGCACGGCCCATGTCGAACAGCTTGCGCTCGACGGCGTAGGCCAGGGTGCTCTTGCCGGCGCCGGACAGGCCACTGAACAGCACGGTGGCCGGTTGCTGGCCGAAGCGCGCGGCACGCTCTTCGGTCGACACGTGGGCCAGCTCACCATGGTGAGTGCTGCCACCCGCGCCGACGGCATCGGCGATGATCATGCCGGCGCCGACGGTGCCGTTGGTCAGGCGGTCAATGACGATGAAGGCACCGGTGGTGCGGTTGTGCGCGTAGCCGTCGAGGGCGATCGGTGCATCCAGGGCGACCTTGACCTTGCCAATCTCGTTGAGCTGCAGGCTGCTCGCCGCGCCCTCTTCCAGGGTATTCACATCGACGCGGTGGGCGATGCTGGCAATCGAGCCCGGCACGTAGCTGGTGGCGCGCTTGATGTCGTATTTCTTGCCCGGCAGCATCGGCTCTTCGGCCATCCACACCAGCATGGCGTCGAAGCTGTCGACCACCTGCGGGCGATTGTCGGCATGCACCAGCATGTCGCCACGGGAGACGTCGATCTCGTCTTCCAGGGTCAGGGTGATCGCCTGGCCTGGGCCGGCCTGCTCCAGCTCACCCTCGAAGGTGACGATGGATTTGATCTTGCTGCCCTTGCCCGACGGCAGGGCAATGACTTCGTCGCCCTTGCGCACGATGCCGCTGGCCAGGGTGCCGGCGAAGCCGCGGAAGTTCAGGTTGGGGCGGTTGACGTACTGCACCGGGAAACGCAGGTCGTCGAAGTTGCGGTCGCCAGCGACTTCCACGGTCTCGAGGATTTCCATCAGCGACTGGCCGGTGTACCAGGGCGACTGCTCGCTCTTGTTCACCACGTTATCGCCCTTGAGCGCCGACATCGGCACGAAGTGCATCGAACTTGGCTTGAAGGCAATGCCTTCGACAAACGCCAGGTAATCGCTCTTGATCTGCTCGAACACGCCCTGATCGAAGCCCTTGAGGTCCATCTTGTTGACAGCGATGACGATGTGCTTGATGCCCAGCAGCGACGCAATGAAGCTGTGGCGCTTGGTCTGGGTCTGCACACCGTAACGGGCGTCGATCAGGATGATCGCCAGGTCGCAGTTGGATGCGCCGGTGGCCATGTTGCGGGTGTACTGCTCATGGCCGGGGGTGTCGGCGATGATGAACTTGCGCTTGGTGGTGCTGAAGTAGCGGTACGCCACGTCGATGGTGATGCCTTGCTCGCGCTCGGCCTGCAGACCGTCGACCAGCAGCGCCAGGTCGATATCTTCACCGGTGGTGCCGACTTTCTTCGAGTCTTTGGTGATGGCGTCCAGATGATCTTCATAGATCATCTTGGAGTCATGCAGCAGGCGGCCGATCAGGGTGCTTTTGCCGTCGTCGACGTTGCCGCACGTCAGGAAGCGCAGCAGCTCTTTACGCTCGTGCTGGGCCAGGTAGGCGAGGATGTCCTCGCTGATCAGTTCGGATTGGTGCGACATATTAAAAGTACCCCTGACGTTTCTTCTCTTCCATCGAACCGGAAGAGTCATGGTCGATGACTCGGCCTTGGCGCTCAGAGGTTTTGGCCAACAGCATTTCCTGGATGATTTCCGGCAGGGTGCTGGCGGTGGATTCCACGGCACCAGTCAGCGGGTAGCAACCCAGGGTACGGAAGCGCACCATCTTTTTATGGATGCTGGCTTTCTGCTCAGGGGTGAGGTGTTCGAGGATGCGCTCGTCGTCGATCATGATCAGCGCGCCGTTCATCTCGATCACTTCGCGCTCTTCGGCGAAGTACAGCGGCACAATCGGGATGCTTTCCAGATAGATGTACTGCCAGATATCCAGCTCGGTCCAGTTGGACAGCGGGAATACGCGGATCGACTCGCCCTTCTTGACGTTGCCGTTGTACACGTTCCACAGCTCGGGACGCTGGTTCTTCGGGTCCCAGCGGTGCTTGCTGTCGCGGAAGGAGTACACGCGCTCCTTGGCGCGCGACTTCTCTTCGTCGCGGCGTGCGCCACCGAAGGCGGCGTCGAAACCGTACTGGTCCAGTGCCTGCTTGAGGCCCTCGGTCTTCATCACGTCGGTGTGCTTGGCACTGCCGTAGGTGAAGGGGTTCATGTCCTGCGCCACACCCTCGGGGTTGGTGTGGGTGATCAGGTCCAGGCCGTATTCTTTGACCATCTTCTCGCGGAAGCTGTACATCTCCTGGAACTTCCAGCGCGTATCGACGTGCATCACCGGGAACGGCAGCTTGCCGGGAAAGAAGGCCTTGCGTGCCAGGTGCAGCATCACGGCGGAATCTTTGCCGATGGAATACAGCATGACCGGGTTGTCGAATTCGGCGGCCACTTCACGAATGATGTGGATACTTTCCGCCTCGAGCTGTTTCAGGTGCGTCAGTTTATCGAGCATGGCTTATCACAGATCTGGGAATGAACGGCCGGCGGGCCGTGGACGAGCGCGCACTCTAGCACAGCGCCATCTTCTATTCAGGCAGCCTCTTAGATCGAAAAGATCTAGTTTTATGCCCGAAGAATCAGCGGTTTATATGGGGTTCGGACAATCGATAAACAGGTGTTCGATGGCGAAACGCCGTGCCAGGTAATCACCCAGGGCCTGCACGCCATAACGCTCGGTGGCGTGGTGGCCGGCGGCGATAAAGCTAATGCCGTTCTCGCGCGCACTGTGAAAGGTCTGCTCCGAGGCTTCGCCCGTCAGGTACAGGTCGACGCCGGCGGCGATGGCGTTGTCGATGTAACCCTGGCCACCCCCGGTGCACCAGCCAATCCGGCGGATCATGCCTTCGCCGTCCACCAGCAGCGGCTCGCGCCCCAGGGTTTCCTGCACGCGACGGGCGAAGTCGCGGGCGCTCATCGGCTCGGCCAGCGAACCGAGCAAACCGACCACTTTCGGATTGTTCGGGTCGAGCGGGCCTTCCACCGTGATATCCAGCTGGCGCGCCAACTGCACGTTGTTACCCACCTCGGGATGCATATCCAGCGGCAGGTGGTAGGCCAGCAGGCTGATGTCGTTGCCCAGCAGGGTCTGCAGGCGGCGGCGCTTGATTCCGGTAATGCAGGCGTCCTCGCCCTTCCAGAAGTAGCCGTGGTGCACCAGCACCACATCGGCCTCGGCCTCCACCGCGGCATCCAGCAGCGTCTGGCTGGCGGTGACGCCACTGACGATGCGGCGTACCTGCGGACGGCCTTCGACCTGCAGGCCATTGGGGCAGTAGTCGCTGATGCGCGCGGCATTCAGGAAGCGATTCGCTTCCTCGACCAGGGTGGTCAGGGCAATGGCCATGGGAGACTCCTCAAAAGCACTAAGGGCACTGCTTTCTTGCCGGGTGCCCCTCTATAATGCCGCCACCTTAAGGGCCACTCTTTGCCCTCGCAACCCTCAGGATTCACCATCGATGCTCAAGGCCCTGCGTTTCCTCGGCTGGCCCCTGCTGGCCGGCCTGCTGCTGGCGTTGCTGATCATCCAGCGCTACCCGCAATGGGTCGGCCTGCCCAGCCATGACGTCTACCTGCAGCAGGCGCCGCACTACGGTGTGGCCCAGGAAGGCCCGGTGTCCTATGCCGACGCGGTAAGCCGCGCCGCACCGGCGGTGGTCAACCTGTACACCACCAAGATGGTCAGCCGCTCGGCCTCGCCGATGTTCGACGACCCGGTGTTCCGCCGCTTCTTCGGCGACAACCTGCCGAAACAGCGCCGCATGGAGTCGAGCCTGGGCTCGGCGGTGATCATGAGCACGGAAGGCTACCTGCTGACCAACAACCACGTGACCAGCGGCGCCGATCAGATAGTCGTGGCCCTCAAGGACGGCCGCGAGACCGTGGCCCGCCTGGTCGGCAGCGACCCGGAAACCGACCTGGCCGTGCTCAAGATCGACCTCAAGGACCTGCCGAGCATGACCCTCGGCCGCTCCGACCAGATCAAGATCGGCGACGTCACCCTGGCCATCGGCAACCCCTTCGGCGTCGGCCAGACCGTGACCATGGGCATCATCAGCGCCACCGGGCGCAACCAGCTAGGGCTCAACACCTACGAAGACTTCATCCAGACCGATGCGGCGATCAACCCCGGCAACTCTGGCGGCGCCCTGGTCGACGCGCACGGCAACCTGATCGGCATCAACACCGCGATCTTCTCCAAGTCCGGCGGCTCGCAGGGCATTGGCTTCGCCATCCCGGTGAAACTGGCGCGCGAAGTGATGAAGGCGATCATCGAGCATGGCCAAGTGATCCGCGGCTGGCTGGGCATCGAAGTGCAGCCGCTGACCCAGGAGCTGGCCGAGTCCTTCGGCCTGCAGGGCCGCGCCGGCATCCTGGTCGCCGGCATCTACCGCAATGGCCCTGCCCAGCAGGCCGGCCTGCAACCGGGCGACCTGATTCTGAAGATCGCCGACGAAGCCGCCGTCGATGGCCGCCGCTCGATGAACCAGGTGGCGCGTGCCAAGCCCGGCGACAAGATAGTCGTGGAAGTGCTGCGCAACGGCGAGACCCTGAAGCTGACTGCCGAGATCGGCGTACGTCCTCCGGCGGAAACCCAGCAGCAGGAATGAAAAAAGGCGCCGAGAGGCGCCTTTTTTCATAGTGGTGTCAGACCCGTTACAGCACCTGGCCCAGGGCATCCAGCAACGCCTGGTTCTGTTCTGGTGCACCGATGGTGATACGCAGGAACTGGGCGATACGCTGCTGTTTGAAGTGGCGCACGATCACCCCGTGCTCGCGCAGGGCCCCAGCCAGCTCGCCGGCATCGCGCTGCGGGTGACGGGCGAAGACGAAGTTGGCGGCTGACGGCAACACCTCGAAGCCCAGGCCAGTCATGGCCTCGACCAGCGCCTCGCGGCTGGCGATCACCGCCTGGCAGGTCTGCTGGAAGTAGGCCTCGTCCTCGAACGCCGCCGCCGCACCGGCAATCGCCATGCGGTCCAGCGGGTAGGAGTTGAAGCTGTTCTTGATCCGCTCCAGCGCCTCGATCAGATCCGGATGACCAACCGCCAGGCCGACGCGCAGGCCTGCCAGCGAGCGCGACTTGGACAGGGTCTGGGTCACCAGCAGGTTCGGGTAGCGTTCGACCAGCTTGATCGCCGTCTCGCCGCCGAAGTCGATATAGGCCTCGTCGACCAGCACCACGGTATCCGGATTGGCCTTGAGCAGGCGCTCAATGGCTTCCAGGCCCAGGGCACAGCCGGTCGGCGCATTGGGATTAGGGAAGATGATGCCGCCATTGGGGCGCGCGTAGTCTTCCACGCGGATCTGGAACTGCTCGTCCAGCGCCAACGCCTCGTAGGGGATGCCGTACAGGCCGCAGTACACTGGGTAGAAGCTGTAGGTGACATCGGGGAACAACAGCGGCCGGCCGTGCTGGAACAGGCCGTGAAAAGCGTGCGCCAGCACTTCGTCGGAGCCGTTGCCGACGAACACCTGGGCAGTGCTCACACCGTAGTAGTCGGCCACTGCCTGTTTCAGGCGGTCGCTGTTCGGGTCCGGGTACAGGCGCAGGCTGTCGCTCAGCTCGGCCTGCATGGCGGCGAGCGCCTTGGGCGACGGGCCGTAGGGGTTCTCGTTGGTGTTGAGCTTGACCAGCCTGGCCAGTTTCGGCTGCTCACCCGGCACGTAGGGCACCAGGTCCTTGACGAAGGGGCTCCAGAATTTGCTCATCTGCCCTTCTCTCCTCGAATCGATTCTTTGATGAGGGGCGCACAACGCGCCCCGGAACACTCAGTTCTTGATGCGGTACTCGGCACTGCGCGCATGCGCGGTCAGCGACTCGCCACGGGCCAGCACCGAGGCGACCTTGCCCAGTTCGGAAGCACCCTCGGCCGAGCAATGGATGATCGACGAGCGCTTCTGGAAATCGTATACGCCCAGCGGCGAGGAGAAGCGCGCGGTGCCGGAGGTCGGCAGCACGTGGTTCGGCCCGGCGCAGTAGTCGCCCAGCGCCTCGGCGGTGTAACGGCCCATAAAAATGGCGCCGGCATGGCGGATCTCAGGCAGGTACTGCTCGGGGTTTTCCACCGACAGCTCCAGGTGCTCCGGGGCGATGCGGTTGGCCACCTCGATGGCCTGGGCCATGTCGGCGACCTGGATCAGCGCGCCGCGGCCTTCCATGGAAGTGCGGGCGATGGTCTCGCGCTCCAGGGTCGGCAGCAGCTTGGCGATGCTTTGCGCCACACGATCAAGGAAGGCGGCATCCGGGCTGACCAGGATGGCCTGCGCGTCCTCGTCGTGCTCGGCCTGGGAGAACAGGTCCATGGCGATCCAGTCCGGATCGGTCTGGCCGTCGCACACCACCAGAATCTCCGAAGGGCCGGCAATCATGTCGATGCCGACCTTGCCGAACACATGGCGCTTGGCGGTGGCCACATAGATGTTGCCCGGCCCGACTATCTTGTCCACCGGCGGCACGCTCTCGGTGCCGTAGGCCAGCGCAGCCACGGCCTGGGCGCCACCGATGGTGAATACGCGGTCAACGCCGGCGATGCAGGCGGCGGCAAGGACGATCTCGTTGATCTCGCCACGCGGGGTCGGCACCACCATCACCACTTCCGGCACGCCGGCAACCTTGGCCGGGATGGCGTTCATCAGTACCGAGGATGGGTAGGAAGCTTTGCCGCCGGGCACGTACAGGCCGGCGCGGTCCAACGGGGTGACCTTCTGCCCCAGCACCGTGCCGTCGGCCTCGGTGTAGCTCCAGGAGTCCTGTTTCTGCCGCTCGTGGTAGATGCGCACGCGCTCGGCAGCCTTTTCCAGGGCAGCGCGCTGCTCGGCGGTGATGCGGGTCAGGGCCAGTTCCAGGCGCTCGCGCGGCAGGATCAGGTCGGCCATGGAGGCGACGTTGAGGCCGTCGAACTGCTTGGTGAACTCGACCAGGGCGGCATCGCCGCGCTCACGCACGGCCTTGATGATGTCCAGCACGCGCTGGTTGACCGCGTCGTCCGACACGCTTTCCCAGCTCAGCAGATGATCCAGATGACGAGCGAAGTCCTGGTCAGCGGCGTTGAGTCGGCGGATAGCAATGGAGCTGGTCATAGCGGGCCTCTTGATTGGCAAATGCTCGGGCGTCGCTAGGCTACCAAGCCCACCGTATGGACGCCCGAGAAAAGTGGCTATGACACGGATAGGCAGACGCGGCGTAACGCCGCGTTGAGGGTATTAGCTGGGGTGTCGGGACTCGACGGCACCGCGCAAGGTATCGATCAGCGCCTGAATGCGGCTGTGCTGCATCTTCATCGAAGCCTTGTTGACGATCAGCCGCGAGCTGATGGTGGCGATCAGTTCCTGGGCTTCCAGACCATTGGCACGCAGGGTGTTACCGGTGTCGACCACGTCGATGATGACGTCGGCCAGACCGACCAGCGGTGCCAGCTCCATGGAGCCATACAGCTTGATCACTTCGACCTGACGGCCCCGTTCGGCGTAATAACGCTTGGCCACGTTGACGAACTTGGTGGCCACGCGCAGGCGACCTTTCGGCTCCGGTGCGCCAACCTTGCCGGCGGTCATCAGCTTGCACTTGGCAATCTGCAGGTCCAGCGGCTCGTAGAGTTCACCGCCGTACTCGAGCAGCACGTCCTTGCCGGCCACGCCGATGTCGGCCGCACCATGCTCGACATAGGTCGGCACGTCGGTGGCCCGCACGATCAGCAGCTGCACATCGTCCTGGGTGGTAGAGATGATCAGCTTGCGGCTCTTTTCCGGATTCTCGGTCGGCACGATACCGGCTTCGGCCAGCAACGGCAGGGTGTCGTCGAGAATGCGGCCTTTGGACAGCGCGATGGTCAGCATGAAGCAATTATCCTTTGAATCGGGGTCGCCGGCTCTGGGAGCCGGCTGTTGGGCTTCGCTACGCTCAGCGCCAACCTAGCCCGGTACGCGGCGGATCTTGGCGCCGAGCAGCTGCAGTTTCTCTTCGATGCACTCGTAACCACGGTCGATGTGGTAGATGCGGTCGATCAGGGTTTCGCCGTCGGCAACCAGGGCAGCGATCACCAGGCTGGCGGAAGCGCGCAGGTCGGTGGCCATGACTGGCGCGCCCTTGAGCTCCGGCACACCGGTGACGATGGCAGTGTTGCCTTCGACCAGGATCTGCGCGCCCATGCGGTTCATCTCGTAGACGTGCATGAAGCGGTTCTCGAACACGGTCTCGATGACGGTGCCAGTACCCTCGGCGATGGCGTTGAGGGAGATGAACTGGGCCTGCATGTCGGTCGGGAAGGCCGGATACGGCGCAGTGCGCACGTTGACGGCTTTCGGACGCTTGCCCTTCATGTCCAGCTCGATCCAGTCCTTGCCGGTGGTGATCTCGGCACCCGCTTCCTGCAGCTTGGCCAGTACGGCCTCGAGGATGGTCGGATCGGTGTCCTTCAGCTTGACCCGGCCACCGGTGGCGGCAGCGGCCACCAGGTAGGTACCGGTTTCGATACGGTCGGGCATGACGCTGTAACGACCGCCACCGAGGCGCTCGACGCCGTCGATGGTGATGGTGTCGGTACCGGCACCGCTGACCTTGCCGCCCATGGCGTTGATGAAGTTGGCCAGGTCGACCACTTCCGGTTCACGCGCGGCGTTTTCCAGCACGGTACGGCCTTTGGCCAGGGCCGCGGCCATCATGATGTTCTCGGTACCGGTCACGCTGACGATATCGAAGAAGAAGTGCGCGCCACGCAGGCCGCCTTCCGGCGCCTTGGCCTTGATGTAGCCGCCTTCGACGTCGATCTTCGCGCCCATGGCTTCCAGGCCACGGATGTGCAGGTCGACCGGACGCGAACCGATGGCGCAACCGCCAGGCAGCGCGACTTCGGCTTCACCGAAGCGGGCAACCATCGGGCCGAGTACCAGGATCGAGGCGCGCATGGTCTTCACCAGTTCGTACGGCGCGACCAGGGTCTTGATGCTGCTGGCATCGACTTCGACGCTGAGCTTCTCGTCGATGATCGGCTGCACGCCCATGCGACCGAACAGCTCGATCATGGTGGTGATGTCGTGCAGGTGCGGCAGGTTGCACACGGTGACCGGGGTGTCGGCCAGCAGGGTGGCGGCCAGGATCGGCAGGGCCGAGTTCTTCGCCCCGGAGATACGGATTTCGCCATCGAGGCGGATACCGCCGGTAATAATCAGTTTGTCCATTTGGATCTCGCTGCCCGCAGGCTCAGGAACGCTCGGCCCAGGCGGCCTGGCTGAAGAATTTCATGGTCACGGCATGGATGGCGCCACTGGCGATCCACTCGTTGAGATGGGCGTAAATCTGCTGCTGGCGCTTGACCGGGCTGAGCGCGGCCAGTTCGTCACTGATCAGGTTCAGCTGGAAATTGCAGCCCTCGCCTTCCACCTCGACTTGGGTGTTGGGCAATTTCGCCTCCAGGAGGCTTTTTACTTCGACGGCCTGCATGCTCAACCTCGATCGGCACAAATGGGTATTTCAGCGGGCCGAGGCTCGCGGGGGCGGCAATCATACAAAAAAGCCCCCCGCCTGCGAAGCCCGTGGCCGGGATCGCTGACGGAGGGCGCGATCGGTCAGGCCGCCGGGACGAACAGCTCGTGCAGCCCGGAGACCCGGGCGATCTCCTGCATGTCACCCGGCAGACCACGGGTGCTGAGGCTCTTGCCGGCTGCGCGGGCATCGCGCAGGAACGCCAGCAGCAGCGACAGACCGACACTGCTGGACTTCTCCACCGCCGAGCAGTCGAGCACCAGGCTGGCCGTAGGACTGTTCTGAATCAGCTGACGCCCGGCCTCGCGCAGCGCCGGGCCAGTGCGATGATCGAGCACTCCGGAGAGCAGCAGCTCACCGGCAGCCCCCTGACGAATGGCGCTCTCGCTCATTGTCCGCCAGCCTGCTGGCCTTCGGCGCTGTCCTTGGCCTTGGCCACCACGTCGGCCCAGCCGTCGATGGTCTTGTTCAGGTCATTGCCGTTGCGCTGCATGGCATCGGCGAACTGGTCGCGGAACAGCTTGCCGACGTTGATGCCGTTGATGATCACGTTGCGCAGCATCCACTGGCCGTCGACCAGCACCATGGTGTAGGACACCGGGTAGACGGCGCCATTCTTGCCGCTCACTTCCATGCCGACGCTGGCGCGGTCGGCGCCTTCGGCCTTGGCCGGCAGCACGCGGATGCCCTGGTTGTCGTACTCGAGCAGGGCATTGCCGTAGAACTGCATCAGGCTGCGCTTGAAGTTGTCGGCAAAACGCTGCATCTGCTCGTCGGTGGCATTGCGCGAATATTTGACGGTCATGATGCTGCGCGAGATGCCGTCGCTATCCACCACCGGACCGAGAATACGGTTGAGGGTGTCATAGAAGGACTGCGGATTCTGCTGGTAGGCCGCCTTGTTGGCCTTGAGGTCATCCAGCAACTGGCTGGTGGCCTGCTCCACCACATCGTGGGCGCTGGGCGCGGCCTGAACCAGCAGCGGCGCAATCGCCAGCACGGCCAGCAGGCTGTTACGCAGGGCTTTGAGCATGCTCATTTGCTTTCCTTGTTCACCGAGTTCATCAGGAATTTGCCGATCAGGTCTTCCAGCACCAGGGATGACTGGGTGTCATGAATGGTACCGCCATCCTTGAGCAGGTCTTCCTCGCCGCCCACACTGATACCGATGTACTTCTCGCCCAGCAGGCCAGCAGTAAGGATAGAAGCCGTGGAGTCCAGCGGCAGGTTGTTCACCCGCTTCTCGACCTCCATGGTCACCCGACCGGTGTAGCTGTCGCGGTCCAGGTCGATGGCGGTGACCTTGCCGATGGTCACGCCGGCCATAGTGACCTTGGCCCTGACCGTAAGACCGGCAATATTGTCGAAGTTCGCATACAGCTTGTAGGTATCGCCCGAGCCGGTCGCGGACAACCCGCTAACCCGCAGGGCCAACAGCAACAGGGCCAGCAGTCCGGCCAGCAGGAACAGGCCGACGCCGATTTCCAGGGAGCGGCTTTGCATCAGAGATCTCCAAACATCAGGGCGGTCAGAATAAAGTCGAGGCCGAGCACGGCCAGCGAGGCGTACACCACGGTCTTGGTGGTGGCACGGCTGATACCTTCGGAAGTCGGCTCGCAGTCATACCCCTGGAACACGGCGATCCAGGTGGTGACGAAGGCGAACACCATGCTCTTGATCACGCCATTGAGCACATCCTCGGTGAATTCCACGCTGTTCTGCATGTTCGACCAGAACGAGCCTTCGTAGACACCCAGCCAGTCGACGGCAACCATTGCCCCGCCCCAGATGCCGACCACGCTGAAGATGGTGGCCAGCAGCGGCATGGAGATGAAACCGGCCCACAGGCGCGGTGCGATGATGTACTTGAGCGGATCGACACCGATCATTTCCAGGCTGGACAACTGCTCGGTGGACTTCATGTTGCCGATTTCTGCGGTCAGCGCCGAACCGGCGCGCCCGGCAAACAACAGACCGGTGACCACCGGCCCCAGCTCGCGCAGCAGGGTCAGGGCCACCATCTGCCCGACCGCCTGCTCCGAGCCGTAGCTGGTGAGGATATTGAAGCCCTGCAGGGCCAGCACCATGCCGATAAACAGGCCGGCGACCACGATGATCGGCAGCGACAGCACACCCACCGAATACAGCTGGCGAATCAGCAGCTGGCCGCCGTTGCGCAGGCCGCTACGACCAAACAGCGAACTGCCGAGGAACAGGGTCGAACGGCCGAGGGCCTCGACCACATCGATCCCGGAACGGCCAAGCAGGCGGATGCGTTCCAGCGGGGACGACTTACGCATCAACGCGCTCCCAGCAAATCATCAAGGTAATCCGGCGCCGGATAGTGGAAAGGCACCGGCCCATCGGGAATGCCCTGCATGAACTGCTGGATACGCGGGTTATCCGAACTCATCAGCTCAGCCGGCGTACCCTGCCCCAGCACCTGACCATCACCTACCACATAGAGGTAGTCGGCGATGCTGGCGGTTTCCGCCAGGTCGTGGGACACCACCACGCTGGTGATGCCCAGGGCATCGTTGAGCAGGCGGATCAGGCGCACCAGCACGCCCATGGCGATGGGGTCCTGGCCGACGAAGGGTTCGTCATACATAAGGATCTGCGGGTCCAGGGCAATCGCCCGGGCCAGCGCCACCCGGCGCTTCATGCCGCCGGACAGTTCGTCCGGCATCAGCTCGACGGCGCCACGCAGGCCCACGGCCTGCAGCTTCATCAGCACGATGTCGCGGATCATCTCGTCGGGCAGCTGGGTATGCACGCGCAGCGGGAAAGCCACGTTCTCGAACACATCGAGATCGGTGAACAGCGCGCCGCTCTGGAACAGCACGCCGAACTGCTTGCGCATGTCGAACAGATCGCTGCGCGACAGGGCCGGCAGGTTCTGCCCGTTGACCCAGACCTCGCCGCTGGACGGCTTGAGCTGGGCGGCGATCAGGCGCAGCAGGGTAGTCTTGCCGCAACCGGAAGGCCCCATGATGCCGGTGACCTTGCCGCGCGGAATGCGAATATCGATGTTATCGAAGATGTTGCGCGTGCCACGCTTGAAGGAAAGCCCCTTCAACTCGACGGCATAACTATTCTCGGCGCTCATCCAAACTCCTTGTGACACAGCCTCCATGGACAGACGCAGCATCCCACCACTGGGGCACCGCACGCACAGTGGGCAGGCCGAACAAGGCGCGGAATATAGCACTGGCCGGCGCCAGGCCCAAGGCATGGCAATCTTTTCATGCGTTTTCCCGGCACCTTTACCCAAGGCGGATGGTCGGAGGTGAGCGAACCCGGCTTTGCCGTTATAATCCCGCTTTTTCCGCCCGGCGTCGTCAATCCCCTCATGTCCCAATCCAGCGAACTGATCCATTCGGCCCAACGCACCATCCGCCTCGAAATCGAGGCCATCGAAGGCGTTCTGAGCCGCATCAATGGCGACTTCGTGCACGCCTGCGAGCTGCTGCTGGCCTGCAAGGGCCGCGTGGTGGTGGTCGGCATGGGCAAGTCCGGACACGTCGGCAACAAGATCGCCGCCACCCTGGCCAGCACCGGCACCCCGGCGTTTTTCGTCCATCCGGCCGAGGCCAGCCACGGCGACATGGGCATGATCACCCGCGACGACGTGGTGATCGCCCTGTCCAACTCAGGCTCCACCGCCGAAATCGTCACCCTGCTGCCGCTGATCAAGCGCCTCGGCATCACCTTGATCAGCATCACCGGCAACCCCGACTCACCGCTGGCCACGGCCGCCGAAGTCAACCTGGATGCCCGTGTCGCCCAGGAGGCCTGCCCGCTGAACCTGGCTCCGACCTCCTCCACCACCGTAACCCTGGTACTCGGTGACGCTCTGGCCATCGCCCTGCTGGAAGCACGCGGCTTCACCGCCGAAGACTTCGCCTTCTCCCACCCGGGCGGCGCCCTGGGCCGACGTCTGCTGCTCAAGGTCGAGAACGTTATGCACAGCGGTGAGCGCCTGCCGCTGGTACCGCGCGGCACCAGCCTGCGCGACGCCCTGCTGGAAATGACCCGCAAGGGTCTGGGCATGACCGTGATAGTCGAAGCCGACGGCAAGCTGGCCGGGATCTTCACTGACGGCGACCTGCGCCGCACCTTGGATAAGGGCATCGATGTGCGCGATGCCAGCATCGACAGCGTGATGACTCTCCACGGCAAGACCGCGCGCGCCGAAATGCTCGCCGCCGAAGCCCTGAAAATCATGGAAGACCACAAGATCAACGCGCTGGTGGTGGTGAATGACGAGGACCAGCCGGTCGGCGCCCTCAACATGCACGACCTGCTGCGCGCCGGAGTGATGTAAATGAGCAACGAACTGCTGCAACGCGCCCAAGCGGTCAAACTGGCCATCTTCGACGTGGACGGCGTCCTGACCGACGGCAAGCTGTACTTCCTTGTCGACGGCAGCGAATTCAAGACCTTCAACACCCTGGACGGCCACGGCATCAAGATGCTGATCAACTCCGGGGTGCGCACCGCCATCATCAGCGGGCGCAAGACCCCGGTGGTCGAGCGCCGCGCGCAGAACCTCGGCATCCAGCACCTGTACCAGGGCCGCGAAGACAAACTGGTGGTGCTCGACGAGCTACTCGGCGAGCTGGGACTAAGCTACGAACAGGTCGCCTATCTGGGTGACGACCTGCCGGACCTGCCGGTAATACGCCGGGTCGGCCTGGGCATGGCCGTGGCCAGCGCCGATGGCTTCGTCCGCCAGCACGCCCATGGCGTGACCGTCGCCCGCGGCGGCGAAGGCGCGGCACGCGAGTTCTGCGAGCTGATCATGCGCGCCCAGGGCACGCTTGAAGCCGCCCAGACCGCTTACCTCTAGGACTTTCCATGCCAGGCAAACTGCGCAACGCCCTGCTCGCCATCCTGATCGCCACCCTGCTGGGCGCGGTCGGCTACTGGAACATCCGCCCGGAAAGCTTCATGGGCAAGACCACACAAACCGAAGCCGACAACACCATCGACTTCTATGTACTGAACGCCCATAGCGTGCAGTTCCAGGAAGACGGCAAGCTGCGCTACGAGATGACCGCCGACAAACTGGAGCATCTCAAGGCCACCGACGTGACCCTGGTGCAGAAGCCCGACCTGAATCTCTACCGCGGCACCGAGCTGCCCTGGCACGTACAGAGCGAGCGTGGCGAGGTAGCCCCGCAAGGCAGCGAGGTCGAACTGATCGACAAAGTGCGCATCGCCCGCACCGACGCCAAAGGCCGACCAATAGTCATCACCAGCAGCCGGATGACCGTATTTCCGGACAAAGAATATGCGCAGACCCAGCAAGCCGTTAGAATCGAGGCCGCCAACGGGGTGACCACGGCACAGGGAATGAAAGCGTACATGAATGACGGCAGGATCAACCTGCTGTCCAACGTAAGAGGCCAGCATGAGGTTCGTTAAAACCCTCCCCCTTCTGCTCAGTCTGGGCAGCGCACTCGGAAGTGCCGCCGCCTGGGCCCTACCCAGCGATCGAGAGCAGCCGATCCGGGTACAGGCCGACAGTGCTGAACTGGACGACAAGCAAGGCGTAGCGGTGTATCGCGGCGGCGTGGTGATCACCCAGGGCACCCTGAAGATCACTGGCGACACCGTGACCATCACCCAGGACAAGAACGGCGACATCGAGCTGTTCACCTCGGTGGGTAAACCCGCCTACTACGAGCAGAAACCGGCCGCCGACAAGGACATCGTCAAGGCCTACGGCCTGACCATCCAGTACTACGCCACCAATGAGCGCATCGTGCTGATCGACCAGGCCAAGGTGATCCAGCAGGGCAACACCTTCGAAGGCGAGAAAATCGTCTACGACACCCAGCGCGAGATCGTGAATGCGGGCCGCGCCAGTGGCTCCTCGGTGACCACGCCACGCCCGCGCATCGACATGGTCCTGCAGCCGCGCAAGAAAACCGGCACGCCGGAGCAAGCGCAGTAATGGCGACTCTGAAAGCACAACATCTTGCGAAAAGCTACAAGAGCCGCCAGGTAGTACGCGATGTCAGCCTGTCCATCGACAGCGGCCAGATCGTCGGCCTGCTCGGCCCCAACGGCGCCGGCAAAACCACCTGCTTCTACATGATCGTCGGCCTGGTGCAGTCCGACCAGGGCCGCGTACTGATCGACAACCTCGATATCAGCCACCAGCCCATGCACGGCCGCGCGCGCGCCGGTATCGGCTATCTGCCGCAGGAAGCCTCGATCTTCCGCAAGCTGTCGGTGGCCGACAACATCATGGCCATCCTGGAAACCCGCAAGGATCTCGACCGCGCCGGCCGCAAGGCCGCCCTGGAGACCCTCCTGCAGGAGTTCCACATCAGCCATATCCGCGACAACCTGGGCATGAGCCTATCCGGCGGCGAGCGCCGTCGCGTGGAGATCGCCCGCGCCCTGGCCACCGAACCGAAGTTCATCCTGCTGGATGAGCCCTTCGCCGGCGTCGACCCGATTTCGGTCGGCGACATCAAGCAGATCATTCACCACCTCAAGGCCAAGGGCATCGGCGTACTGATCACCGATCACAACGTGCGCGAAACCCTGGATATCTGCGAGACCGCCTACATCGTCAACGATGGCCAACTGATCGCCGAAGGCGATGCCGAAACCATCCTGGCCAACCAGCTGGTCAAGGAAGTGTACCTGGGACACGAGTTCCGCCTCTGACGCAGGCGCTGCTTCACTACATGGATGTTGTCAAGCCTAGGCAAACCCCGAAGTTTCGGGCATATAATTTGCTTACTGGCGGCGCCCTGGCGCCCTGTAGTGAATGGCGCACCAGCGCCAGCAGATAAGGTGCAAAGCTTCCAGCATGAAACCCTCGCTAGTCCTCAAGATGGGCCAGCAGCTGACGATGACACCGCAGCTGCAACAAGCCATTCGCCTCCTCCAGCTGTCGACCCTGGATCTGCAACAGGAAATCCAGGAAGCCCTGGAGTCCAACCCCATGCTGGAGCGCCAGGAAGAAGGCGAAGACTTCGACAATTCCGACCCGCTGGCCGATGCCACCGAGCAATCGAGCCAGGCCGCCGCCCCGGAACCCACCTACCAGGAAACCAACAGCAACGCCGAATCCCTCGAAGAGGGCGAGTGGAGCGAACGCATCCCCAGCGAGCTGCCCGTCGACACCGCCTGGGAAGACGTCTACCAGACCAGCGCCAGCAGCCTGCCCAGCAACGACGATGACGAGTGGGACTTCACCACCCGTACCTCAGCCGGCGAGAGCCTGCAGAGCCACCTGCTCTGGCAGCTCAACCTGGTGCCGATGAGCGACACCGACAAGCTGATCGGCGTGACCATCATCGACTGCATCAACAACCAGGGTTACCTGGAAGAAACCATCGAGGAAATCGTCGCCTCCTTCGACCCGGAAATGGACGTCGAAGCCGACGAAGTCGAAGCCGTGCTGCGTCGCATCCAGCACTTCGAGCCCGCCGGCATCGGCGCTCGCGACCTGCGCGAGTGCCTGCTCCTGCAACTGCGCCAGTTCCCGGCGAATACGCCCTGGCTGGCCGAAGCCCAGCGCCTGGCCGGCGAGCACCTCGACCTGCTTGGCAGCCGCGACTACAGCCAGCTGATGCGCCGCATGAAGCTCAAGGAAGACGAGCTGCGCCAGGTCATCGAGCTGATCCAGAGCCTCAACCCGCGCCCCGGTTCGCAGATCGAGTCCAGCGAACCGGAGTACGTGGTTCCCGACGTGATCGTGCGCAAGCACAACGAGCGCTGGCTGGTGGAACTGAACCAAGAAGCGGTGCCGCGCCTGCGCGTCAACGCCCAGTACGCCGGCTTCGTCAAACGCGCCGACTCCAGCGCCGACAACACCTTCATGCGCAACCAGTTGCAGGAAGCGCGCTGGTTCATCAAGAGCCTGCAGAGCCGCAACGAAACCCTGATGAAAGTGGCAACGCAGATCGTCGAGCACCAGCGCGGCTTCCTCGAATATGGTGACGAAGCGATGAAGCCGCTGGTCCTGCACGACATCGCCGAAGCGGTGGGCATGCATGAGTCGACCATTTCGCGGGTCACCACGCAGAAGTTCATGCACACCCCGCGTGGCATTTACGAGCTGAAATATTTCTTCTCCAGCCACGTCAGCACCTCCGAAGGCGGCGAATGCTCGTCCACCGCGATCCGCGCCATCATCAAAAAACTGGTCGCCGCGGAAAACGCGAAAAAGCCGTTGAGTGACAGCAAGATCGCTGGTTTACTGGAAGCACAGGGCATTCAGGTGGCCCGTCGCACCGTCGCCAAATACCGCGAATCCCTTGGGATAGCGCCATCGAGCGAACGCAAGCGGTTGATGTAATCCGCAAGCTGTGGGGGTGATGCGGCACTGAGGGAAGGCTTTTGCACAACTGACTGCGCGCCAGCGCCCTGCCCGCGGGGGATTTCAGGACAGTTCTGCAAGAGCCTTCCCAAGCCAAGGTGTTACGGTGGCAGGCCCGTTAGCCTGCCTCTTACACACGGCAACAAGGAGAAGCGGTATGCAAGTCAACATCAGTGGACATCAACTGGATGTGACCGACGCCCTGCGTGACTATGTCGGGGAAAAACTCGGCCGGCTGGAGCGCCATTTCGACCGGATCACCAACGTTCAGGTGACCATGGCCGTCGAAAAGCTCAAACAGAAAATCGAAGCAACCTTACACATCGCCGGCGGTGAAGTGGTGGCCAACGCAGAACATGAAGACATGTACGCAGCCATCGACCTCCTCGCCGACAAACTCGACCGCCAACTGATCAAACACAAGGAAAAGCAGCTGGGCCGCCTGCAAGGCGCCACGGCTCGCTAAAACCTGCCAACCCATGATCCGACTTGAAAACATCCTGACCGCCGGCCGCTCCCTGGTGAGCGTGCCTGGCGGCAGCAAGAAACGCGTTCTCGAACAGATTGCCAACCTGGTCGCCAAGGATCTGCCCGATCTCGATGCCCAGGACATCTTCGAAAACCTGATCGCCCGCGAGAAGCTCGGTTCCACCGGCTTCGGCAACGGCATCGCCATTCCCCACTGTCGCCTGCCCGGCTGCAGCGCGCCGATCAGCGCGGTGCTGCACCTGGAAGCGGCGGTGGACTTCGACGCCATCGACGGCGCCCCGGTAGACCTGCTGTTCGTCCTGCTGGTGCCGGAGGCAGCCACCGACGAGCACCTCGAACTGCTGCGCCAGATCGCCAGCATGCTCGACCGTACAGAGGTGCGCGAGCGCCTGCGCCAGGCGCAGAGCAGCGAAAACCTGTACCAGGTCGTCGTCGACGTGCAGAACGGCCACTGAGCAGGACTGTGTCATGCGCCTGATCATCGTCAGCGGTCGCTCCGGCTCGGGCAAGAGCACCGCCCTCGATGTATTGGAAGACAACGGCTTCTACTGCATCGACAACCTGCCGGCTATCCTACTGCCGGAACTGGCCGAGCGGGCCCTGCTGCAGACCGAACTGCTGCACCCGCAGGTCGCCGTGTCGATCGACGCCCGCAACCTGCCCAGCCAGCTCAAGCGCTTCCCCGAACTGCTCGACGAAGTGCGCGCCCGCCATATCCAGTGCGACGTGCTGTACCTGGATGCCGACGAGGAAACCCTGCTCAAGCGCTTTTCCGAGACCCGCCGGCGCCACCCGCTGACCAACGAGAACCGCTCCCTGGCCGAGGC